>JAFQFP010000019.1 GCA_017398625.1 Oscillospiraceae bacterium
CGCTGCGGCAACGGTCTTGGTGACCTCTCTGCCGTCGGCATAGCTCTTGGTGATCTCCATGGTGTAGCTGGGATCGTAGTTCTCAGCCATCAGGTACATGTACAGGGTGATGTCGTTGTTCAGCGCCAGATTCACACCGGCAACGCTGAAGGGCTCTACCACAGGCTCCTGCACATCGGGCTCATAAGCGATGTAGTACAGACCGGACTCGCCGCTGGTGCGCTTAACGGTATACGAAGTACCGGCGGTGACATCCACGGTAAGTGTATACAGGGTTTTTGCCGCAGCCACACTGACCGTGCCTACATCACTGGTGCCATCGTTGATGACCACTGTTCTTCCGGACTTTTCAGAGGCGACGGCAATGGTCAGTTTGCCGTTGGCAGGAGCGGTAAATACAACAGATCCGCCGCTGTCGAACTTCAGCGCGTTGTTCAGCGTCTCGGTTCCGTGACCGAAGTCGTAGGTATAGGTGCCGTGCTTGCCGTTGGTGATCTGGTTGCCTGCAAAGGTGTAGAAATCACTGGTGAAGCCGTCGTCGGTGAAGTTGTGGATCTTGGCATCCGCGCTGACAGCAGGCTGGGAGGGCTCGGTGGGCTCCTCAGTAGGCTCAGAGGACTCCTCAGTGGGATCGGAGGGCTTCTCAGTAGGCTCGGAGGACTCCTCAGTGGGATCGGTCTCGCCGCCGGCAACGGAGTCGGAGGTATAGACCATGTAGTACAGAGTACAGGTATCGTCCTTGGTGATGGTGTAGCTGCCTGCAGCAATGCTTCCGGTGTAGATGAAGGAAGAATTGATGGAGGTGGAGGTTCCGTTCAGCTTGAACTGATCGGAGGAGGCGGTATCACTGCCGCCAAACACCAATGTCAGCGTGCCGCTTTCGGGAGCGGTAAAGCTGATGGTGGTAGAGGATTCCATCTTCAGACCTTGGGTCAGAGACAGGCCGTTGTAGGTAACGGTGCCGCGATCCTTGGTCAGGTTACCGTTGATGGTGTAGAAGTCACTGACCTTGGCGTTCTCGGTGAAGTTATGGACATAGCTGCCGGCAGGAATGGTGGTGCCGCCGGAGGTGGGATCGCTGCTGTCACCGGTGGGGTCAGTGGCATCGGTGCCGCCGCCGTTGGCACCGGTATTGGTGGACATACCGCCGATGGCGACCACAGGGGACTTATAGCCGGTGATGGCGCTCTTCATGGCAGAATTCACTTCATAGTCGGTGTTGTCCGCATCGGTGAAGGTCCACTGGAAGTCGCCCTGATTGATACGGCCGGCGTACTGCTTGACAGTAGCCATAGCCTCGGCGGCAGTTTCGGCCTCATAGGAGTAGAAGCCGGAGGCGGTATCGAAGTTGCTGTAGCCGGCGCCGCCTTTTGCAGCCTTAACGCCGGAGGGAACGGTCTCATTCCGGGAGGAAGCAACATAAGCATCGAAATGGGTGCTGTTCTCGGAGTAAGGCACAAAGCGAGTGGCATTGATGATCACATCGCCATAGGACTTGATCATGCCGCCGTCCTCGCCGGAGAAGGTGCCTTCGCCGTCATAAGCGCCGGAAAGGGAATCGTAAATGTCGGAGCCCTGCTGGGAGATCAGAATGGGATATTTCGTGTTGAGGAAATAATTTGCCTCAGAGAAGACATCCGCATCCATGGTGGCGCCGATGCCGTACTTGGAAACGCCGTCATAGAAGTTGTTGTAAACATGGACGGTGCCGCAGCGGACGCGGGGATGACGGGAGTCGGAATGGTCGTACCAGTTGTGGTGGAAGGTCAGATAGTTGACGCTATCGGTACCGTTGCCCACCAGATGGACCTTGCCGGAATCCCAGAAGTGGTTGTAGGAATAGGTGATGTACTGGGACTTCTTGGTGTCCAGAGAGCCGTCGCCCTTAGCCTGATCGGAATCGGAGCCTGCGTCGCCGTAGAAGAAGTCGCAGTTGTGGATCCACAGGTTGCAGTTGTTGGTGTCCACGGAAACACCGTCATCCATGAAGTTCATGATGCCCAGATTCCGCATTTCCACATTGCCGCAGTTGCGGATCAGGAAACCGAAGCCGGAGACGGTGGCATCCTCGCCAACACCCTCGATGGTGATGTTCATCTGGTTATAATTGCTCTTACCCTTGATCTGGATGCCCTCAGAGGAGCTGGAGATATGATCCAGATCGCTCAGTGTAACAAGACCAACGATACGGAAGCAAAGGGGCTCAGTGGTGCCCTGCTTCTGCTTGGCATCCAGAATGGTCTGGAAACCGGTGTACACAGCACCGTTAACGGTGGCGGTGCAGGTCTTAGCGGTGGCGGCGGTAACATAGATGACCTGTGCATCGGAGCGCAGGGTGCCGTCGTTGTTGTAGGCGCCGGAAGCGGTGCCGTAGGTAGAGCCGGAAGCGAAGCCGTAGCCGCTGCGGTCATGTGCCAGAACATCCAGCACCTTGGTCTCCAGAGCGGCAGACTCCTGCTCCTCGCCGCCCACAAGAGGAACGACCTTCAGAACATACTTGCCTGCCTTCAGACCCAGAGCGTCCGCTCTCATGTAGCTGGAATACTCACGGATCAGCATATCATCCAGCTGAGTCCAGCCGGAAGCGCCGCTTGCCTGAACATAGACATTGTAGCCGTCAGCGCCGTCTACAAAGCTCCATTCCACATAAGCGGACTCGAGATGACCTTTGGCTTCGATGATACCGGCGCTGTTGGTCTCGGCAGCGGCTGCGCCCATGGGCAGCAGGGAGACCAGCATACAAACCGCCATCAGAAAAGCCAGATACTTCTTGCAGTTTTTCATGTTTTTTCCTCCGTTACGCAAATTTTGACAATTACATTATACCCTAAGTGTCGTGTCCCGTCAATAGTGCCAGCCTGTTAAACTTCCAAAAACAAACAACGCCCCCGTTGCCGTCTTTGCGGCAACGGGGGCTTAGTAGATCAGTTATACGCCGGAGTAGGCGGCAAAGCCGCAGTCGATGGGCAGCACCACGCCGGTGATGGCGGAGGCAGCCTTATCGTCGGTGAGGAAGAACAGACCGCCCAGCAGCTCCTCGGAATCCACAAAACGGCCCATGGGTGTGCCGTTCAGGATCTTGGCGGAACGGGCAGTGGGCGTGCCGTCGGGGTTGAACAGCAGAGCACGGTTCTGATTGGAAACCAAAAAGCCCGGTGCAATGGCGTTGCAGCGAATGCCAGTACCTGCAAAGTGGGTGGCAAGCCACTGGGTGAAGTTGGAGATGCCCGCTTTGGCAGCGGAGTAGGCAGGGATCTTGGTCAGCGGAATGTAGGCATTCATGGAAGAAATATTCAAGATGTTGCCGCTCTCGCGCGCCACCATATCCTTTGCGAACACCTGCGTAGGCAGCAGAGTGCCTTGGAAATTCAGCTTGAACACAAAATCCACACCATTGGGATCCAGATCGAAGAAGGACTTGCCGCCCTCCTTTGCCTCATGTTGGTACTCATTGTCGGTGGTGGCACGGGGATTGTTGCCGCCTGCGCCGTTGACAAGGATATCACAGGGTCCCAGATCCGCCAGCACCTGCTGATGGACAGCCTCCAGCGCCTCGGCATCCAGCACATTCGCCTTGTAGCCGATGCAGGTAAAGCCCTCGGCGGTGACCTCGGCAGCCAGCTTCAGCACAGCCTCCTCGTTCAGATCCAGAGCCGCCACCTTGGCGCCTGCCTGTGCGTATGCCCGTGCCATATCGCCGCAGAGCACGCCGCCTGCGCCGGTGACCACTACCACCTTACCGGAAAAATCCACATGCAAGGGAAGATTCATCATTGCTCGTTACCTCCTGTTATTTACCTGCCAGCTTGTCCAGCATGTCCCAGACACCCAGCATATACATGATACCCAGCGCACGGTCATACAATCCGTAGCCGGGACGGACATTGCCGGGACCCTCATCCCACAGGTGACGGCCGTGGTCGGGACGGATATATCCCTCGTAGCCGCAATCGTGGTATGCCTTCAGGATCTCCAGAATACCGGTCTCGCCATCGCAATCCCGGTGGGATGCCTCGGAAAAGTCGCCATTGGGGAAGTGCTTGACATTGCGGATATGGGCAAATGCGATGCGGTCACAGTGCTTGCGCACCACATTGGCAACATTGTTCCGGGGATCGGCGTTCAAGCTGCCGGAGCACAGGGTCAGGCAGTTGCAGGGATGATCCACCATGCTGAGGAACCGGTCGATGTTCTCCTCATTGATCAGCAGACGGGGCAGACCGAAGATATCCCATGGAGGATCGTCCATGTGGATCGCCATTTTGATGCCGGTCTCCTCACAGGTGGGCATCAGCGCCTCAAGGAAGTACTTCAGATTCGCCCACAGCTTTTCGTGATCCACCTGGGCATAGTCCTTGAACAGCTGATCCAGCTTTGCCATCCGCTCCGGCTCCCAGCCGGGGAAGGACATATCATACTTCTCGGTGAAGTCCAGAATGTACTTCGCCATGGCGTTGTAATCGTCTTGGATCATGCCCTTTTCATAGAACAGAGCGGTGGAACCGTCTCCTACCGGGTGGAACAGGTCGCTGCGTGTCCAGTCAAAAATGGGCATAAAGTTGTAGCAGATGACCTTTACGCCGAACCGGGAAAGGTTGCGCATGGTCTGCTTATAGTTTTCGATGTATTGATCCCGGGTAGGCAGGCCGATCTTGATGTCGTCGTGGACATTTACAGACTCCACCACATCCATGTTGAAGCCGTATTCGTCCAACTGGCGCTTGACCTCGGCAATTTCCTCTACCTCCCAGATCTCGCCGGGCATTTTATGGTGCAGCGCCCACACGATGCTGGTGACACCGGGGATCTGCTTGATATCGGACAGCTTGATCTTGTCGTTGCCCTCGCCGTACCAACGGAAGCCCATTTGCATTGGCATATCTGTATTCCTCCAAAGTTCAGTTTGCAGCCTGTCCCCCAGCGGAGGACATTTTACGGCTATGGTGATTATAGCACAAAGTCTTTCCCGATACAATGCGGCTTTTTTCAAAATAGTATACAAAAATCTGGAAACGATTTTGACACACTGTGGCACAAAAATGCGCAATTGCCCCATAAGCACGGGAAAATTGAATTTTCTCCTTGTATTACCGCTGTTTCCGCGCTATAATAGGCGTATCTTACCCACCGGAGGCAACTATGAAAAAGAAACTGACTTCTCTGGCGGCAGTGGTGCTGGTGGTGGTGCTGGCGCTGTTTGGCTATTTCGACGATAAAGCCCCCCAGCCCGCCCACCCCGTATCCACCACCGCCCCTATCCAGACCACCGCTCCTGACACTCAGAAAACCGAGCCCACACAGCCCCAGCAGACAAAGCCCACCGAGGCCCCCATCGACCGGGACGGTACTTACACCAAAAAGAATGATGTGGCGCTGTATCTGCACACCTACGGCGAGCTGCCCAGCAACTTTATGACCAAATCCGAAGCCCGAAAGCTGGGCTGGGAGGGCGGTTCCTTGGAGAACTATGCCGAGGGAATGTGCATCGGCGGTGACCGTTTCGGCAACTACGAGGGCGTGCTGCCCAAGAAGTCCGGCAGGCAGTATTACGAATGTGACATCGACACCCTTGGCAAAAACAGCCGGGGCGCCAAGCGCATCGTCTACTCCAACGACGGTCTGATCTACTATACCGACGACCACTACGAAACCTTTACTTTACTCTACGGCGAGGTGTAAATTATGATCCTGTGTACCCTTGATTGCAGCTTCATTACCACAAAAGCCATCCTCCACAATACCCTTGCCGAGGTGCTGGAGCTTCCCGGCTGGTACGGAAAAAATCTGGACGCTCTGTATGACTGTCTGACGGATATTTCCCGGGAGACCCAGCTTTACATCTGCAATTTTGAAGTCCTGCAGACCAATCTGGAGGAATATGCCGACGCGTTTTTGGATGTTTTGTCCGATTCCGCAGAGGATAACCCCAACTTCACCTTTGTGATGGCGGATTGATACTGCCACCCTGCGGCTGAGCCTCAGCCGCAGGGTTCTTTTTTATGGATCTGTTTGAAAGAAAACAGAGGACGGCGAGACCGTCCTCTGTTTTTGGCTTTTTACTTACCGCTCTGGTTGCTGATCTGCAGAAGCTTCATCTTCAGATCCTCTTCCATCTTCATCATTTCCGTCTCTGCCGCCAGACGCTTTGCTCTGCCATCCTCTTGGATCTTCATCACCTCGTCCAGCGTCTGGATCAATTGGGCGTTGGTCTTTTTCAGTGTTTCGATGTCCACGATGCCCCGCTCCGCTTCCTTGGCAGTCTCCAGCGATGCCATGTGCAGCTTCTCCGCGTTCTGCTTCAGCAGCTCATTGGTGATATTGGTGACCTGCTGCTGCGCCTGCGCAGCCTCGGTGGAGTGGGCGATACCCAGCGCCAGCACCATCTGGTTCTTCCACAGAGGGATGGTGTTCACCAGAGTGGTCTGGATCTTCTCCACCATCACATTGTCGTTATTCTGGATCATGCGGATCTGGGGAGCGGTCTGGATAGAGATAGCACGGGTCAGCTCCAGATCATAGATCTTCTTCTCAAAGCGCTCGCACTTGTCTGCCAGATCCTTTGCCGTCTGGGCATCCTCTGCCAGACCGGTGGCAGCCGCCTTGTCCTCCAGCTCCTTCAGCTTGCCGGCGCGAACCTCCTCCAGCTTCTGCTTGCCTGCCATGATGTACATGGTCAGCTCCTTGAAGTAAGCCAGATTCTGCTCGTACATCTTATCCAGCACGGCGGAGTCCTTCAGCAGACGCACCTGATGCTGCTGCAGAGCATCGCTGATCTTTTCCACATTGACCTCTGCCTTGTCGTACTTCGCCTTCATGGTCTCCAGCTTGTTTGCCTGCTTACGGAAGAAGCCAAAGAAGCCCTTGCTCTCGTCGGCATCGAAGCCCTTCAGCTCGCCCACCACATCCACGATCAGGTCGCCCACGGCTTCCAGATCCTGCGTGCGGACATTTGCCAGAGCCGCATCGGAGAAATCCGCCATTTTCTTCTGGGTGCCTGCGCCGTACTGCATGATCTGGGCGGTGTTTTCCACATCGATCTTGGCGGCAAACTCATTCACTGCCTGCTGCTCCTCGGGAGTCAGCACAGGCTCGGCGACCTTAGGCTGAAGCTGCTGCTCCTCCTCCATCACCACTTCGGGCACAGCCTCCACCTCGGGCTCCAGAGTCAGGCTGGGAATAGCGGTATCCTTGAATTCAGTATCCATGATCTTCTATCCTTTCTGTTACTTTTTTGATTTCGAAATATCATCCTCCGCCAGACCCTCTTGCGCCAGCAGAGTGTTGAGTACAGATATATCCGTGGAGACATCCAGAGCCGTCTCCATAAATACCGAGTCCAGCAGCTTTTCATACGCCAGATTCAGCGTATCCAAGCTCCCTTCGATCTCCCGCTTGGAGGCGAGGATGGTCTCGCCCTGCACCGGCTGGGCATCCATGTCCGCATAGGCGCTGAGCAGCTTCACCGTCATGGGCAGATAGTAATCCATCAGCTTCTTCAGATCCGGCACGATCTCCGGATGCTCCTTGGCACGGATGAAGATCCGCTGCACGATCAGCTCCATGCGGGAGATCTTGTCGGAGATCTCCTGCCCGGGAATATCGTCGTTGCACTTGCGGATCTGGGCAAGGAACGCCTCTCCCTTATCCAGCACCTCCTGCACCTGCGCGGAGATCTTGGCGTTGGGCTTCAGCGCCTGCTGCGCCGCTTCCAGCCGTTTGCGCTGCTCAAGCTGCTGCAGGCTCTGCTCATAATGGCGGTAGGTCTCGTTGCTGGTGATCAGATTCTGCCCCTCGTTGTCGATGTGACCCTCCAAAAACAGCCCTTGGTCGATCATGCCCTGCAGCTCTTTTTTAACAAAGCCCACATCCCTTCCCACGGATCGTGCCAGCTTTTCCAGCGCGCAGTAGGTCTTTTCCCCCAAAACCGACTTATAGGTTTTGAAGCGGCTCATCCGGTTCAGCACCTTGATGCCGCTGCCCAGCAGCCAGCCGCCTACACCAAGACCCAGCAGTGCCGGCACAAGCTGGACGGTCATAGGCCCTGCACCGGGCACGACCAGATTGATCAAACCGCTGAACAGCGCAGAGCACAGCGTCAGCGCGGACAGCACACCGCCGCCTGCGGCCTTCACCGTTGCCAAAACTGTCTGGCGGGTGATGCTGCCGTAAAGAACGGGCAGATTCTTGTTTTGGGTCTGCAGGGCGGCTTGCTTCGCCTTCTGCTCCGAAGCGGCAGCGGCATTGTCGATAGCTCTGCGGACTGCCTCGCCGCCCTTATCCACGGCATACCCCAAGGTCTGCCGGATGGTCTGATTCAGTTTTTGATAATCCTGAGACTTCACGGCACGGTCGATGATCTCCTGCACGCTTTTGCCCAGTTCTTCCCAATTCCGGTCGTAATTTCCCATAACATCCTCTCCAGCAGAAATATTCCCAGTGTATTTTCTCTATTATAGCGACAGACGCAAGAAAATACAAGCAATCCCCGAAAAAAACCGTCCTTTTTCAAGAAAAATGCATAGACCACCTATCCGCCCCGGTGGTGAGCCGATTTCCCGGCAAGCTTTTCCTCCGCAGGGCTTCGGGTTTTTCTGCTTTACTTTTCCTTGCCGTATGCTATAATAGCGGCAAAAAAAGGAGGTCTTGCTATGGAAATGGTACTGTTGACCGCTCTTGGCGTAGGCGGCGCCACCGTGATCGGCTCGCTGCTTGGCTTCGCCTTCAAAAAAATCTCCCACCGCTTCAGCGACATCGTGCTGAGCTTCGCCGCTGGGGTGATGCTCTGCGCCGCGGTGGTTGGTCTGATCCTGCCCTCGCTGGAATACGGCGGCAAGGGCGGCTTTCCGGTTACGGTGGTGGGCATTTTCTGCGGCGCGGTGTGTCTGAACCTGCTGGACAGGATCGTGCCCCATCTGCACCGGCTCTCCGGGGTGGATCAGGAAGCTCATCCCTCTCAGACGGAAAAGCTGAATAAGGTGCTGCTGTTCGTCATGGCGATCGCCATCCACAATTTGCCGGAGGGCATCGCTGCCGGTGTGGGCTTCGGCACCGGCAACACCGGAGAGGCGCTGACCATTGCCGCCGGCATCGCCCTGCAGAACATCCCGGAGGGCATGGTGATCATCGCCCCTATGCTGGCGGCAGGCATGAGCCGCAGCCGAACCTTTATTGCCGCGCTGATGACCGGCATCATTGAGGTGCTTGGCACCCTTCTGGGCTATCTGGCGGTGAGCGTATCCTACGCCATTTTGCCCTTTGCCCTTGCCTTTGCCGGGGGCACCATGCTCTATGTGATCAGCGACGAGATGATCCCGGAGACCCACGCCCACGGCTGTGAGCGGGGGGCTACCTATTCCCTGCTGGCAGGCTTCGCGCTGATGCTGGCTATGAGCCATTATCTGGGATAAAGAAAAAAGCTTCTCCTGCGTGACCGCTGATCGATTTGCGAAGTTCTCCGACTTTGCCGTCATTGCGAGCCGGTGTGCACACCGGCGTGGCAATCCCTGCCTTTTCTGTGCAGGATCCGCAAATCGATCAGCGTTTCCTTAGGGGAAGCTTGTCTTTTCAGAGTCAGGGGGTGACCTCTAAAAGGAGCAGGCGACGGTCGAAGCCGCCCCTTTTTTCCCGTTTTTCCAGCCGAAGGCGCTCCAGCTCCTCCCAGCCCTCTCCCCGGGCAGCCACCAGCGCCCGGATCACCTCCTGCAGGTCTGCCAGCTCCTCCAAGGAGCGGCTTTCCAGATACTCCGCCAGCTCCTCGGACAGCTTTTCCTCCAAAGCACGGATAAACGCCTGCTGCTCCAGCGTTTCCACACGGCAGCCGCCGCCCCCGGCGGTGATGATGGCAGGGATCTTGTCCCGCACCAGCTTATGATACTGCTTTGCCATGCCGATTCCTCCCGTTTTTTCTTTAGTATAGCATATTTTTCCGCAAAAAACAGCCTTTGGGACGCTCCCAAAGGCTGTTTTTTCATATCACGGAGAAGATAAATGCGGCGATCATATACACGATGCACAGCCCTACGATAAACACCAGCATCGGTCCAAACATCATTTTCACAGCGCCCCAGTAGGTGTTCCACTGCTCCTTGAGGCTTGCCCGGGGCTGGGTGGTGGGCTGACTCAGCCGCTGACCGCTGCCCAGCTCCGACAGGGATCTGCCGTCGTCAATATAAGTGATCTTCTCTTTTTTCCGTTTGCCCATGGCAGCTTACTCCCCGTCCAGCAGGTGGCAGGCGGCGAAGTGGCCCTCCCCGTACTCCTTATATTCGGGAGTTACATGCTTGCAGATCTCCTTGGCATAGGGACAGCGGGTATGGAACCGGCAGCCCTTGGGAGGATTGGCAGGAGAGGGAATGTCGCCCTGCAGCTTGATCCGCTGGGTCTTTGCCGTGGGATCCGGGTTGGGCACGGCGGAGAACAGCGCCTTGGTATACGGGTGCAGGGGGTTGGTGAAGATGGCTTCCTTCGTGCCGAACTCCATCATGGCGCCCAAATACATAACGCCGATCTTATCGGAAATGAACTTGACCACACTCAGATCGTGGGAAATGAATACATAGGCAAGGTTCATGTCCCGCTGCAGCTTTTTCAGCAGGTTGATGATCTGCGCCTGAATGGAAACATCCAGCGCGGACACCGGCTCGTCACAGATCACCAGCTTGGGTTTGACGGACAGGGCGCGGGCAATGCAGATCCGCTGGCGCTGACCGCCGGAGAACTCGTGCGGATAGCGCTCATAGTAGTAGTCCCGCAGGCCGCACTTTTCCATCAGCTCCAGAACATACTCTTTCACCTGCTCCTTGGGCACGATCTTGTGCACCTCCACCGGCTCGGACAAAATGCCGCCGACGGTGCTTCTGGGGGGCAGAGAGGAATAGGGATCTTGGAAAATGATCTGCATCTCCTTGCGGATCTGCCGCATCTGGGCGGAATTATAATGGGTGATGTCCTTGCCGTCGAAGATGATCTGACCGGCGGTGGGCTGGTGCAGCTTCAAAATGGCTCTGCCGGTGGTGGTCTTGCCGCAGCCGGACTCGCCAACGATGCCCAGCGTCTCGCCTGCCTTCAGCTTGAAGGAGACATCGTCCACCGCCACCAGCTCTTTTGTCACCTTGCCGGTAACGGTCTTTTTCAGGGGGAAGCACTTGCGAAGATGCCGCACCTCCAAGATCACATCCGGATCGAAGGGCTTCTGAAAATCCTCTTGCTGCTGCTTTTCCCGCTTTGCCTTGTATTCCGCTGCCAGCGCTGCGTCATCGTAGACAGTGGAGTCGGCTTTGGGGGTATTCAATACTTTCTCTTCAGCCATTTTCTTTCTCCTCTTCGTACAGATGGCAGGCTACGAAATGGGTGGGGCTCAGCTGCACCATGCCGGGATAATCCCCGGAGCATTTCTTGGTGCACATGGCACACCGCTCCTTAAAGTAGCAGTGGTCGGGCATATCGATGGGGTTGGGCACATTGCCGGGGATGTTGTACAGCTCGGTGCTGTCATCCAGACCCATGGTGGGCTTGGACTTCTGCAGACCGATGGTATAGGGGTGCTTGGGATCTTGGAAGATCTCATAAACAGTGCCCTTTTCGATGACCTTACCGGCATACATGACCACCACATAGTCCGCCATTTCCGCGATGACACCCAAATCGTGAGTGATCAGCAGAATGGAGCCGTCGATCTTGTTCTTGATGTCCTGCAGCAGATCCAAGATCTGCGCCTGAATGGTCACATCCAGCGCGGTGGTGGGCTCGTCGGCAATGATCAGCCGGGGCTCTGCCGCCAGCGCCATGGCGATCATCACTCTCTGGCGCATACCGCCGGAGAGCTCATGGGGAAATGCCTTGTAGACATTTTCGGGGATGATGCCCACCAGACGGAGCATTTCCTCGGACTTTGCCTTTGCCATTTCCTTGGTTGCGCCGGGGGTGTGGATAAAGGTGACCTCGTCCAGTTGCTCGCCGATGGTGAACACCGGGTTCAGAGAGGTCATGGGCTCCTGAAAGATCATGGCGATCTGCTTGCCCCGGATCCGGTGGATCTCATGGATGGGCATTTTCGCGATGTCATAGATCTTTTCTACCATCTCGTAGCCGTCGCCAAAGGCGATGGGCTGACCCTTCTCGTCCCGCTTGTATTCCCAAGACTTGAAGCGGATAGCACCCTCCACGATCTGACCGGCAGGGCCTTGGATCAGCCGCATGACGGACATGCTGGTGACGCTCTTGCCGCAGCCGGACTCGCCCACAACGCCCACAACGGCGTTCTTGGGCACATCATAGGAAACACCGTTGACCGCCTTCACCGTACCCTGCTCCGTGAAGAAGTAGGTGTGCAGATCCTCGATCTCCAGAATGTTTTCCGGGTTTTTCATTTCCGTGAGGAACTCGGCTTCCTCTGCCTTGCGGTTTTTGTAAGCCTCCAGCCGCTTGGTGATCTTCCGGTTCTCCTTGGCGATGGCACGGATCTCCTTGCCGGTCAAGTAGCCCGCGGCTTTCTTTTCCTTAGCCATGGCTTACCTCCTTCCCTTGGGGTCAAGGGCATCCCGCAGGCCGTCGCCCACGAAGTTGAAGCCCAGAACCGCAATGACGATGCACACACCCGCAGGCACCCACACATTCAGATGGTTCTGCAGGATGTTGGGGTCGGTGGTGATGATATTGATCATGGAGCCCCAAGCGGTATAGGGGGCCTTGATGCCCATGTTCAAATAGGACAGGGTCGCCTCGTAGAGGATCATGCTGCCCAGACTCAGGCTCATCTGCACGATGAGCTGGGGCATCACATTGGGCACCAGATGCTTGAAGATCTTTCTGCCCACGCTGTAGCCCATCGCCTCTGCCGCCACCATGTACTCCTGCTCACGCAGGGACAGGATCTGACCTCTCACCAGACGGGCAGTGCCCGGCCAAGAAATGAAGGTCAAAAACAGCATCAGCACATAGATCCGGGAGCCCTCCTCCATGGTGCCAAGCTCTACCCAGCCGTCCATGGCGGAGCTGAGGATCAGCAGGATGGGGATACCGGGCAGGCACATCAGCACATCGCAGATACGCATGATCACATCGTCCACCCAGCCGCCGAAATAGCCGGCGATGCCGCCCATAAGGACGCCGAACACCGTCAGCAGAATGACGGTCATGAAGCTGACGATCAGCGAGACCCGACCGCCGTACATCAGCCGTGCCAGAATGTCGTAGCCCTGATCGTCGGTGCCCAGAGGGTGAACAGCAGAGGGCGGTGCCAGAGAATTGTCCACCTCCCGGGTCTCCAAGGTCTGGCGCAGGGTATAGGTAACACCGTTGACGGTGTAGGTGGTCTGGGAGCTGGCGTATTCCACCTTGCCGCTCTTATCCAGATCCGTCTCGCCCCACTGGGTATACACCAGCGGGCCGGCAAAGCTGAACAGGAACAGTCCAATGACCATCACCAGCCCGAGGATGCTCAGCTTGGAGCGGAAAAACCGCCGCAGCAGCATCTGGGTGGGAGACATGAGGCGCACATTTTTGTCAAGAGGGGTATCCATATCCACCGCTTCCGGTGTCTGGTTCTTGATTTCTTCCATACCGCGCCTCCTCACTCAAGTTTGACTCGGGGATCCACCACCGCATACATCAGATCCGCCAGAAGGATGCCGATAACGCTGAGGATCGCGAGGAACATATTGTAGCCCATGATGAAGGGGATATCGCCGGCGTTCATCGCCTGCAGGGCGATGTTACCGATACCGGGCAGGTCAAAGACCTGCTCGGTAATGATCGCACCGGAGAACAGGCTGGGCAGCAAGCCTGCCATGGAGGTGACCAGCGGGATCAGGGTGTTGCGGAAGGCGTGCTTGTTGATGACCGCCTTTTCCTGCAGGCCCTTTGCCCGGGCGGTACGGATATAATCGGAGTTCAGTACCTCCAGCATATTGGTACGGGTCATTCTCATACGGGAGCCCACGCTGAGCACCACCACCGTGAGGATGGGGATGAACACATGGCGGGCATAGTCTGCCACCCACGCAATGCCGGTATAGTCCTTGGTGGCATCCACCAGACCGCTGGAGGGGAACCAGCCAAGCTGCATGGAAAAGAAGCTCTTCAGCACATTTCCGAAGAAGAATGCCGGCAGGGAGATGCCGATCATCACCAGAACAGTGACCAGATAGTCCCGGAAGCTGTACTGGTGGGTAGCGGCGGTGATGCCCAAGGGTATGGCGATCATGAACTCGAATATGGCAGCGATCAGCGCCACCACAAAGGAGGTGCCCATATGCATGGAGATCTTCTCCGCCACGGGGATGCCGTACTTGAAGCTGGTGCCCAGATCGCCACGGACCAGATCTCCCAGCCAGTTCAGATAGCCTTGGAAGATCTCCACGATGCCCGCGTCCTCCTGCAAGCCGTAGGAGGCATACATGGCGTCCACCATGTCCTGACTCACCGTAGCGCCGGAGGTCTGCACGGCAGTGACCTTATTTTTTACGAAGTCGATGGGCATTAGGCGGGTGAGGCAGTAGATGATCAGAGATACACCCAGCAGCACCAGCACCGCGTAAGCCAACCGTTTAGCAATATACTTTAACATAAGAAGGCACGCCCCTTATCAGCCGGCAAATTCGATTTCCCAAATACGGTCCAGCGGAGAGGAATAGGGGTTGATCTCAGCAGGAACGGACTCGCTGCTGATCACATTGGAATTGTAGGCATACAGCACCTTGCGCTGATACACAGGCAGCTCCACAGCCAGATCCAGCACATAGCCCATTGCCTCCTCATACAGGGCGGCACGCTCGGCTTCGTCATAGGTGGCACGGGCATCGTCGATCAGCTCACTCATTTCGTCAAGGATCTGCAGCTCCTCGGCGCTGCCGCTGTTCTTCAGGTAGTTATAGCCCCATGCCAGAGTGGAGGTAGCGGTGGAATCCTTGTGGTAGACCTGATACATATCGGGGTCCAAAGCGGAGGACCACGCGGCAGCCCAGACCTCCAGAGAGCCGGTGCTGATCTTGGTCAGAGCCTGGGTGTCACAGACAACGGTGACCTCCCAGCCCAAGCTGTTCAGCAGAGCGGCGGCATCACGGAACACCTTATAGGTGGGGTGATCCTGCAGCGTGGAGCCGGCGATGGTAAAGGTGACCTTCAGAGAGCTGTCGCCTGCGCTGACACCTGCCTCCTGCATATACTTTTCAATGTTGGTAACGGCGATGTCCTCGTTCCAAGTGCCCATCTGAGGGTAATCCTTGCCATTGTCGGTGGCGGTGACGCCGGTGGGGTAAGCCCAAGAGACCTTGGACATATTCCAGTAGATCTGGGATGCGGTACCGGCGCGGTAGTAGTCCAGAGCCAGTGCGGTGTTCATGGCGCACATGATCGCCTTACGCAGGTTGATATCGTTGACCTTGGAAGCGTTGACACCGATGTAGCCGTAGCCAAGCTGCTCGGCGGTGAGCATCTCATAGCCCTTAGAGCCCAAAGCGGTCAGCTTCTCATAGTTATCGGTGGTCAGAGAGGGAGAGATATAGTGAACGGTGCCGTTTTCCAGCGCGGCAATGGCGTTGTTGGAGCTGACGATCTGGTAGCGGATCTTGTCGATCTTGGCGTTCTCGATGCCCTCACCCACGGTGGTGAAGTTCTCGTTTGCCTTGAAATAGACCACATTGTCCCGGTAGAAGTCGTTCTCAGCAGGATTATCGCTGTTTTCGCTGTCGGTTGCCTTGTAGGAGCCGGCACCCATGGGGATCTTCACATTTCTGGGGGACTGGATGATATCGGACATGAAGCCGAAGCTGGCAAATTCCACGCCAAACTGATTGCCCGCGATGTCCACGCCCACGGAGCTGCCCTCACCGTAGTAGTGCTGGGGCGCAACGGTAACGGCGAAGTTCCAGATCGCCTTGGGGTCGATGCCGTTGATGGTGATCTGCAGGACATCGTACTCGGCGGTGTTGGTAACGGTGCCGTCGGCATTGTGGCCGGAGGCAACGGTGTAATCGGTGCCGTTGACATTGATCACGGAGCCGGCAGCCTCGGTATGACCCAGAGACACAATGCCGGAAATGCTGGGAACTGCCAGCGTGCCGTCATCGGCAACATTTTCATGGAGGATGACTTCCTTTGCCTTGGCGGTGTACTCGCTGGTCAGGGTGTTGGCGGTTGCCCAGTACTGCAAGATGATGTTCAGCTCACGGGCGATCTTATCCTTGTAGATGTAGTCGATGGCTGCTTCCTTGGTGGTGATGGAGGCGGGATAAGCGGGAGTCAGCTTTTCGATGGCGGTACGGTCGATCTTGCCGTCGGCACCCTTGGCGTATTCCACTTCCACATAGCCCTCGGTGAACATGAAGCAGAAGATCTCGTCCTTAAATTCCTCATGGGACTTGTAGGGCTCGTCGATATAAGACTCCTGCGCGCTGACATAGTCGGTCTCCAGCTCTTCCTTGAAGAGCTTCAGCGCATAGTCGTAGTCAGCCAGCAGATTCTGGCTGGAGACCTCGCCGGGATCGTTGGAGATGGCACTCTTATAGCCGGAGGACACGGAATAGCCCTGAATGGCTGCCTTCATGGCATCGTAGCCCACTTCCTTGGTGGCAGAAGCCTTGATCTCGGAGTTGAACAGGTTCACCAGCTCGTTGATACGGGCTTGGGCACGGGTGGCTGCCTGAGAAGCGATCAGGCTGTCGCTGTCATCGGAGCCGGAGCCCACGGTCTGGGTGCGGTACTCCGCAAGGCCCACGATATCGGTGGAGTACAGGGTGGAGGAGCCGGTGTAGACCGGGTCTAAGTACACATAGTAGTTGAACAGCACATCCTCCATGGTCAGAGGATGACCGTCGGCAAACAGAATACCGTTTTTCAGCACGAAGGTGTAGGTGGTGGTGTCGTCGTCATTGGCTTGGATCTGGTAATCCTTGACTACAACGGCTTCGTTGTCACCGTAGGCGACCTCTACCTTCTCGTTGACATAGCGGGAGGACAGCATGCCGATCTGGGTCATGCTCACGATGGTGCCGTCGGGAGCGGAGGTGGAGAAGAAGGGGTTGAACAGGCCGTCAAGCTGCTCCGTCATAATAACGAAGGCATCGGCGCTGCTGCCGCCGCCGCAGCCGGAGAAAGTTGCTGCCATACCGAAGCACAGGGCGATGCACAGCAGCAGGCAAATCAGTCTTTTTTTCATGTTGATACTCCTTTTCTTGTTTTACGAAATAAATTCCAGCGTGACGGTGTTGCCGTCAACGGTAATTACAACGCTCTCGGGCTTGTCGCCGGTGGCTTCGCAGGTGATCTGAGGCTGGGCGACCACGGAGGCATCACCCATGCCGCAAACCAGACCGATGCTGTAATCGTCCACGCCGAAATAGCAGCCGGAATCGATCAGCAGCCGGGATCGCAGCACCTGCACCCCTGTCAGCTTGGCGCCGTTGGAGACGGTGCCTGCCAGCAGACCGAAGTTGGTACCCACCATGCGGGTGCCGGCTTTGATGGTAAAGGTAACATTTTCAAAGGTCACATCGGAAACAGACGCGTTTTCCGTGAGATTTCCGAACAGACCTGCGTTGATCTTGGAATTGTTGGTCTGGGCAAGGGAGATATTCTTAAAAATGTGACCGTTGCCCTGAATGGTACCGCTGTAATTGCCGTACATAAAGGAGCTGGGCCAGATCTTATCCGTAAAGTCCAGATCCGCGTGGATCACATAGCTGCCGGCTACGCTGGCATTCTTCAGGAACTGCTCCACATTGTAGATGTGGTACCACTCCCCTTCCGTATAATCCACATATACCGCCAGCTCTGCGTTCTGCGCAGTGCCGGTGGCTTCGTCCACGGCGCCGGGGTGGTTCAGCATACCGGTGTTCACCGGCTGCTTGCCCTCGGCATCGTAATAGGCGGCGTTAAAGGTATGCCCGGAGCGCTCCGGGAATTTATACATTTCGATGGCACCTGTCTGCGTATCCCATTGGGGAACAGGGATCTGCTCCACCTCCAGAGGGTTGAACGCATAGCTGCTCAGTGCCTCACCGGAGCCAAGCTCGTAAAAATCCACCCGGAACAGAGGCACCCATGCGGCATACAGCGTCAGCACCGGAGTTTCGGCGCTGTAGCTTCCCTTGGGATCCAAGGAAAGCAGGTCATTTTCAAAGTCCCACTTGCCGCTGTAGGAATAAACAGGCTTGCCGTTTGCATCCACGGCACCGGTATCGGTACGCTGTGCATACCAGCCTGCCAGAAAATAGCCGTTATTGGCAGGCATAAAGGCATCGTTTCCCCGGTTTTTGTTATCGGGGGAAAGCAGGGCGATCTGTGCCATGCCGTCACTGCCGAGTGCCACCTCAGACAGGTTGTAGGAGTCCACAATGATGGCGGTATTGGTGGTAAAGGTGCCGCCGTTGGCATCGAATTTGACGCTGACATTGTAGTTGTCCCCATCGTTGACCTGATAAGGGGTGGGCTCATGAGCGCAGCCGGCGGCAAGGAGCGCCGTGCCCAGCAGCATAAGCGCCATCAGCAGCGCTTTCCATTTTTGATTCATTCTATCCGCTTCCTTTTCTGCTTTCCGTGTGCCGGGCAGGTGGGCCTGCCCGGTTTTTCTTAGGCTTCGGTTTCTTCCGCAGGCTCTTCGGCGACTTCCTCAGAAATTTCCTCGGTGACTTCCTCGGCAGCTTCCTCGGCAGCTTCCTCGGCAGGTGCTTCTGCCTGAGCGCCCTTGCGCTTTTTGGAGACCGCCACACCAACCGCACCGCAGGAGGCGATCAGCGCAGCGCCAATGGCAACCGCCGCGCCAACACCGCCGTTGCCGCCCTCATCGCCGGGGGCAGCAGGATCTTCCACAGGGGCTTCCTCGGTGGGTGTCAGGGCGATGATCCGCTGCTCGGCAGAGATCAGCTCCGCGTAGTTCTTCACCAGAGCCTGCTGCTCGGTGGTGGCGATGCTGCTGTAGGCTGCCCGGGCAGCCTCTACCAGAGCCTTGTGCTCGTAGGTAACACGCTCCGGCAGGGAGTCGATGGCGGCAATGGCAGCCAGCGTCACATCGTCGGCAGCGGAAGCGCCGTCGATGAACCGGTCAAAGTACTGACCGTAGATGTAGGAATCGTAATTCTTGCCGTTGACCGGTCGGACCATGGTCAGCTTGTTCTCCACATAGCCCACATAATCCACAAAGTTGGCGCCGTAGAACACATTGGAGTACATTCCATCGGTGGCGTTCCACATATAGTAGGGCAGCATGCCGGTACCCAGCACGGTGACATCATTGCCGTCGTAATCGGTGTAGTCGCCGTAATCGCCGGTGCCGGGGATATGCTCGAAGCACTCATAGTAGGCGGGATCGAACTCCTCCTCCAGTGTGGGGGCATCATAGCTGTTAAAGACCACGGTCTGCAGCTTGTCGCAGCCAAAGAATGCCTTATGGCCGATGGATTCCACGGTATAGGGCAGGGTCACCATCTCCACACCGCTGCCGGCAAACGCCATGGCGGTGATTCGCACGGTGCCATCGGCGACCTTCACATCCTTGGTCTCCTCGCCGGCATAAACGGTCAGCTCCAAGCCCTTGGGAGTGGCGCAGTACAGAGAGCCGTCGATCACAAAGATGTTTTCGCTGGCTTGGAAGGTATACACGGTATCGGTATAGTCAACGCCGTTGAAATTGGTAACATTTTCCGTCCGGAAGGGCTCCAGAACGCACATGGCAAAGGGATTGTCGCCGACGGAAGTCAGCGCAGTGCCCAGAACCACCCGGAAGGGAGTCAGCTCCTCCTTCATAAACGCCTGATCGCCCACGGTGACGGCAGCGGACAGGTCCGCCCCGGTCAGTCCGGCATAGGCAAAGCCGTAGCTGCCCACCTCGGTCACGGCGGAGAGGTTCTGCACATCGGTCAAGGCGGCGCAGTAGGCAAAGGCACCCTCGCCCAGCTTCATACCCGCAGGATTCAGCACGGCAGCGGTCAGCGCCTTGCTGTCTACGAAGGCATAGCCCTCCAATTCCTCAGCGGCAGACAGATCCACGGTCTGCAGGGCACTCTCCCGGAAGGCGTACTCGCCCACGGAGGTCACCTTATCCAGATTGATCTGCTGCAGGGCGGTGCATCTTGCAAAGGCGTACTGGGGGATCCGGGTGATGCTCTCACCCAGCACCACATTCGTCAGCTTTTCACACAGGGCAAAGGCATACTCTCCAATGCCGGTGGCAGAGGACAGGTCTACCTCGGTCAGTGCGCTGGCGTGGGTGGTGGTCATGTACTGACCCTCCGGGGAAACAGCGCTGACGGTCATGCTGTCGTCCAGACAGATGTAATACTCATCGCCGGAGAAGGCGTAGTTGCCGATGGACACCGCCTTGGACAGGTCGATGCTCTGCAGCATGGTGTTGTTGTAGAATGCCATCTCGCCGATCTGGGCGTTTTCACCCAGTGTTACGGTTTCCAGACAGGCGGCATTGGTAAATGCCCGCTTGCCGATCACCGCGTTTTTGCCGATGGTCAGATTTTTCAGAGCAGAGTAGAACTCATAGCGGAAGCGTCTGCCGCCGGCATCGTCAAAGCCGATGATCCGGAATGCCTCATCCTTGTTCATGCCGAAGGCATATTGGTCAAGGGTCACATCGTCACCGATGATGACCTCCTCCAGAGCGGCGCACTCGCTGAACACGCCCTCTGCCACATGCATGCCGCTGGGCACGGTGACGGACTTCAGGTTGGTGTAGGCAAAGGCATACTTGCCGATGGGGGTCTGGGCGGTGAAGGCGGGAAGCTGAGTGATGGGCACCTCAAAGAAGGCATAGTCGCCAACGGAGGTCAGCTCACCAAGGGTCAGCTCCGCAAGCCGGTCGCAGGAGGAGAAGCCGTATTCCGCAACCACCGTCACATTGGGCAGCGCCGCGGAGGTCAGCTTCATATTGTGGGAGAAAGCGCCCTTACCCACGGCGGTGACGCTGTCGTTGGTGTAAGCGCCCTCCAGCACGGGAGCAACTGCCACCAAGGTCTTGCCGTCGGCGGAAAGGATATGGTCGGCGGTCTGTGCCTTATAGGCGCTGCCGCCGGTGACGGTGAATTCAGATACCGCCGTGCTGCGGAAGGCATACTGGCCGATGGAATTCACATCGGGGCCGATGCTCACCTTTGCCAGATCACGGCACTCATAGAACATACCCTCAGGCAGCACCGCCGCGTTGACATAGAATTCGGTCAGCACTTCGCAATCGGTGAAGCAATAGGCTGCATACTTGACCTTTTCCGCACCGATGGTCACATCCTTCAGCGCCTTACAGCCTGCAAAGGCGTACTGGCCGATGGACAGCAGCGTATCGGAGGTGGTCAGCCCCTTCAGCTTCTGGTTGCCTGCGAAGGCATAGTCGGAAATGACACAGATGGAGGGCAGCTCCAGCGTTCCCTGCAGGTCGCAGTTCTCAAAGGCGTGCTGGTTGATGATCTTCAGGTTGTTCTCACCGCTGAAGGTGATCTTTTCCAGAGCCGTACAGCCATAGAAGGCACCGTACTCAATGGATTCCAAGGTGGAAGGCAGGATGACCTCCTCCAAGGCGGTCAGATTGGCGAAGGCGTACTGGTTGATCTTCTCCACGCCCTCGGGGATCACCACCTTGGTGACGGTGTTTTCACCGATGTACCACTGCTTCATGGTCTCGGCATCATCATGCTCCAGCTCCTCCGGGGTCTTTTCCACATAGTCGAAGTTAGAGAAGGCAAAGCCGCCGATCTCGGTCAGACTCAGATCCGCGGGGATGGAGACCAGACCGCCGTTGCCGTAGTAATGGGTCAGGATCGCGCCGGTGGTCACATAGGGATCCTTGACCTCCACGGAAACGGATTCGGAGTAGTAGGTGCTTCTGCCGTCCATCATCACCTTCACGGTAACGGAGGCAAAGCCCTCGGCAACGGCTGTCACCTTGCCGCTTTCATCGATCTTTACGATATTCTCGTTGCTGGACTCAAACTCCACCTTGGTGTCGTTGGGGAAATAGGCATCCAGCGTATAGTTCAGAGTCACGGATTCGGAAGGATACATGGACAGGTCATAGCCGCCCTCAAAGAACCGGGTATTGCCGGTATCGCCCAGATCCTTTTCCTCATTGTCGATCATGTAATATGCTTTGTTGGTATAGTAGCCGTCCAGCCGGAAGATATCCGCAACGGGCTTATCATAGCGGTGGTAGCCCTCATCTCCCTCTGCCAGAACCGTGACCTTGAAGGTCATGCTCTTGTTGGTCTGGGGATCCCGGACCTTAACGACGGCGCTGCCGGAGGATGCCGCCACCACCTTATTGTTGACGATCCGTGCCACGCTGGGACGGGAGGAGGTATACTCCAGCAGCTCAGACCATGCGGTATCGGGCTGCACCAGCGGCTCCAGAGAATAGACCTCATTGGGGCTGAGGGTGATCCCCTCCTCCAGACCGTCAAAGTAGAAATCGGCATACTCCGCAGGCAGACCGATCTCATAGGTGGCATAGTTCAGAGCATAGTCATAGCAGGTGACCACGAAGGAATTGTCGTTCATGGCATTTTCCTTCAGCTCGAAGATGTGATCCGTCAGCTCGTAGGTCACATAGGTCACGCTGTCCTCTTGAGAATAGACCGGGGTGAGGAACTGGTCGAAGGTCTTCATCTCAGCGGTGGAATTGCCCTCGGAATCGGTGGCTGCCGCCACATAGCCCACCTGCGCGGACATGGCGTAGTGGTTGTCGTAAATGCCGATCTTGGCATAGAGGCGGTTTTTGTCCATGGTCTTGTCGTACTCATAGTAGTACTCCACGCCGGTGACGGTGGGTGCCTCAAAATCCACCGTCAGCGGGAATTCAAAGACATTCTTCTCATTGGTCTCCAGACCGCCGTCCTCATAGTCCAGCGTGCAGACCAGACGGACGGTGTACTTGGAGTTGTTCATCAGATTTTCTTCCGCAACATCAAACTCGATCTCCACCTGTGCCGGGAAGATAGAAGCGCCGCCGTCGCCGTAGGACTTGCGCACATCCGTATCCTGGCAGGTGAACACCACCTCACCGGTGGCATCGTCGGTGATGGTCACATCCACGGTAGCCGCGTTGCGCAGCAGACCTGCCCAGACGAACCGCAGGGTATGAATGGCACCCTCCCGGTTGGACAGGGAGATATAGTCCTTGTTGGCGGAGATCACGATATCCTTGGGATTCTGCAGGAAGTAGTAAGTACCCAGATAGCTGACATAGTCGCTTTCCACACCGCCGATGGGACGGGAGGCATAGGCATCTGCCTTGACCTTATCCTCCTCATCGATGGCATCGTCCAGCTCGTCGGCATGGGTGTCAAAGTATTCCAGATCCAGCAGCGGTGCCACGGTCCAGTCGCCGTAGAAGGCAAGGTAGGGAACGCCCATGTCCACCTCGGTGCCCTTTTCGGCAGTGAGGGTGATGTAGCCCTCCACATACATACCGTTTTCAAAGGAAGCGTCCAGATATGCCTTGTCCGCATCGCTGAGGGTCAGCACCACGGTGACATCCGCGGTCTTGCCGGCTTCCACCGTCAGCTTAGTGCCGCTGAGGCTGCCGCCCTGCACGCCCTTGACCTCCAGAGAAGCACCCTCCAGAATGTAGGCCTGCTCGGTAACGGTGGTCTCGCCTGCGTTGGTCTTGGTATCGGAAACGCCCTCGGTCATCACATAACCGCCGATGTTGTAAGTAAGGCTGTTTTCACCGAAATTGTTCACGGCGAACTTCATTTCGTATACGCCGGTCTTTTCCTTGTCGTCACCCAGCTCCAGCTTGGTGCGGTCCAGCACCGCGCCGTCGGCACCGTAGGTGGTGATGTAGGCGGGGGTGGTCAGACAGTTATCCAGATTGGCAAGGCCTGCGCCCTGCTTTCTCACGGAGTAAGGCAGACCGTTCTTGTTCAGCACGATATCCGCGGTGGACATCATCAGACGGTTCACCATATCGGACACCGCCACATTGTCACCGGCAATGGCAGGGAAATTCTCCACCACATACTGCCGCAGCAGCAGGATCATGCCCGCCAGATTGGGGCATGCCATGGAGGTGCCGGACAGGCGGTCATAGCCGCCGCCGGTGATGGAGGAAAGGATGTTGCCGCCGTGGGCGGTGATATCCGGCTTCAGCTTCAGATCGGGGGTGGGACCCCAAGAGGAGAAGTCGGTCATGAAGGGACCGGAGGTCTGCTCCCGGCTGATGGTCAGCTTGCCGCTGCCCAGACCGGCAAGCATCTCGCCGTCGTCCTGTGTGATGGAGCACACCGCCAGAGCGGCATCGCCCACATTCATTTTGATATCGCCGGATACATTGTTATAAATAATGATACCTGCCGCGCCCTGTGCCTCGGCGATGATCGCCTTTTCCTCAAAGGTATTGGAGCCGCGGCGCACCAGCGCGATCTTGCCGGCGACATCCATGCCGGTATAGTCGGCGGAACGGCCTACGCCGGGGATCAGCACGAACTCGATCTCCACGGAATTCTTGTCCCCCAGCAGGGTCTCACAGAAGTCCAGCTCCTTGCTGGCACCGTTGGTGGCCTCGTCGAAGTAAATGATGGTATCTTCATACAGCAGGTAGGGAGTCTCCGCACCCTCGATGGAGGCAACGGACAGAGCGCCGGCGTAGGTGCCGGGAGAGCCCACCGTGCCGGTGTCGGGGTTGGAGGTCAGACCCAAGTTACCGTTCTTTTCGGAGCCGTAGGCGGAGGAATAGCTGTTGGAAGCCGCCACCACCAAGCTGATACCGGATTGGCGGATCTTCTCATACACGCCGTTGACCGCTTCCTCCTCGGACTGGCTGCTGAAGCCGCAGGCAGTACCCAGAGACATATTGATCACATCCACACCCAGAACCACGCAATCCTCCAGTGCGGACAGGATCCAAGCGGTACGGGCGGTATCCACCACATCGGAGAACACCTTCATGGCAATGACCTGCGCATTGGGGGCGACGCCGGTGATGGTATCGTCCTTGCCCACGATGATGCCGGAAACATGGGTGCCGTGGTTATTGTGGGTGGAGTAGGGATCGGGGTCGCTGTCGGCATAGTCAAAGCCGAAGGGGACCTTGGTGTTGATATACACATCGTCCACACCCAGACCGTCCACTAAGGTGCTGGCAGTGGTCTGCCCCAGCAGCGCCGCCACCTCATCATAGGTCAGGCCAAGGCGGTCGGAGGTGAAATTATCCAGAGAGAAGGCGCTGTGGTTGGAGTCCAGACCGGTATCCAGAACCGCCACCACCATGCCGGTGCCGTCATAGCCGCAGCCCTCGCTGTTGAAAATGCCGGTGGAGTACACATTGACCTTGTTTTCCACAAGCTGTGTCTCCGCGATCCGGTATTCCTCGCCGATGAAGGCGCTGCTACCCTCGCCCAAGGAGGCACAGGCTGCCTCATAGTCACCGCCGCGGATCAGGATCTCAAAGCCGCTGAGCACGGTGTTGTAATCCTTGCCGGCGGTGTAAGCAATGCCCTTTTCCTCCAGCGCAGCCAAATACGCCGCCTTCTGCCCATGGATGCGGGCGGTGATATCGGCGGCTTCCTTACTGAACAGAGCAAACTCCCGGAAGCTCACAGACTTGTCGGAGGCTTCGTAAGCAGTCATCAGATCCGGGACATCCACGGTGACGATCACCGAGATCTCCTGTTCCGAGGATACACCGTCGGGAAGCCGGTACATCACCGAGCTGTCCACAAACTGGGAGTAGTCCACCTCCACGCCCTGCAGGGGCTTGATGTAGGATGCCTCATAGTCCGATGCCTGAGCATGGGGAGCAGCAACGGCGCCAAAAATCAGCGCTGCCGCCACCAATACCATTAAAACGGACCGCAAGCGCTTTGTCTGGTTCATTTTCTTCATGAGATAATTCGCCTTTCTCTTGTCTTTTTCATTTCCGGAAAAGTGCATACATAGGTTATTCTATAATACCGCATTTTTCCAGTAAATGCAAGGATTATTCCAAAAATCCATGGGATTCTTTCTGCGGTTTTCGGCAAATTGCCCGTTTATCCACCTGTAATGTGCATTTTCCTTCCTTTTACTTCGGTACAAGATTTACTTTTGTCCGCTGCCGTGTTATAATGGATCAAACAAACGGGAATTTCCGACTCCACAGGAGGATTTCTTTATGACCACCCAAAAACGAAAGCAGCTTCACCGGATCTACCGCATCGCCGTCAGCATCGTTACGGTGATCGCCGGGATCTGTCTGATGTGCGCCTGTGTCGGCATTTACCGCAGCGGCGACAAGCCCTTCTCAAGGGAAGCGGTGGCGCAGGCCTTTGCACCTATCGCCCTGCCGGTGTATCTGTGTCTGGCGCTGGTGATCGGCGGCTTTATTCTGGATGCCGCTCTCCCCTGCCCCGAAAAGGAAAAAGCCCAGCGGCAGCCCCATATGGTGCTGCAGCGGCTGCGCCAAAAGACGGACATGACCCTCTGTACCCCCGAGACCTGCAGGGCGGTGCTTTCCCAGTGCGAAAGCCGCCGGCGCTGCACCTTGATCTGCACCGCGGTCAACCTTATCGCCGCCGTGGTTTTTCTGATCTACGCCCTAAACGGCAGCAATTTCCACCGCTCCGAGATCAACGCTTCCATGCTCCGGGCGATGTATCTGTTCGTGCCCTGTCTGGCGGTTTCCTTTGCCAGCGCCCTGCTGTGCGTGTACCACAACCGCAAAAGCATGGAGGCGGAGATCGCCGCTCTGCGGCAGGCTAAGGATTGCGCCGCTGAGCCCGTCCCCCACCGGGAGCGAAAGCTCCATTGGCTCAAGGCGGCGCTGATCGCGGCGGCTGTGGTGCTCATCGCGGTGGGCTACGCCGGCGGCGGCTTCCGGGATGTGCTGACCAAAGCGGTGAACATCTGCACCGAATGTATCGGATTGGGGTGATGGGTATGCTGGAAAAACTGAAGAAATGGATGCCCACCAAGCGCAAGCTGATGCAGCTTTACTTCGCGCTGCTGTTCAACGCCAATCTGGGGGGCTTCGTCACAGGAAATATCTACCAAGGCAGCACCAAGCAGGTGTGTGTTCCCGGTATGAACTGCTATTCCTGCCCCGGCGCGGTGGGTGCCTGCCCGCTGGGCTCTCTGCAGGGCTCTTTCAGCGCGGGCAAAAGCACCATGTTTTATGTGTTCGGCATTTTGCTGCTGTACTGTCTGATGTTCGGCAGAATGATCTGCGGCTGGCTGTGTCCCTTCGGGCTGATCCAAGAGCTGCTGTATAAGATCAAGACCCCCAAGCTGAAGAAAAGCCCGGTGACCCGGGTGCTGTCCTACTTAAAATATGTGCTGCTGGTGTTCTTCGTGGTCATCGTGCCGGTGACCTACGCCTTTAAGGACACTCCCCTGCCCGCCTTCTGCAAGTACATTTGTCCCGCAGGAACCATTGAGGGAGGTCTGAGCCTGCTGGCAAACAAGGTCAACGCCAGCTACTTTGCCATGCTGGGCCCCCTGTTTACTTGGAAATTTCTGGTAATGGTCAGCATCGTAGTAGGCTCTGTGTTTGCCTTCCGCCTGTTCTGCCGGTTTTTGTGTCCGCTGGGGGCGCTGTACGGTCTGTTCAATAAAATTTCCGTATTCGGTGTCAAGGTGGATGCCCCAAAATGCACCAACTGCGGCCTGTGCGTCAGCCACTGCAAGCTGGATGTGCGCCATGTGGGGGATCAGGAGTGCATTAGCTGCGGCGAGTGCATGGAGGTCTGCCCCACCAAAGCCATCCAATGGAAGGGCAACCTGCTGCTTCTGAAAAAGAACGAGGGCAGCGATACCCCCAGCCCCAAGGCGAAAAAAGCAAGGCTGGTGACCCGGTGCATCGCCGCCGCTGTGATGCTGGCGGTGCTCATCGGTGCCATCTGCTACTACTTTGCCCCCATCGGGCAGACCCAGCCTCCCGTCTCCGCCGACCGGGGCAGTGAGGTGGGCGACCTGTGCCACAGCTATGCTCTGGAGCTGCTGGACGGCAGCGGCTTCACCGGTCAGACCCTTGACCCCACCCAGACCGGCAAGCTCACCATCGTGAATTTCTGGGGCACATGGTGTACCCCCTGCGTCAACGAGCTGCCCTATTTTGACCGGATCGCCACGGAATATGCCGAGGATGTGACGGTGATCGCGGTACACAGCTACCTGCAGATCGAAACCGCCGCCCCCTACATCGCCCAGTATTACCCCAACTCCAATATGTACTTCGCCACCGACTATCCCTTGGACGATATGGGTCTGGTGGGCGGCTACTACTCCGATCTGGGCGGCAGAGGCACTTACCCCCGCACTCTGGTGTTGGATGAAAAGGGCATCGTCATTGCCGTGTTCGTGGAAAGCCTTACCTATGAGGATCTGCACGGGGTGGTCAGCAGCCACCTTGGAAAATAAGAACAACGACCCCTAGGAAGCGGCAGGAACGCTTCCTAGGGGCATTTTCTTTGTTCAGAAAAAATTAAGAAAATTAGGGGGAGACAACCGGGGCAAAATGTGCTATACTATGATAGGCTATTTATAAAAACCCCTTTTACCGGCTTTTTTCCTGCCCATTGGGGCAATTTTTCCATAATAATACAGAAAAAGGAGGCGTAGTCCCTTGAAATATTGGCGTGGTTATCTTGTGGCGGCGCTGGTGGGCCTGTTCACCGTGGCGCTGCAACAATTCGCGAAGTCCCATACCGACCTTGTGGATATGGTCTACCCCTATGTTACCCGAATGATCCAGACCTTCCTTGCCCAGTGGAGCAGCGGCAGCGCCGCCTGCGTGTGGCAGATCGCCGCGGTGGTCTTGGCTGTGGCTCTGGTGGCAAGCATCGTGCTGATGATCATTTTCCGCTGGAATCTGATCCAGTGGCTGGGCTGGGTGCTGGCAGCCGTCAGTGTGGTCTGGTGCCTGAACACCGGCATTTACGGTCTGAACTACTATTCCGGCCCTATTTCCGCGGATATCCGCATGGCGGTCACCGAAGCCACCCCCGACGAGCTGAAGGATGCCACGGTGTACTACCGGGATCTGGCAAACAGCCTGTCTGCCCAGATCCAGCGCAGCCCCGACGGCGAGCCGGTGTATCCCAGCTTCCATGAGCTGGCGGAAAGTGCCGGCGAAGGCTTCCAGAGGCTGACCTATCAGCGCTATATGCCTATTTTCGCCGGGTCTACCCTGCCCGTCAAGGAGCTGGGCTGGGCGGATATGTATACATCCATGGGCATCACCGGCTTTACCATGTTCCTCACCGGCGAAGCGGCGGTGAACCCCCAGATCCCTGCCGTGAGCATGCCCTTTACCATGTGCCACGAAATGGCCCACCGTATGTGCATCGCCATTGAATCCGATGCCAACTTTGCCGCGTTTTTGGCGTGCCAAGCCCATTCCGCTCCGGAATTCCGGTATTCCGGCTATTTCATGGCGTATATGTACTGCTGCAACGCCTTGAGCAGCCTCAGCCCCCAGACCGCCCGGGAGGTCATGGCAGGTCAGAGCGAGTATCTGACCCGTGATCTGGCAGCCTACAATGCTTTCTTTGAAGAAAATAAGGACGAAAACGCGGAGAAATTTGCCGACAGCGTCAACGACTTCTATCTCAAGGCCAGCGGCGACGAAGCCGGCACCGAGTCCTACGCTCAGGTCTATGAACTGCTGGTAAGCTGGTATATCCAAGAGGTCATCCTCCCCCTGCAGGTGGAGGACGATGAGCCCGCCTTTGACCCCTATGATGAAAGCTGGGTGTTCCAGACCATTACCGCCCCCACCGAAGCCAATGGATAAGATGCTGACGACTCTCAGTGAGGGTCTGCCCAACCTTGGGCTGGAGCTGCCGGAGGAGACAAAGCAGCGGCTTTGTGACTTTGGCTGGGGCGTGATCCGCCAGAACGAGGTGATGAACCTCACCGCCATCACAGAGCCCTCCCAAGTGGCAAAGCTCCATCTGCTGGATTCGCTGAGCCTGCTGGCGCTGTGTGATCTGAAGAACAAAACGCTGATCGATGTGGGCTGCGGCGCAGGCTTCCCCGGTGTACCGGTGAAGATCGCATGCCCGGAGGTGAAGCTGACCCTGCTGGATTCGCTGGGCAAGCGGATGAACTGGCTGAGCGGCTTTCTGCCCGGCTTGGGTGTGGAGGCGCAGTGCGTCACCGCCCGTGCGGAAGAGGCGGTGGCTGACCGCCGGGAAAGCTATGACTACGCCACCTCCCGTGCCGTAGCACGGCTGAATATCCTGCTGGAGCTGACCGCTCCCTATGTGAAGGTAGGCGGCGCTGTGCTTGCCATGAAGGGCGCAGCCGCCAAGGAGGAGCTTGCCGAGGCGCAAAGCGCCATCCGCAAGCTGGGCTTGCAGGTGGAAACGGTTCGGGAATTTCCGGTGGACGGCACGGCTCACGCCGTGATCCTGCTACGAAAGATCGCCCCTACCCCGCCCCAGTACCCCCGGCGCTACGCGAAGATCAAGCAGTTTCCTCTATAAAAAGGCTGTATCACAGCAAGCAGTATGTAAATAGGTGTCATTCCGAGCCAGTGTGCGCACTGGCTCGCAATGACACCTCTTTCGTTCATTTGCTTGCTGTGAAACAGCCTTTATTCATATTTCAGCCACAGGTTCAGATCCACATCCCCCGCAATGCCGGGTACGGTGCCGGTGCAGCTATACTGCCACATATCCACCCGGTAAGGGTAGGTCATCCGGTCTTGATACATGGCAAGCCAGAACGGAAAGGTCTTTAACTCCTCCAAACGGAGCAGGTGCTCCCCTTGGTAGCTGTTGAAGTAGACCATGGTCTCATGGCCTGCCTTTTCCATAACGGAGCAAAACGCCTTGGTACACGCTGTGACGGTATCTGCCTTGATATTCGCTGTGCGGGCTTGGGCATTGACATACTCCCAATCGTAAACCAGCGGCATATCCAGCTCCCAATGCCGGGTCAGCTCCAAGGTGTACAGGGCTTCCTCGATGGCTTCCGACAGGCATACCGCCTGTGAGAAGAAGTAAGCTCCCACCTGCAGGCCTGCCGCCTTTGCGCCGGCATAATTCTGCTCGGCAAGGATATCTTGGTTCAGAAGTCCGCTCTCATAGCCCCGGTAGCCCACCCGGATCATCGCAAATTCCACCCCGGCAGCCTTCACCTGCTGCCAATCGATGTCCCCTTGATGGTAGGAAACATCGATGCCCAGCACACTTTCCCCGGACAGGCAGGAAAGATACCTGCCGTCATACTGGAAGTCCTCTGCCCGGTAGGGATTTGCCTCCGGCGGGGGCAGTGTGGGCGCGGCGGTGGGCTCCGGCATGGGCGGCAGCTCCACGGGGGTCTGCAAAAACAGACCGAATGCCACCATAAGCAGCACACCCAGCACCCCCACCAAGGCAAACACGCCGGAAAGCAGTTCTTTTTTCTTTTTCTTTTGCTTTCGGCTTGCCATAGCGTCCTCCCTGCAAGTTTTTATCCAGTATACCACACTTTCCCCATTCTGCCAAGAGGGGGATTTTCCCACCGCCAAATTCCGATTTGTTGGGGTGTCCGCTACATCTCCCGACAGAGCCTGTAGGGGCGGTTATTAACCGCCCGCGCAGAGAAACATTACATATTCGCCTACAGTTTCGGCGAATACGAAAGCGCCTGCCGCCGGGCGATCAATGATCGCCCCTACACCCAGCTATCGAAACTGCAACGCATCACCAACCCGACAAATCGGAATTTGAATGGCTGTAAGGGAAAAAATGTCCCAACCGGAGACCGGTTGGGACATCTTTTTAGGAATTGTCAATGCCTTCCGCTATATCGGGCGGATATGAGCATCCGTCCCTGCGGAGATTCGGGTCGATTAGCCGAAGTACTCGTTGCAGCTAGTGGCAAACTCCATCAGCTCGATGAACAGGTTGTTGGTAGCGCTTGCCTGTGCACGGACGCAGTACCATGCGATGGAGTCGGTCAGAGAGGTGACTTCATTGCCCTCGGCATCCACGATCTGCACGGTCACGGGCACATTCACATCCGCGGGAGTCAGCGCGCTGACATTCACGGTGATCATGCTGCCGTTGACAGTAAACTCGCTGCCGGAGATGGTCAGAGTCTTCTCTACGCCCTTGTAGTTGGTGTAGCTGACATTTGCAGTCATGGTGCTGTCCACCACAGTGGCATCGAAGATGAAGTTGTGCTGGATGTTGGTGTTCAGGTACAGAGTCGCACCCATAGCACCGGTGGTGCCGGAAGCCGTGCCTTCCACGGTGGTCATGTCAAACTCGGCGGAAGCATAAGCTGCCTGCTCAGCGGTCAGCCGGTTATTGGCAAGATCATCGGTGTTGTAGCTGAAGTTGCCCTGTGCGGCAGCACCGTAGTTCAGCAGGTCTGCCATCATGGTGAAGGAAGCAGCGTTTGCCTCGCTCTTGTACACCAGAACAGCGGCGTCGGCAACGGTGGTCACAAACTCATTGCTGACCTGATTGCCCTCTGCGTCGTAGATAACAACAGAGATCTCATCGGTCATTTCCTTGGCAGCGATGCCGTTGAAGCCTACACGGTACATGGTGCCGTAGTAGTTCTCCCAATCGGCAGCAGCGACGGTATTCGTGACAGAGGTGCCATCGGCATAGCTCTTGGTGATCTCCATGGTGTAGCTGGAATCGTAGTTCTCAGCCATCAGGTACAGGTACAGGGTGATGTCGTTGTTCAGCGCCAGGTTCACACCTGCCATATTGAACAGCTCGGGGCCGACCTCGGTGGAGTAGTTCAGATCGCCGGTCATCTTGTACAGGGACAGAGCGCCGCCGGTCTGGGAAGAATAAGCAGCGAAGCCGTAGGTGCCGTTTCTGCGCAGATATCTGCTGTTGCCCAGGTTTACGAAGTCATAAACATCAGAGCCGGAAGCAGTCCACTTGGCATAGTCGGTAACAGAGGACAGCAGCGCGCCCTTGTTGTTGGTGGAGGTGGCTGCAGCATACTTTCCGGTAGCCTCATTGTAAATGGTCCAGTAGTCGCCATCGGGAGCAATGTGCCACACCAGATCGGAGGTAACATTGGAAGCAACGCCGTTGGAGACGGTAACAACACCGTAAGCCAGACGGTTGCTGCTGCCCATAGCAGCCTTCAGCGCGCCATCGTCGTTGCCATCGTTGTAGGCAATGACATAGTCGCCTTCCACCAAAGCGCCGGAGTACAGCTCATAGGTGGTCTCGCCGTAGGAGTACAGAGCATACAGAGTCAGATCTGCTTCAGCAGCGAAGCTGGAGCCTGCGGCATAGATGGTCTCGGGCATAGTAGCGGTCTCTTCCACGGGGGCGGTGACCCAACCCACGAAGGAGTAACCCTCAGCAGCCTCAGCGCTGGGCAGGGTGATGCCGTTCTGGTTGCCGCTGATGGGAGCAACGGCTGCAACATCCGCGGGAACATCAAAGGTAACAGTGAAGGGGATCTCCTCGGTCTTGACGATCTCGTCGATGGTAGCGCCAACGCTGTTTACAGTGCAGAACTCGATGGTGCCATAGTAGTTCTTGATGTAGCCGGTGACGGTGATGGTGTCGCCGACCAGCAGGTTTGCCATATCCTCATCGGTAATGCTGTCAGCAGCATAGATGCGGTAGCAGTAGATGGGCTTATCCTCGTAACCTTCCACAGCCATGGTCAGGGTAACATTGCCATACTCTGCATCGTAAGCCTCCTGGATGGAGACGATCTTACCGGTCAGAGTAACAGGCTCTTCGGTGCTGGCGCCGTCAGCCAGAGCATAAGCGGCATCCACGATAGCCTGCATACGCTCCAGATCGGACAGGAAGTCCAGAGACCATGCGATATCGCCGGCGGGATTGCTCCACATATCGGCGGGATCATAGGTGTTGATGATGATCTGCAGCTCGTCGCCCTCGGCAACGGTCAGCTCCTGGGTGGTGATAACGGGATCGCTGTCGTTCCACTGGGCGTCGCCGTAGGTACCGGCGGTCACATTGTTGATGGTATATGTCCAGCCAACGGTATTCTCGCTGCTAATAGCGAAAGTAGCAGTGCCGTCCGCGGGAGCGGTCCATGTGTAGAAGTAGCCCTGCATATTGCCGGCTTCGATGGAAGCGGTATGGCTGCCGGCCTCGACCACCTCGGGGTTGCTCATGGTACCCGCGGGATAGGAGACGACCAGCACATACTCGGCAGCCTCGGTGCCCTCGTTGGTAATGTTGAATACAACGGGCATTCTGGGGTTAGCAGAGGTCTGCAGGCCCTTGTCCTCGCCGTTGATGCTCAGGTTCATGCCGTTGATGTAGCCCTGATAGTAAACGGTCTCACCGGCGGGAACGGTAACGGTCTCGGTCTGTTCATCGAGGAACAGGGAGATGGGATTGTGCTCGCAGCCTACTGCCACGGTCTCTTCCAGCTTCAGGGAGAGCACGCGGGTGTTGCGGCTGATAGCCTCATATTCCTCGCCTTCGGGAGCCTCAGTGCTGTCGGCGGGAGATACGATGTAGTAGGTGCCTGCCCACAAGTCGGAGTAGGTCAGAGTGGTAGTGCTGGTGCCGGTGACCATGATCTGGCCGCCGCCGGTGGTGGTGACCTCCTCATCGGGAATCTGCTCGAAGCCATACTCGTCCACAACAGCGATCAGAGAATTGTTGGAGCCGCCGGTGCTGGACAGGCCCAGAGTCAGGGTAGCGCCGTTGCCGGAAACGGTAAAGGCAATCTTGCCGCCCTCTTCCTTAGCCAGCTCGATCTGCTTGGCTGCCGCGCCGGCGGAGCCGCGCATGGTAACGGTGCCGACTACGGAGAAAGCGCCATCGGTGCCGATAGCGGCGCCGTCGCCGATCTCTTCCTTGTCGCCGGTCTCGATGGTCAGATCACCGGGAACGAAGGTGTAGGTGTAGTCCACTGCATGAACGCAGCGGCCGCATCCATTGACACAGTAGCCATCCTCGCCATAGCTATGGCCGGTGGCATCCACATAGTCACCGACATAGCTGTAGTCACAGCCTTCGGCGTTGCAGGTGTAGGTGGTGTAGCCCTTCTCGGTGCAGGAAGGAGCGGTCACAACGGAATCATAGGTGTGGACATGACCAACGGTCTCCACGACCTCAACAGTACCGATCTGGACACCGCGGCCGGTCTGGGTGCCATTGGCGGGAGCCAGAATGGTGTAGGTACCGCTGGGCAGAGCAGCATAGGAAACGGTGATAAAGCTGCTGCCGGTTACGGTGTTGACACCGTCGGTGCTGGCAACGGCATTGCCGTCGGCATCCTGCAGCACGATGTCAGAGATATTGCCGTCGCCGGTGCTGCGGCAGGTCAGAGAAACATTAGCAGTACCGCTAACGGTAAAGGTGATGCTGCCTGCGCCCTTCTTGGCAAGCTCAATGCGGTTAACAGCGCCGCTGGATACGCGCTTGGTGATGCTGCCAACCAGATTGAAGTAACCGTTGGTGCCATAAGCACCGGGCTCCAGCACTTCCTTATCGACGGCTGCAGTCAGATCAGCAGAATCGAAGGTGTAGGTGATTTCTGCAGCGTTTGCGGTCAGAACATTGGCGGGCAGGAAGCCGATCACCAAGAACAGAGCCACAGCGACTACGATGAATCTCTTTAAGAAATTCGTCTTCATTATGTATCCTCCTAATTTATATTTGACATCCTTCGGGACCGCCTAGACAGGCTGGCTGTCAGCCGCCCCGGTCTTCTCCTCAAGTAAACGCTGAGTAAACTGCCCAACAGCACCGATCGTCGGGCACATCAGCGCTTACACAAGGGGAAGCGCCCGGGGACAGCCGGCAAGCAGCCGGCGCAGAAGGTCTTTCGGAATGCCGAAAAACCCGCTTTGCGGGATTTTTCCGTGATTCTTAGGCAACTGCCTTCAGGGTAATGGTCATTTCGGTCTCGCCGGAGCCGAAATAGAACTCGGTAACGGCTTCGTCCACATAGGTGTAGCCGTCGGGCAGCTTCAGGAAGCTGACCTTATAGCCCTCGGCAGGCTCGACCTGCCATGTGGCGACGCCGTTAGCGTCCACCATGGTGGGCATGCAGGCATCCAGACAGATCTGCACCATGCCGCCGGGAACGGGATTGCCGCCCTCATCCACCAGCTTTACGGTATAGCCGCCCTGCTGGGGTGCGGTCGTCTCAACAGGTGCAGTAGTTTCAATAGGAACGGTGGTCTCGACCGGGGCTGTGGTCTCGCTGCCGGAGCCGCCGGAGCAGGCACACAGGCTCAGCATCACGCAAAGTGCAAAAACCGCCGCGAAAATACGCTTCATTTGCTTCATTTTTGGGAGTTCCTCCTTAGAATTCAAAGCAGATAAACAAATTATCCATTCTTCTGATTCAGTTTACCACTTTCTGGTACCCTTTGCAAGCCTTTTGTTAAAAAAACACAATTTCTCCGTTTTGCACAATGGCTATGCCGTGGGATTCGTAGAAAAATCTCCCCGGAGGGACGAAGCTCACTTCGTCCCTTACGGGGAGATGTACCGAAAGGTATTGTCTTATCCGAACAGGAGCTGGTTGACGATGGCCTCCAGCCGTTCCTGCCTGCCGGAGCCGGGGAGCTCGGGAGCACCCATATTTTCCGCGTAGGCTGCCAGCTCCTCCAGAGTGGCTTCCCCGGAGACGATCTTGGCACCGATGCCGCTGCTGTAGCTGCTGTAACGGACCTTGATGTTCTCGTCCAATCTGCCGTCTTCGATCAGCGCGGCGGCTTTCAGCAGCCCCAGCGCAAAGGTGTCCATACCCAGAATGTAGGCTTCAAACATATCCTCCACCGTATAGCTGGGACGGCGGTTCTTGGCATCGAAGTTGAAGCCGCCGGTAAGTCCCCCTGCTTTCAGCACCTCGTACATACACATGGTCGCCTCGTAGACATCAAAGGGGAACTCGTCGGTGTCCCAGCCCAGCAGGTAGTCGCCCTGATTGGCATCGATACTGCCCAGCATGCCATTGATGGCGGAAACCCGCAGATCATGCCGGAAGGTGTGGCCTGCCAAGGTGGCGTGGTTGGCTTCGATGTTCATCTTGAAGTCCTTATCCAGACCGTACTGCCGGAGGAAGCCGATGGCGGTGGCAGCATCGAAATCGTACTGGTGCTTCATGGGCTCCTTGGGCTTGGGCTCGATGTAGAAATCACCGGTAAAGCCGATGCTTCTGCCGTAGGCGACCGCCATTTTCATCAGCCGGGCAATGTTCTCCTGCTCGAACTTCATGTCGGTGTTCAGCAGGGTCTCATAGCCTTCCCGGCCGCCCCAGAACACATAGCCCCGACCGCCCAGCTTCACCGTCAGCTCCAGAGCCTTCTTGATCTGGGCAGCGGCAAAACAATACACATCTGCCGAATTGGTAGAGCCTGCACCGTTCATGAAACGGGGGTTAGAGAACATATTGGCAGTGCCCCACAGGCACTTGATGTCCGTGCCTTCCATCTTTTCTAAGATGTAGTCGGTGATCTCGTCCAAGCGGCGGTTGGTTTCCTTGATATCCTCGGCTTCGGGGACAAGATCCACATCGTGGAAGCAGAAATACCGGATGCCCAGCTTCTGCATAAATTCAAAGCCTGCGTCGACCTTGGCTTTCGCGTGTGCCATGGTGCCCTTTTCCTGCCCGAAGGACTTGTCGGCGGTGTCTCTGCCGAACATATCCGTGCCGCCGGCGCAGAGGTTGTGCCACCACGCCATGGCAAAGGGCAGATGCTCGGACATGGGCTTGCCCAGAACGATTTGATCCGGATTATAGAACTTGAAAGCAAGGGGGTTCTTGCTTTTTGCTCCCTCATAGGGGATCACGGGGATGTTTGTAAAGATTTCTGCCATGGTTTAGTCCTCCTTTAGTGTCTGGAAAAGAGATTTCATAGTAGGATAGAGCTTCTTGAATTTTTGGTATTTTTCCTCATACCGGGCGGCGATCCCGTCATCCGGGCAGACGGTGGATGCGATGGAGACCAGCTTTTCCGCCGCCTCCTGTACGGTTTTGTAAGCACCGCAGCCCACCATGGCAAGCATGGCACCGCCGTAGCCGGGTCCCTGCTCGGTGACGACGGAATCCAAGGGGATATTCAGTACATTTGCCACGATCCGCCGCCACAGCTTGGACTTGGCGCCGCCGCCGCAGATATTGCTTCGGGGGATCTCGACACCCAGAGCTTTTGCCACCTCAAAGCTGTCACGGATGGCAAAGGCTACGCCCTCCAGCACCGATTGTACCATGTCGCTTCTGGAGGTATCCATGGTCATGCCGATAAATACGCCTCTGGCATCGGTATCATTGATGGGGCTGCGCTCACCCATGAGATAGGGCAGGAAAAACACACGGTTTCTGCCCAGCTTCTCATCTGTGATATCTGCCTGCTCCGCGGCATAGTCGGCGGTTTTTAGGATATCCTCGCAAAGCCACCTGTTGCAGGACGCGGCAGAGAGCATACAGCCCATTAAGTGATAGCCGCCGTCGGCGTGGGCAAAGGCATGGAGGGCATTGTTGGGGTCAACACCAAACCTGCTGGAAGAAATGAAGACCGTACCCGAGGTTCCCAGACTGATATTGCAGCCCCCTGCCCCCACCGTTCCCGTGCCCACCGCGGCGGCGGCATTGTCGCCTGCGCCGGCGACCACTTTGACTGTACCGGGGATGCCCAGCCGCTTTGCAATTTCGGGTGTGACCGTTCCGATGCAAGCATAGCTTTCAAACAGCTTGGGCATTTGGCTCTCGGTAATGCCGCAAATGTCCAGCATCTCCTTGCTCCAGCATTTGCCCCGCACATCCAGCAGCAGCATACCGGAAGCATCAGAATAGTCGCAGCTATGGACGCCGGTGAGGCTGTAATTGATGTAGTCCTTGGGGAGCATGATCTTTGCGATCCGGGCAAAATTCCCGGGCTCATTTTCCCGCATCCAGAGAAGCTTGGGCGCTGTAAAGCCGGCAAAGGCAATGTTGGCGGTAAGCTCGGACAGCTTTTCTTTTCCGATGACACGATTCAGATATTCCACCTGTTTGGCGGTGCGTCCGTCATTCCAGAGGATGGCGGGGCGGATCACATTGTCACCTTCGTCCAGCACCACCAGACCGTGCATCTGTCCGCCGCAGCCGATGCCTGCCACCGCGGAGGCATCAAAGCCGGTCAGCAATTGGGGAATGCCCTCAAAAACCGCCTTTTTCCAATCCGCCGGGGCTTGCTGGCTCCAGCCGGGACGGGGAAATTCCAGCGGATATTCCTTTGTGACCTCGTTATGGATCTTTCCTTGCTCGTCCACCAGCAGCAGCTTCGCCGCCGAGGTGCCAAGGTCGATGCCGATATAAAGCATATCTGCCTCCTTTCGGGGGCACGCCCCCATCGGTCTTTACTGCCATTGTAGCACAGGAATTTTCATCCCGCAACCAAAAAGAAAACGGAGCTGCCACAGCAGCCCCGTCAGAGTGTCAAAAAAAGAATTATTTTTCATCAATGTTTCAATCAAATTCGTAGGGGCGATCATAGATCGCCCGTTAAAAATAACAAGAAAAATTTCAATTTCCCCAACATTTTGATAAATTTATATGTTTTTGAATTGGAATAATACTTAATTTTTCGGGCGGTCAATGACCGCCCCTACAAGAGACTTGGTAGATTTCCGGTTTTTTAACAGACTGAAGCGGGGCTGCCGCGGCAGCCCCGTTTGATTCAGTTTTCCTCTGCCAGCCAGTCCTTTACCTGCTGCATACCCTCGCCTACGATGTCCATCGTCCGTGCGTAGGAATCCTTGGCAGCGGTATACTGGGCATCGGTCAGATTATACAGCGTCTGCCACTGATCCAGCGTTGCCGCGTCCAAGGGCAGGATGTTATACTCCTTGCCGCCGTTGGCGCTGTGCAGATTCACCCATGTGGGCAGCACATCCGCGCCGCCGATGCACACGGTGCCGTCGGAATACTTTTCAAAGCTGACGGTAAACAGAACACCGTCCTCCGTGTGGCCGGTCTTCATGTTCATCTCCGCGATCCGCTGGTTGGACACGGCGTTGCCCAGAGAATAGATGCATACGGTCTTGTGGTTTGCATCGGTGGTGCCTGTCAGCAGCTCCACAGGCTGCACCACATGGGGATGGCCGCCGATGATCACATCCACGCCCATGTCGCAAAGCTCCTGCGCCATGGAATCCTGTGCGGAATTCTGCATGATCTCATACTCCACGCCCCAGTGGATGTAAAACACGGTGGCTTCCGCGCCGGCGGACCGCATATCCGCGATCACATCCTCTGCCTCGGCATAGAAGCTGTCCAGATCCGTAGTGGTAAAGTAGTTGATCCGCTCCGGGTCACTCACCGGGGTATTGAAGTTCAAGCTGGGCTTGCCGTTGCGGATCTCCGCGGCATAGGTGTAGCAGACCATGCCCACCTGAATGCCGTTGATATCCACCACGGTGTAGCGCTCCTCCCCGTCCAGCCGGGTGCCTAGAGTAGCCAGACCCTCCTCACGGGTGCGCTTCAGTGTCCGCTCGATGCCGTGCATCAAGGTGTCGTTGCTGTGGTTGTTGGCGGTGAGCAGCATATCATAGCCCGCTGCCTTCAGCGCGTCCAGCAGGCTGTCGGGACAGTTGAAGCTGGGGTTGCCCTGATAGGGATAGTCATCGCCGCCGAAGGTGGTCTCCAGATTGGCGACCATGTAGTTCAGCTCTCCGCTATAATCACCCATGTAGCGGAAAATGGAGGAGAAGTCATAGCTGCCGTCTCCCAGATTGCACACCGCCCCGGTGTTGAAAATGGGCTTGTGCATCAGCATATCGCCTTGAGCGCCCAAGGTGGCAGTGGCGATCAGCGTGGGGCCGGGAGGGTCGGTGGCAACGGTGGTCTCACTGGGGGTGGTCTCCTCCGGCCGGTGGAAAAGCCCCTCCGGGAAGATCGCGCCCACCGCCAGAGCAAAGAGCTTGAACACCAAGCCCACCACGATAATGGCGGCGGGGATCAGCAGGATAATATGCATCGGAAGAATTTCCGGTTTTTTCTCTCTGTTTGCCATAGGGATTTCCTCTCTGCGGTAGATTTTTCACTATTGTACCACATTTTTTCCAAATTGCAACCCTCCCCTGCCCCACAGCCGGGCAGCGCCGGGTGACCGGTCCGGGGTTTCTTTCCGCCTTCTATTTCACAAAGCAGGCACTCATATCCGCCCCTGCATACGCTCTGTCATTGGCACGCCGTATAGCCTGATTCCGGATCAGCCTTCCGTCCCGAAGATCATACACACGGATCCGGCTGTTGTAAACGAAGGTCATTTCGTGGCCGTTCAGAAAGACCCGGTTTAGTCTGCGGTTGATGACCCCTTGGTTCGGTATTTCTTCCAGCTCATCTACAAACTGCCAGTCTCCCGATGTATAACGGAAAAGCATCACACCGGAACCCACCCCCCGGATGATTACAAAGAGGTATTCTCCCGACGGGGTAAAGAAAGCATTCCCGGCAGACCCCGGAAGCAATACCTCATATTGCGGATCGCCGCTATCATCCAGAATTTCCATGGACACACCGGTGATCCGAACCGACCATTTCCGGTCTTCCGAAGCACTGTGGCAGCTTTTGGGCGGCTTCGGTGCAGCCGGCACCGGTGCCGGGGCAGGCAGCGGTCTTACGGTAATGTCATCCGTGCGAAATACCGACACCGCGCTGCGTGGGATCTCCAGCTCCGTGATCAGCCGTTCCACATTCTGCAGATCCCGCAAGCCGTGACAGCCAAAGTACCAGCGGACATACTGCCGGTCCGAAAGTCCTCCGCACACCGCTTCAAAATATTCCCGATCCACCTGTGACAGGGAATGTCCGATCACAACAATATCCCGGATGCCGGAAAGTCCGTCAAAGAACGGCCTATGCCGGGCAATGATATCCGAGGAATACTTGGTGAGCTCTTCGTCACAATCCGCGATCAGCTGCAAAACATGGTTCCGGGCTGCCTCCACAAGCCCCCGCTTTTTCGGATCCTTATGCCAGCGGGGCTTTTTCTCCGGACGGTCAAAGGCAGCATAGCTTTCCCCCGGCATATGGCCCAGCACCAGCTTTTCTTTGGCAGCGCCTTTCTTTTTCCGGCGGCAGCCGTGGATATAGCACACATTTTCTTCTGAAACGCCATATAAGTCTTCTACAAATTCCGTATAGTTGAAGCAGAGCACTTTTCCGTCCCGAAACAGGCACTTCAGCGGACGGTCAGCCGTTCCGAGCTTTAGCGACTCCACCCACATCCGAAATCTCCGGGGCAGCTCCCGGATAACGGTCAGCATCGGATTCGCCGCCCCCTCGACCGCCATGTAGAACTCTGCCAATCCAGCATCCTCGTCATAAGCTTCATAGTTTCCCAGCCAGAAATCCACCATAAAGGAGTCGCTCATGGCATCCCCATTAAACTTGGCAAGCGCGTTTTCAAAATCCGCCCAGATGTCCTCCGGTGTCCAGAAATTCTCCAGCGCAAGGCGGAGCGGATTGTTTTTCCCAAGGGAATCCCGGAAGGAATAGTAGCTTGACGGGACGCGGTGCATCAGGTCGAAGCCATTGCCAAGGATATACAGCACCTGCTCCGCCTTGGGCTGAATACTGTCTCTGGAAACCACATTCCAGTTGGGCAGCTGCGCCAGATACTGCTGATGCTCCATGGCTTTTTTCTCCTGCCACTGCTGATCCTCCAAAGCTTTTTGTTCCCTTTCCCGCCGCAGCCGCTTCTCCTTGCGGCAAATACCGCAGCTTGCGGGCAAGGGAAAACGCCCACTGCCGGAACGGATCAGAAAACGCCTCCCGCATTAGCCAGAGGTGGCTAAGGACAGTCGGGGTATGTAGGATACGGTGTAGCCGATAAAGGCTACGCCGTATTTCTCTTTTACGCCACTCTTGGCGGATTCTCGCGGATTTCTTCATAGGTTTCAAGAATTGTCTTCCCATCGGGGATTACAATAACACCCACACCGATAAAGTGAACCTTAATAGGAACGTGCTTTTTGCCATTCTCGTCTTTGGTACTGTCAAAGACTTCAATCTTTGTTATTAGCCTATTGACGAGTTCGGGTGTCAGTTCCTTTAAGTCGGTGCATTTGCGGATAATGGAAAGAAATGCTCGAAGGTCGAGGTTATCCTGTTCTGCATTGGCAAGCTGCCGTTCCGCTTCGGCAACTGCTTGTATCAATTCTCTTTGCTCTTTTTCGTAATTGGCGGTCATACGCTCAAACAAATCATCCCTTAGTGTACCAAGCACGTTCTTTTCAAAGGCGGCTTCAATCAACTTATCAAGTGCCACAATACGCTTTTTGTTTTTCTCAAGTTCCTGCTTTGCGGCTTTGAAATTGTTTGCTTTGTGAAGTTCGTGTTGCTTACCATACAGATACAGAAAAACAGGCTCATATTCCGTTATATATTCCGCCGCTTCTCTTATGAGCTTTAGCACCATCTTTTCAAGTACCACATTACGGATAAAATGGATCGTGCAACTGCCTCTGTTTTCTTTGTAGGCAGAGCAACGGTAAAATTCCTGATGCTCCTTTACGCTTTTGGCGGCACAGAAATATAGCTTTGAACCGCAATCGCCGCAATACATAAGTCCCGAAAAGATACTTTGTCTGCCCGTCGCAGTATTTCTGCGACGGTGCTTTTTTATCTCCTGCACACGCTCCCAAGTATCCATATCAATAATGGCTTCTTGGGTGTTCGGAATGACAACCCAATCTTCTTCGGAATTGTATACGGTCTTGTGAACCTTAAAGCTGACGGTGCTTGACTTGAAATTAACGGTACATCCGGTGTACTGCATATTTTCAAGAATGTGGTCTACGCTATTACTCGACCAACGGTAGGGATCAATAACCTTGTTCCGTGTCTTTCTGCCAATACTGTTGTAATAGGCGGTTGGCGTTAAAATCTTTTCTGTTTCTAAACGGCGGGCGATTTTGGTAACACCCAACCCTTCAAGACAAAGCTGAAAGATATATCGCACCACCTTTGCGGCAGGCTCATCAATAATCCATTGCTTGGAATCGTCATCGGCTTTCTTGTAACCGAAGGCTACCGTTGCAGATACACGTTCACCGTTATCGGACTTAGATTGCCATACCGCACGGATTTTCTTAGAGGTCTGCGCCGCATACCATTCGTTGAATATATTGTAGAATGGCAGCATTTCCATACCTTCGCCCGTAGAGGTGTTGATATTTTCGTGAATGGATATAAAGGTTACGCCAAGTGTAGGATATACGATTTCTGCAAGGCGGTCGCCCTCAATATGCTCACGACCGAAACGGGATAGATCTTTTACGATAATTGTACCGATTTTGCCTTCCTCTACCATTCGGTGCATGCGGTTAAAATCGCTACGGTCAAAACTTGTACCCGAAATGCCGTCATCCACGAAAAACATCGTATTGGTGTATCCGTGTTTTTTGGCATAGTCAGAAAGAATTTGCTTTTGGTTGCTGATGCTGTTTGATTCGTCCTCTTTGCCCTTTCTCTTTTTGTCTTTGTCGTCCTTAATATCTTCCACAGACAGACGACAGTATAAGGCTGTAATTTTATCTTGATTCATATTCTCGGCTTTCATTGCCATAATAAACTCCTTTCTCACGAAAGCCGAGCATTGTTTATTGGGCAAGCCAATTATACAATGCTCGGCGGTGATTCTACAAACCTACGGCAGTTACACTAACTGCTCGGATAGGATCAATTCTTTTAATTGCTGAAATAGTGATTTATCAACCTCGCCCGTAAAAACGCCGGTAACGTCGTAGATAGTACCGCTTATTTCTTCGGACACAGTGATTTGCTTCGGGATATAGCAAACGGGAGTATTGTCGATTGCCATCGCCGATCTTGGCGTAACATATTCCAAGAGGTCAATGGGGCTGCTTTCATCAATGCGCCCTGCACCTTTTCTCGAAAACATAATGGGTTCTATATTGACTTTTTTCATATACTTCACCTTACCTTTCATCACGGTTACGCTGACGGATCAGGAATTTGCGGTAATGCTCACAAGCCTTCAAAACAAAATCCTCAGCCTGCTTTGCGTTGGCGTTAGGGACATATTGGCGTATGCGTTCCATTGGGACTTTGAACATTTCCCGCTGATTGGCTTTTTCCTCACTCATCACGGCGGCAATCACTTCGGGAGTAAGACCGTCCTCTTGGCTTATCTTCTTAAAGCGGCAAGCCTGCGAGAGTGACGGGGTGCAATCGTTCAGTTCCATCTGTTCCAAAAGGTCGTACTGTTCCTGCTCATTGAGATAGGAAAGCTCAACGGCGGGAGTAAAGGAAATACGCCCATCATCCACATATTGCAGAATTTCGGGGATAAGGTTGGTAAGGCGGATATAACGGCGGACTTGATTTTTGCTATCGCCCGTTTCTGCACCTACAAGGTCGGCGGTTTCTAACTTCCCACCAAGTTGGTCGGAAGTTAAATCACTACGCCATCCCTGATGCTTCATAGCTTCGAGCTTCATTTTATAAGCAAAGGCTTTTTCGCTCGGCAGAATATGCTCTCGATGGAGATTGCTATCCACGAGTACAATCGCCGCCGCATCACGGTCAAGGGAAACAACTAAAGCAGGGACTTCGGTAATCCCTGCCTTTCTGCTTGCCATAACCCGTCTGTGACCGGATATGATCTCATATTCGTCTGTGGTATTTTCCAAGGGGCGGACTATAATGGGAGATACAACGCCGTGCGCCTTAATGCTTTCGGCAAGGGCATCCATTTCTTCATTGTCCTGCACCTTGTAGGGGTGGTTCTCAAAGGGGTGTAGTTTCTCAATAGAGATATTTTTCTTAGTATTTTTCATCGTTCATAACCTCGTTCTTTCTTTTTAATTAAACCGTTGTGTTTCAGTTCGATATTGCGCTCGGCATCAAGCAGTTCCTTAATTCTCGGAATATGCTCCTCAATGCGCAGGGCGACTTTTAATTCTTTTCGCAAGGGAGTAATTCTTGCGGTGATCTTCTTTGCCTGCTCCTTCAGAGCGGCATCTTCCTCCGGTGTTTTCACACGGCGTAGTTTTAGCCGCAGGGCATACCGTTCCTGCTCCAATGCTGAGATACGGGAAGATAAGTTCTCTTGAAATGACAAAAGCTCCTTTGGCGACTCAATGTGGTTGTCGCAAAGGAGCTTGTATTCCTCGATATATTTATCTAATTTCTGTACCTCTGTCCGCATCATCGGAGAGAGTGGGCGGTTGTCCGCTTCTTGGATGTTGCTACCCGTGCAGAGCTTCAAGATTTCAATGAACAGTTCAAATAATAACTGTACCGTATCCTTCCGCTGTGCCTGCCGCAGTTGGTATTCAAAATTAAGCAGCGGCGCACGTTTCCATTTAGGTGTTATCAGCACACACAGTTCAGGGAGCCGTTGGTTCGCAACAAGTTTTTCTCTCATTGCCTCCCGTGAATATTTTTCTCCAAGACCTGATATGCGCACCGCCCGTTTCCATCCGTCTGCTATAACGGAAGGATGTTCATAACGGAAGTCACGCTCAAATCTGTACCCAAGGCATTTAAGGTAATATTCAAATTCCTTGAAGGTACAGCATTTGGAAAGTGCTTCATCTACGTCACGGCGTAGTATATCTCGATGGGTGAGCTTGCCGGAGTTGCGTATCCAATATTCCTTTTTGTTGCTGTAAAATTTATGGCTTTGGATCACCGATTTATTTCTTGCCGCACAGATGGAATCGGATATTTTGCGAAGCTCCAGCCTATCACCGATACCGTTACGGAACTTCTTGCCGTCCACAAAGGAAACGCTGTTAATGACAAAGTGATTGTGGATGTTATCGGTATTCAGGTGGGTAGTGACTACCACCTGATATTTGCCACCCCACATCTGCCGTGCGGTTTCCATTCCTATTTGGTGTGCTTCAACGGGTGTGACCTCACCTGCGGCAAAGCTCTGATACCCGTGATAAGCGATATTTTTGCCACGTTCACCGAAACGGCGCTTAACGGCAATCATTTCGTTGTAGGCGTTATGCTTGGAGCAGTTGATACCCGATACAAACATCGTTTGGTCGGTTTTATCATCATTCTCCACATAGCGGATGGCGGCATACAGATCTTCGTCAAGGTATTCCTTTGCGGTGGTTTTGTCGGGATTGTTGGCGTAGTCGATAACTTCCTTTAACCGTCCTCTGACGGGCCAAAAGCCTGTGGTTGCCATTTGCGCATATTCTCCTTTCTCGGTGTAATAAGCTCTGCCGATATATCCTTTAATAAGGTCAGTGCCGCTGCATTCACTTCCGCAGAGAATGGTTGCTCAATAAGAACATCCAACCTTTCGCAGAAATGAAAAAGAGCATCGGGCGGAGTCAGCTTCGGCTCATATCCCAATGCTCTTTGACGGAGGTATTCGGTTGTAGAAAGTCCGCACCGTTTGGCAAGGTCGCTGATGCGTTCCTTCTCCTTTTGGGTAACACGGGCGACGATCCGTATATCTTGTTTTTTCATAACATCATCCTTTCATAATGGGGTATTAGGGGTTATCCCCTAAAGAGTCCGCCATAATGCTTATGGCGGCAAGCGACATTTGGCACACAAATGTCCTGCTTGTTACGGTGTAAGACACACGCCTATGGGCGTATGCCTTACATTCTCCGTGACTTGCACCGTGAGGGAGCGACCTCATACCGTTCTTGTTGGTGCAAATCTTTCGATTGGTTCTACTTCTCTTTAATACTGACACCACATTTTATGTGAGTGCCGTCAGTATTGCGAAATAGTGGAACCATTAGGGTTAGTGGAGGCAATTCCTTTGGATATTGCCATCACAATACCGTCAAAAGCAGGGATAAGTGTCACCTTAGAAGCTATCAAGGAAATCGAGTACCGCTTCTTCGGTTTCAGCTTTGTTTTCTTTTTCGGCGGGTGTTTGTGCTGAGGGTGTCTGCACAAACTGTAATAGACCGCCAAGAGGATTGATTTTTGCCGTTTCCTCTCGGATGGTAGAGATAACCCTTTCAAGGAAAGCATCTTCAGTTGCCATCCTTTCGGATAAGTCCATAAATCCGCATATAGCAGAAATGACCGCCTTGCTGTACGATTTATCTGCGCTTTGCAGATACTCATACGCCTTGCGGTCATTTTCCTTATCTAAATTGAAACGGATTTTTACATTTTTAACGCTCATACCACACCGCCGTTTCTGTTAAGGGTGACGAGCGCCATATACTCATATCCCTTTGCGGTTGCGCAAATATCCTCGTTGATAATTACTCTGCTTTTATCATATTCAGCGAAGTTGCGGATAAGGCAACCACCGCCGCCGACCACATAGAGCTTCATCAGTTTAGGATCATAGTCGTGTTCACGCAAACGGCGGAAGATACCGGCGGTGTATTCCTTTGCGGTCTTGATAACCGTATCAAGATACTGACCGTCAATATCCGCCGTGCCTTTCTTCAAAATCTCCGTAATGATAGTATCATCAAGGGTGGCGTGGTGCAGTTTCATCATCTGCTCTCGAATAAGCAAAGCGCACAGATGAGTGCCGTATTTTTCGGTAAACATACGCTGTGCATCAGGCTTCTTATTTACGATCCGAAGAAGGTTCATTGTACCGTTTCCAATATCGCAGAGCATATTTACGCCCTTAAAATCACTGAGCTTTTCGGCAACGGCGGCGAACCCCTGCGGATAGATTTCCGCACCGACGATTTTAATGCGGTATTCCGTGTTGCGGAAGGTAAAGCTGACATCGCTGTGCTGAAGCAGATATTTCTTGAAGTCTGCCTTTTGCTCACTTACCCAAGTTAAGGGTAGTCCTGCGGCGATGAACACGGCGGCATCGGTAATACGCTCCCGTCTGAGTTCTCTTGCGATAGCGGCAAGGGTGAGAACGTAATAATCTTCGTCGTTAAACTTATCCGCCGTAAATTCCTTATGACCAACACCGATGGAATAATACTTGCTGTTCCATACGAGAAGGTCGCTGACAAAGGTGGGTTCGGTATCGCTTTTCATAAGTCCGGTAGGAAAACAGCAGTTTGCCGTTTTCATATTCCCATATCCGTGATCGATACCGATAACATACATTTCATTAAATTTCTTCATTTTACATTTCTCCTTTTCTTACTTTAATTTGTTGAGTTTCTTGATTTGTTCGTACAGTTCCTTATCTGCGGGAAGTACAGCTCTTTTGAAATAGTTGCAGTAAATTCCCGAACAACTGATGATTTGTACGCATTTATGCGGTTCTCCGTCATCAAGCAAAATGCAGTTGCCACGATCATAGCAACTGCATAAGGTTTTTACTAATTTATTTACCCGCCTGAGATGCGACGGATGGATCTTCCATACCATTTGCTTTTCCTCCTTTTGATTTTGGGCATAAAAATAACACCTACCGATTTTTCATCAATAGGTGTTATCAAGTGATTTTTCTGTTTTCAAAGCCGTAATCTTCGCCGGTAAACTTTTCATAAGCCAAACCGATCTTGCGAATACGCTTTAGAACGCCGCTATGATTTTTGTAGCCGAGCTTTTCGGCAATTTCTTCAAGCGTATCGCCCTCCATACGCATTTGGAGAATTGCCATATCTTTTTCTGTCAGCGTTGCCTTAAACTGCTCTACCAAAATTTCGGAAGCAACGTTTTCTTCTACATCTTGTGAAGCATCAGGCTCGTCCCACTCCTGACCGTTGTGGCTCTCAGCATAGTTTTCTTTGAATTCCTCAAGGGAAATCATGGGATGCTTGGTTCGGGTGTGATACCATTTACGATGAAAGTCTGTCTTTGGGCGACTGTTCCGAAAATCGAAATCCTCAAAGCATCTGAATTCTTCCGCTGTTTGTATGGCGGCAGTCATATTATGCTTTTTCATTGCTCTCGGCACAATATACCGCAAATAAACATCGAGTTCTTCTTCGGTTACATACCCGAATTCCTCATTGCAATTTTGGAACAAGTTATTTACTGTGGGAACAATACCCTCGTCCATAAGTTCCTGAACCCAATAACCGGGCGAATGAGCAAAAATCCAAGCAGGATCATAACCGGAATATATCTCCATATACTCACTATGTCCCATATACGGCCATACCATATATGCCGTCGCATCAATGATAAGCAGCAAAAACAGATCGCTTTCGATAAATTCGCACGCTTCTCGATTAGAGAATATCATACGTGGATTGCGTGGGATTGAATTTAATTCGGCGCCGCATTTTTGTAAAATGCTTTTGGGGATAAAATAGTAAAACGGAATATATTCCGAGTTGCGAAACGGTGTGGGTGGTCCATTTCGTCTTGTTAATAACAATGGCATTTTCTTTTGCCTCCTTTCCAGAGGATAGTGTCCTCTATTTATTATTCGACACAAGCAACATCAAATTGTTCCCGCCTTCTAAAAATAATTATATCATATTTTTGTGTCCAATAAAACTCCCTTTGCCGAAAAAACAAAAAAGCCCCGTTAGGAATGCAGAAATTACTGCGCTCCCAACGGGGCTTGAATAATTATTTAAATATCTTTTCGTATTCTCTTTTAATAATTACACCCATTTGTTCAGAGGACTCAACGCAACCGTCCTCAAACCACATTTTCGCAACGGAATAAGCGCCGTTTCTGAAAAAGATTGTTTTATAGTCAGAGGATACTTGGCTGACACCGAGTTTGAAATAAATTTTGAAAAAATCGGGATGTTCTTTTATGTATTCAAATATCCAAGAAAAATCATTTTCTTTATGCGGTTGCTCGGAGACCTGCTTTTCAATCTGAGCTGCATAATCATTTGCCAAAGCAGCTACATCATTATAGTGAGCATAGAAGGTACTGCGCTCTATACCTGCAATCTCACATATATCTGTAACGGTAATGTCACGCAACTCTTTATTCTGAAGCAAGGAAGAAAAAGCTGCATTTATGCACTCCGTCATATCCCGATAGCGTTTATTGTTAGGGGTATTCATATAACCTTCCTCATTTCATCAGCTCGTCTGTCAGACGAATAATTTCGGGTGCTATCTTTTCACGTTCCTTCTTTACAATACGATTGTAAAGCGGATAAGCAAGGCTCACAAGAACAATACCGACAATACCGATTATAATCCCAAACAGCATAGCCATCCCTCTGTATGAACCGAGGATTTCACCCAAATTGGTCATTGCAAGACTCATTCCAAACCCTAAAATCAAAGCACCGATTACACCGAACACAAGAGAAACTGCCTGAGCTTTTTGTGTAACGCTTGCATCCAAGCGGCGAAGCTGTGCCATCTTATCTTCTGTTTCTTCAGGTGCGGCATACTTCTTTCTGATTGCCTTTATTTCATCCTGCTCTTTTGCGGAGTAGGTGTAATTAAATGTTTCTTTATTTTCCATAATTCTTCCTCACTATTTTAACGCTTTTAGCTTTTTACTGCTCTGCACGATCATATAAATCGCCATTATGATAATAAAAACAGATACGACACCACCAGTGCTACCGAGTAATATCTTGCGTGTCAAGGCATCGGTGCTGCCATCACCGAAGGTGGTCAGCATTGTGGATTCTAAAGTCAGCATTGAAACACAAGCGGCGGCAAGGCTGATTGCTTTTGATGCCGAGTAGACGGGACTGTTATATTTACGGTATTTTACCATATTGATGATTGCCATTGTGAATGCGGTAAAGGTATATGCTGCCATTGTAATGGTTGTGATTTCGTGGTGATGGAAAGTTCTGTTCCAGTACACCATAAAAAATACCATGACCGACAAAGTCAAGTTCATCAGCAGGAATACCCAGCCACAAGTGCGGTATTTAATAAGTTCTTCCTTCATTTTCTCGCCGGGTTTGTGTTTACTGGTATGGCGAACTAAGAAAAATCGCATCACGGCAAGGGCGATATAATATCCCGCCATAGAATAAAACCAAAATGTATGATGCCAAAAGCCAAGTCCTAATTGAAAAACGGCATAAGCGGTGTTCCAGATCAGTGTACCGTAAAGAGATACATTTACCCGAAGCCTTGTGTCGTCTTGCCATCTTCTTGCATATTTGTTTTCATCCTTAAAGGTCTTAAAGAAATGGATTAAGTACGGTATTTTGAAGCACCAGACCGTTAAGGTATAAAAAGCAAGCACGTAAGAAATAATAGCGGCTACCGACTCTGTTCCTAAAAACACCATTGAGTATACGAGAAATACGGTGGCGATAGGAATTAAAATAATCATTATGGCGATGTGCGGAAACAGTAGGGCTTTTCCGAGCTTCTTCCAATCCATATCAAGCCCTCCGTATTTTTACGGTGAAGGTAGTTCCTACACCTACAGCACTTTCCACGCCGATCTCACCTTGCATAATGTCAACCACTCGCTTTACCAAAGCAAGACCAAGTCCGTTGCCCTGAGCCGAATGAGAGGTATCACCCTGATAGAATTTTTCAAAAATGTGTGCGCCAACCTCCGCAGTCATTCCGCAACCGGTATCCTTTACCTTTACAACGGCGTGATGCTCGGTAGCGCTAAGGCTGACAGTTACTGTGCCACCGGATTCAGTAAACTTAAAGGCGTTAGAAAAGAGGTTGTTCCATACAAGGCTCAAAAGTTCTTCGTCTGCTTTTACCTTGACATCCTCAGCAATATCGGTGTCAATTTCAATTTCTGCCTTTTCCCACACATTTTCAAACTGTAAAAGGCACTCGCAGAGTTGTTCGCCTAAATCAAATTCGGTAGTTTTCGGGTATATTTGCTGATTTTCAAGGCGGTTGAGCTTTAATATGTTTGTCATCATCTCTGCCATACGGCGAGAACCGTCGGTAACGCCTTTAGCATACTCGATGCGTTTTTCATCCGGTAAGTTATCCGCTTGTAAAAGCGTACCGTAGTTTTGCATAACGGCAAGGGGTGTTTTCATTTCGTGAGAAACATTGGCGATGAAATCGGTGCGCAGAGTTTCCAGACTGCCAAGTTCTTCTGCCATTTGGTTAATTGCTTCGGCAATCTGATTGAACCCTTCCATACCGGAGCTTTCCATTGGCTTTATACGAACAGAAAAATCACCAGCCATAATCTTTTCAGTTGCTTCTATAATAGTTTTTGTCGGCCGTTCTACCATTATCTTACGACGAATGTAGTCTGCCATTTTAAAAAGAAACGTAATTAAAACAACATTCCAAAACGTTATTTTTGCGGCAACATTCACATTTTCAGGGGCGAGCGTGAATCCTACAGTATCTGCCAATATGTTGACAAACAACATAGTAGTACAGGATACTATGAATCCCACCGTTAAGAAGAAAAGAAAGAAACTGCTGATCGATCCCAATATGCTTTTCAGCGTTGGCTTTCTCATTTTATCACCGCCTTATAGCCAAGTCCGTGAACGGTTTTGATTTCAAAATCCTCACAGTCTGCTAACTTCCCACGAAGTTTTGTCATATATACGTCCACAGCTCTTGGCGCAGTTTCGGTATCGGCATCCCAGAATTCGTCCATAAGCTGTGTTCTTGTAAAGGTCTTTTTGGGATAACTGAGGAGTTTATAAAGGATACTGAATTCACGGTTGGTAAGCGAAATTTCCTCATCGCCGAGATAAGCGGTGTGTTCGTCAGCATCCATCACAAAGCTGCCGATTTCAAGTTTACGGCTTGAGGCTATCTTTGCTCTGCGGAGAAGTGCGCCAATACGCAAGAACAACTCGTCAAGATCAATCGGCTTTACCATATAATCGTCAACACCGATACGGAAACCTCTTTGCTTGGATGCAATATCATCACGGGCAGTCATAAAGAGAATAGGGATATCTTCGTTTAGCTCACGCACGTTTCTTGCAAACTCAAAACCGTCAACGCCGGGCATCATAATGTCCGATACGATAAGGTCAAACATATTTTCATAAAGAGCATCGTAAGCCTCGTTTGCATTAAGGCAGCCCGTGGCTTCATAACCGCTATGGTTCAAAAAAGAGCAAACTGTCTTATTCAGTTCCTTATCATCCTCAACAATCAATATCTTAAACATCGTGTTACCTCCGCTTATTACTATAATTCATTATACAGTATAACATCCAAATGTTAAAGTTTTGTTTGCGTTTCGAGGTTTTTTGAAAAAATATAACTTTATTTTAACGATTTATTGCTCGCAACTGAACAACACATTTCCCTAAAAGTGTTGATTTAAAGAAATAAGGCAACGCCGAGCTGACGTTGCCTTGAATCATTATACCAAACTTGTTTTCTTTAGCACTACTTTGCCAATTGCACCGAGTCCTACCGCAAATAATGCGCCGCCTGCAAAACACAGAGCTACATTCATCATTGTAGAGCCGAGAGGTGTAATCAATCCAACCATCATAAAGAGAAGCATACCGCCGCCCAAAGATCCACAGATAGAAAGCCACGCTTTTTGCTTTGCTGCTACGCTTACAAGCACAAATATTGCAACAAAAACAAGCATTAGAAATATCTTTGCAATCATACACATTACGATATTTCCCACTGCCAGTCCAGCAAGGTCAAAGGACAGACCTGAAATCGCACCGCCGAGCATAGCACCAATAAAATATGCAATCAGCATAAACGTACCACAAGCAAATCCGGCAAGGGTTTTGGAAATAACATAATCGCCTTTTTTGACACGAACGGTAAAGAGGTTCTTGGCATATCCGCTTCTGAAATCATCCGAAATAAACAAGCAGATAAAAACAGCTACAAGCATAAACATCATATTGATGTTACACATCGCCATAACATCCATACCGCCCATTGCTGCACCGTCAGCGGTAGGCAGAGTACCGATGGACTGCCACACATTTTCGGGGCCGTGTATCACGGTTTCTACACCGGTTTGAGGATCAACCGAAACGGAACCGTCCATCATTGTCATCATAACGGTCATAAGAATCGGAATGACGAGGGCGCAGGCAATCAAAATGTAAAAAAGCTTTGATTTAAACATTCTTCTGAAATCAACCTTCAGCATACTTTTCATTCTTTTGCCGAAGCTGCTCTTTTCAAATCTTACTGTGTTTTCCATCTCATTTGCCTCCCTTCATTAAATCAATATAATATTCTTCAAGACCGATCTTGTCTGTCATAATCTCGGTAACTGTGATGCCGTTTTCGTAAAGATAAGTAACAACATCTTCGGGTGTTGTTAAATCGTAAACACGGATATATCCGGCTTCATCTTCTTCTACACGGGAATATTTGCATCCAAGCAGCATCTTAGTTCTGTTCATATCACCGGTCTGCAAAGCAATATAGGTACGACAACTTGCATCCAACTCGTCAGCGGTCATTTCGCAGATCATCTTACCGTGACGGATGATGCCATAGTGAGTTGCAACCTTTTGCAGTTCACCAAGCAGATGGGAAGATACGATAATGCTACGCTTTCCGTCTTTAATAATGTCGGTAAACACCTCACGCATAATGCGCATACCGTCAGCATCCAGACCGTTCAAAGGCTCGTCGAGAACAAGTAAAGTGGGGTTGCCGAGCAGAGCCATTGCAATGCCGACTCTTTGCTTCATACCGAGAGAACAGTTTTTATATTTATTACCTGCGGCACCTTCCATTCTGACCATTTTCAGAACCTTTACAACCTCTTGTTCCGCATTGGGAATACTAAGGTTGGCGGCTTGGAGCATCATATTATCAAATACGGTTAGACCGGGGAAACAACCGGGAGATTCGATCAGTACACCTAAGCTTGCTCTAACATCAATATCGGTATAGTCTTTGCCGTACAATTTAATGGAACCGCCGCTTGTAGGAATAAGACCGCAGATCATTTTTTCAGTGGTGGATTTGCCCGAACCGTTCTCACCGATAAAACCGTAAATAGAACCCATCGGCACAGTCATATCAAGACCGCAAACGGCTTGTTTGGGGCCGAAGTTTTTAGATAGATTTTTAATTTCTACTGCATTCATTGTTTCGACCTCCTTTAATATACATCGCTCTTTGAGAGAATCCGTGTGCCGAGCACATTATAGAAAACTGCCCAAGCCACCGATACCACAGTGCAAATAATCAGCGTTCCTACGTTGCTGATAAGACAAGCATTGACAGACGAACCGTAAAGGAAGATGTTGAGAAACCATGTGGGAACCCCAAGGTTCTCTACGATTGCCGCAACACCGATAATGAGGACACCCGTTCCAAAGAAGAAACTTGAAGCGATAGAAATGCCGAAGTATCTTCTAAAAATAATGTTTAGGAAGGTGTAAAGGCTTGCCCAACCAAGACTCATAATCATCTTGCTGAGAATAGCGATAATCAAAGAGCCTACATTAACAGTTGTTTCATAGCCCACAAGTAAACCGCCTACTGTTCCGCCGATAAGGTAAGTAATGCACATACACGCCATCGCAAAAGCACAGGTAAGGGATTTGGAAATCATATAGTCCTGCTTTTTTGCGTGGGTGGTAAAGAGCTGCTTTACATATCCTGACTTATAGTCGTGACCGATAAAGATGGACACCATAATACCGCCGAAAATAAATACCATATTCATATTGGCATAATCAGCAATGGTGTTAATGACATAAAGGGGTTCAGATGCAGCAATAATTTGCCACACATTTGAATATAAGGGTTCCATCGTATTGCCGTTTTGGTCGGGCATCATGGTCATCGCTGATACCATTGCAGGAATGATAGCGGCAATAGCAAGGAAGATATAAAACATAGGGGTATGGAAAAGGCGGTAAAAGTCCACACCAAGCATTCCTTTAATTCTTTCCGCAAAGCTCGGATTTTTGAATTTCAGTTCTCTTGTCATTTTATTTTTCCTCCTTTGCCGACATCAGTTCAATGTAGTATTCTTCGAGACCGATTTTATTCTTTTTGATTTCACTGACCACATGACCATTTTTCATCAGGAAATCTACAACTTCGGCAGTATCGTCCACGTCATATATACGGATATATTCATCTTCAAGGCGAACATCAGCGAATTTAGCGGAAAGCACAGCTTTCGCACCTTTCATATCCTTTGTTTTAAGGGACACAAACACTTGCGCTCTGCTATCCATTTCCTCGGCGGAAAGCTCCATAATCATCTTGCCCTGACGGATAATACCGTAGTGGGTTGCGATCTTTTCAAGCTCTCCAAGAATATGAGAAGAAATGAGTACGGTGCAACCGTAAGTTTTCGTAATATCAACAAGGATTTCACGCATAATGCGCATACCGTCTGTATCAAGACCGTTGATAGGCTCGTCCAAAATCAGCAGTGCAGGATCACCAAGCAGAGCCATAGCAATGCCGATTCTCTGTTTCATACCAAGAGAACAACTCTTAAATTTAAGATTTGCGTTGTCCTCCATACGCACAATTTCGAGAACACGATGGATTTCCTCGTCAGCGTTTTCGATACCGAGATTGATGCACTGCATCTTTAAGTTTTGATATACACTGGAACCGGGAAAGCAGCCTGCATTTTCAATCAATGCGCCGACACGGACTCTGACACCGGGATCGGTGTGCTTGCGGTCAAACAGCTTGATATTGCCCTCGTCGGCAACGAGATGACCACACAATAGTTTCATTGTCGTGGATTTGCCGCTGCCGTTCTCACCGATAAAACCGTAGATACTACCTACGGGAACGGTCATATTGAGATGATCAACAGCATACATCCCACGAAAGCTCTTTGAAAGATTTCTGATTTCAATCGCATTCATAAATTTTTCTCCTTTATAGCATTGGTGCGAATATTCTGACTACTGCTCGGCTAAACCTTTGCAGCAGATTTGTTTTCAGCATATCGTTTGTAACTTCAATACTTTTGTTTAAGATATCCTCAATATCGGCTTTTAAATCTTTGATTGACTCACAGCCATACATCCACACACCGTTTTCAAAGTGATGGACAAGACTGCGGTAATCTAAGTTGATGGTTCCGATCATCGCTTGGTTATCATCTGAAAGATAGCTTTTGGCGTGAATAAAGCCGGGTTCGTATTCATAAATTCGCACCCCTGCCGCCATCAGTCTGTGGTAAAAGCTTTGTGTCATACCAAAGACAAGCTTTTTGTCGGGAATATGCGGGACAACAATGCGGACATCTACGCCACGCAAAGCAGCATTTTCTATGCTTTGACACAGATCATTGTCGATGATAAGATACGGTGTTGTCATCCACATATACCGAGTAGCACTGTTCAGCATATTCTGAATTACACTCTTACCAACTCTGCGATTGTACAGAGGATGTGGGCCATCGCCGAAAGGAATGACATATCCTTGTTCTTTTATCTCTGTTTTGGGATACAGGTCATCACGGATGTTCGGCATTTTTCTCACGTTAATACCGAAGTCCACAAGGAACAGCTTTGTCAATTCCCGTACTGCTTCGCCTTCCAAACGAATGGCAGTATCCTTCCAATGACCGTACTTCACAATCTCATTGATATATTCGTCAGCAATATTAACGCCGCCTGTATATCCGATTTTTCCGTCTATAACTGTGATTTTACGATGGCTGCGGTTATTGAACTCACTGTCTGCGTTGCCTTTCAATCTTGAAAAGGGTGTTGCCTCAATGCCGTAGGATTTCAGCGTTTTGTGGTAATTGCCGGGGAGCGTCATCATACAACCGATGTCATCGTATAAGACTTTAACCTCAACACCGGCAGCGGCTTTTCTTCTCAGAATCTCCAATATGGAGTTCCAAAACTTGCCTTCTTCAATGATGAAGTATTCCATATAGATGAACTTTTCAGCGGTTTCCAAGTCTTCAATCAAACGGTGATGCATATCTTCGCCAAGGGGAAAATACTCCTGCTTGGTATCGGTAAATAAATGCGCTTCGCCAATACCTGTCAGCATCTTTGCCTGAGAAGCAACTGCGGGATTTTCTTTCTTGAGAGTCGAAAACAACTCGCTGTCATCCTGCTTATAACCCTGACTTTTTAAGGCATCCAGCCGCTTTACAAATCGCTTCTGCAATTTTCTGGAATAAAACATAAAATACAGCATGAAGCCGGCGATGGGGATAATCAGCACGAATAGCAGCCACGGTACTTTGTAATCGGGATTGTCATCGGAAGCAATAATGCGAATCACGCAAAAGATTTCCGTTGCCCAGGCTGCAAGATAAAAGTACGGCACATAATAGCAAAGAGCGACCAGAATACCAATAACAGCAAGAACCTCAAAAAGCGTAATCAAAACGGCAAGTATGTATCGAACAGGGATATAAGAATACTCCCGTTCCCTCTGTTTTTGACCGTCAAAATAGCTGTATTTTCGTTTCATTAAGCCACCTCATAAAATGCCGAAAAGCGAGACGGCAAAATGCCGTTTCGCTCGTTCGGTCTTATTCTTCTGTCACAGTAACGGTATACTTGCCGTCCAGACCTTTGCTCTTCAGAAATGCGTCAAATTCGTCTTCCAGAGAGGAAGCATTTACTTCGGAGGTCACTGCGCCAGGCTTACCAAGAGTGTTAGCATGAGCAACGGCTGCCTGAGTATGTGCCTTTGTTTTGGCGATCTGCGCTGCGGTGTTGACCGGAGCTTCGGACATACCTTTCTTGATGTTTTCAACAACCAGCTTATACTTTGCCTTGATGCCCTTAGTGCGAAGGAATTCTGCAAACTCTTTGTTATCCTCTGCTGACTGTGCTTTAACAGCTTCAAACTCGGCAACGTCAGCAGCGTGCTGCTTCTTCGCGGACTCGCTCATATTGTTGAATGCCAGCTTGAACTTGGCAGCAATGCCCTTGGTGTGGAGGAATGCAGCAAACTGCTCGTTCAGCTCCAGCATCTCCTGTTCGATTTCCTGCTCGGTCTTAATTCTGTTTTCCATTGTTGATATCTCCTTTATAAAATTTATTTACTCATAATCTTATCGCTGAGTTTCACGATCTTATCAGCGTATTTCTTGCGGCGTGAGGACATGATACGCTTGTAGATAGGATAGTTGATAATTGCCATAAGCATACCTACAATTCCGATTGCAATACCGGGAATCATAGGATCAGCAATACCGATTGTTGCACCGATGTCTGTCATAACAAGGCTCATACCTGCACCCATAATGATGGCGCTGATACTGCCAAATACATAAGAAAAGACATTGGCCGGTCTTTTTACCTTTGCATCCAGTTCACGTAAAGCATCCAGTTCGGTGCTTTCCTTTTCGGTGTACTGACTGCGAATCTTCTGTACGAGAAATTCCTGATCGTTTCTATTCATTTTGATT
>JAFQFP010000020.1 GCA_017398625.1 Oscillospiraceae bacterium
CATTGACCGCCCGCCACTGCCTCCATCTCCCCCAAGCCCCCCTTGCCGAAAGGACGCGCCCAATGCCCCCCTTGCCGAAAGGGCGCACCCAAAGCCCCCATTGCCTAAAGGGGGGTGGCGCGAAGCGCCGGGGGGATTCTCTTCGGTACATCTCCCCAAAGCCCCCCTTGCCGAAAGGGCGCACCCAAAGCCCCCCTTGCCTAAAGGGGGGTGGCGCGAAGCGCCGGGGGGATTCCCTTCGGTACATCCCCCAATAGAACCCGTAGGGGCGGTCATTGACCGCCCGCCACTACCTCCATCTCCCCCAAGCCCCCCTTGCCGAAAGCGCCGCACCAAAGCCCCCCTTGCCTAAAGGGGGGTGGCGCGAAGCGCCGGGGGGATTCCCTTCGGTACATCTCCCAATAGAACCCGTAGGGGCGGTCATTGACCGCCCGCCATTCGGTACATCTTCCGACCAGAAGCACATTATGTAACAGCAGCGCGTGATCCGCCGATCGAGACCGGCGGCAAGCAAGGCTCCCCCGGAGCCTTGCATTTGAATTTTTCGAATCTCCGTCGGAGCCAAAAAAAGCCACCCCGAAAGGGGTGGCTTTTTATTGGTGATCCGCCGGAGATTCGAACTCCGGACCCACTGCTTAAAAGGCAGTTGCTCTGCCAACTGAGCTAGCGGATCGGGTGGCTGGGATGGCAGGATTTGAACCTACGAATGCCAGAGTCAAAGTCTGGTGCCTTACCGCTTGGCGACATCCCAATGGAAATAGCGTCCGCGATGGACACACTGAATATTATATCACACCCACCGCTATTTTGCAAGAATTATTTTTTCACCGGACAATTCATTCCCGGAAGCCCAGCTTATGCCGCACCACCGCCGCCAGCTCGATGAGCCAATCCAGCTTGCGGCCCAGCGTTGCCAGCGCAGGAGAAGCCAGCGTCAGCCGCAAATAGACCCGAAGCTGCCAAATGGTGGATTTATAGTACTTCCCCTTGGCAAAATCCGGACATTCCTCCTTCACCGCGTTGGCGATGCGCTGAAGCTGCCCCTTGTCTGCGCCGGAGAAATGCTTCAGGCACACATGGCGGATATTGCCCATCTGCATAGCGATGTACTTATAATCGATCAGCGCCTTATTCTCCTCGTAAATCCCCCTCTCCCGGCAATCTCTGATGATCAGGCTGGGGATGGCAATGCGTTCATACTGATGAGGACCGTCCCGGCGCACGGTGGAATCGGGGCTCTGGTAATAGTGGTAATACTGCCCCGGCGCCTTGACGCAGCTTTTGGCATACAGCGCGGTCATGAAGTTAAAATACGCATCCTCGTAATAGGTATTCTCCGGAAAGCGCAGGCTATTTTCTTCCAGAAATTCCCTGCGGTAGATCCGGCTCCAGAAGTAGCCGCAGCCGCCGATGAACACAGCCTTCCGCTCCGGCGTCATCTCAATACCCTCACCGTAGGTGAGCGGCACATCCTGCAGCTCTCCGTCCCGGTCGATCCAGTAATCAGCGCCGCACATATCGGCACCCTTGGCAGCGGTGTAGAGCAGCTCGCACATATCCGGCTCGATAAAATCGTCGCTATCCACGAAGGCGATGTACTCGCCCTTGGCGATGTCCAACCCTCTGTTCCGGGCACCGCCCTGCCGAATGTTTTCCTGCAGATACAGGCAGCGGATCTTGTCGGGAAATTGACTTTGGTAGTCCGCCATCAGCTCCCGGCTGGTGTCGGCGGAGCAATCGTCCACCAGAATGATCTCGATCTCCTCCAGTGTCTGCTCTACCAAAGAGGACACGCACTTAAATAAATACTGCTCCGAATTATGCACCGGAACAATGATGCTTATCTTAACCATTCTTTTTCTCCGCCTTTTCGTTGATGTTATCCAAGGTCTGAGTCAGCTTTGTGGAGGAAGTACCTTGGGTATAGGGGAAATAGACCACCTCGGAGCCCCGCTTTTTCAGCTCCTGCTCCACCTTATTAAACAGCTCAGAGCCCTTCCAATCGTCTCCCACGAACATTTTGTGAAACCGCAGCTCCTCCCACGCTGCCAGCTTATCCCGGCTGGTCTGAGGCACCACCTTGTCCACATAGCGGATGGCCTCCACGATGGCGGTCCGCTCGGCAAAGCAGATCACGGGCTTCTTATGCTTATAGCTTTCCACCAGTTCGTCGGTGCTGACACCCACGATGAGATAGTCGCACTGCTCCTTTGCCCGGCGCAGCACATTCAAATGTCCGATATGAAACAAGTCAAATACCCCTGTGGTATAGCCAACGATCATAAAACATCCCCCTTTAATTAGCGGATTGCATCCATTTTACAACATTTTCTGCGGCATGTCCATTCTCGAAAGAGCCGATCTGCGCCAAAAACGCCAGCCTTCTTTCTTCGTAAGCGTCAAAGTCCAGCCTGCACAGGCTCTGCATATCCTCCGCCACCGGGAACGGCAGCTTGCGGATATCGAAATACAACCCCCGATCCCCGGCGGTATACGCCGCCAGATCCGGCACAAACAGGCAGCACTGCTTTCCCGCCACTGCCATGTCGAACATGGAGGAGGAATAGTCGGTAACAAGGCGGTCGCAGGCGATGAGCAGCTCCTGCATATCGGGATAGCCGCTCATGGGGATAGCACCCTCCAGATTTTTCCCGTCAAACTTGGGGTGCAGGCGGCAGCCGACCACCCAATCCGTGCCCAACGCCTTGGCGAAGGCATCGAAATCCAGCCCATAGCTGTAGCCGGGATCGTCCCGGAAGGTGGGGGCGTACAGCGCCAGCTTTTTCCCCGGCTCTATCCCGTAAAAAGAATAGACCTTTTCCTTGACGGCACTGCCGTCACCGAAGAGCCCGTCGCACCGGGGCGTTCCCTGCTCTAATATCTGCCCATCATACCAAAATGCCCTGCGGAAGATCTCCGAGCTGAACCGGCAGCCGGAGAGCAGCAGATCGATCTTCCGGGAATCCGCCTTTGCGGTGTCCACATAGCTTTGCGGCAGCATGGGGGCATCCTTTTCGATCATCTTCAGCCGCAGGGATGAGTGCCATGTCTGGATGTAGACCTGCCCCTTGCGTTTTTTGAAATAATGATAGGCGGAGGTGCGGTGATTGCATACGATAAACTTGGCAGTGGCGATCTCTTTGAGATATTTCATAGAGAAATACGGCACAAAACGCATTCCCGGCACCTCGGGCACAGCCTTACCCCGTTCCAGCACCCAGACCACATCCCACTGTCCGCTTTTCGCCAGCTCCAGAGCGATATACTTAGGGCTGCAGCCGAAGGTCTTGAAATTATCCGACCACAGAATGACCTTATTCTTTTTCAGCGGCATTTTCCGCCAAAACAGCAGCCACAGTTCATGCCGCAAAGCCTTGATCCTCTGTATAAACGCCACAGTACCCCTTCTTTCTTTTATCTGCGTCCCGTTTTCCAAATCCCCTAACGCTTTATCCTCGCCAAAACATTCTGAATGGGCGCAAAATCGTTTTTCAGCACCCAGCCCCGAAGCCCTTTTGCCCGGAGCATAGGCAGATACAGCCTGTCATACCGGTTCAAATATGCCCGATACCGGTCTTTTTGCCCCAGCAGCACAGCGATCCCCTGCTCCAACGCATCCCCCTCCAGCCGGCACAGAATGTGCTTGGAAAAACCCACAAAGCTTTCCGCGCAGTCCTTTTCCGTGTCCGGAAGCCGCTTGGGCAGATATTCCAGCCGGTCGGCAAGGGCAAGCTGCTTGTCCAGCATCTTTTTGGGGCTCTCGGCGGTGATGATGCTGTTCTCCCGCTTCACATAGTGGTAAAGGATATCCTCTGTCTCCAATATCTTTTTTGCCTTCAAGCAAACCTTGTAGGTCTGCATCTCGTCCTCATAGACCTGCCCCACAGGAAACCGGATGTCCTCCCACAGCTTCCGACGGTAGATCTTGCTCCACAGCGCAGTTTGGTTGGTGTAAGCTCCGCCTCGCTTGGTAAACATCCGCCGTACAAAGGCAGCGCCATCCATCACCGTCACAGCATCGCTTCTTTCGCCGCCATTCAGGGCACAGGAGCGGTCATGCTGACACTGAACGATCTCAGCATCCTCCGCCACCGCCAGCATCCTCTCAAACATATCCGCTTCCACCAAGTCGTCGGAATCCACCCAGCCGATCCATTCTCCTTGGGCTACATCCAGCCCGGCGTTGCGGGCAGCGGATACCCCGGCATTTTTCTGATGAATGACTGTTACCCGGCTGTCTGCCAGCCGGAAGGCATCGCACAGCTCGCCGCTTCCGTCGGCAGAGCCGTCATCCACCAATATCAGCTCAAAATCCCGAAAGGTCTGATCCAGCAGGGAACGCACCGTCTCCCCCAGCCAGTCCTTCACATTATACACCGGGATAATAACACTCAGCATCATAGCGGACACCTCCCGTCCGTTCATTGCTTACCAAGGAAACGCTTCAGCTTTTCCATAGCCTCGTCTCCAAACAACTTGCGGATGACCCTTTGAGGCAAGATCTTCACCTGCTCCCATCCCCTATACAGGGGAGTGCTGTGCCACTTTGCCCTTGCGAAATCTTTTTTTGCCTTTTCCGTCCGCCAAGTCATCGCCCAGTGATGCAGTGCCACAGTATCGGCAGAGGTCTTATCTTCTATACTTACACAGCTTGTAGGGCAGAAATAGGTCTGGGGGTACACCGCCACCCCGGGCAGCTGCTGAAAACTGTCATCCATTTTCAGCCCCAGCTCCACCAGCACATCTGTCATCCAATTTGTGTTGGGCTTGATATCCATACCCGTTTCCGAATAAAAAGGTCTTTCATCATAATAGGAAAGCAGTTTTTCCATCACCGGGTGGTGCGCAACGGCGCCCAAAACCCCTGCGGAAATATTCTTGCTGTCCAGAAAGCCCATAAAGGCTTCATGCATCAAAAAGGGCTCCAACGGCTTGACCAGCTCCTGATCGGTATCCAGATACACGCCGCCACACTTTTCCAGCACCCATATCCGCACATAATCTGCCACAAAGGCATATTTTTTTGCCTCGTAGGCCTGCTTTGTCCATAGCGTGGAGTTTACATCGAAATTATCCTCGTTCCAAAGACGGATCTCCCAGCCGGGGCAGAACTTATCCCAGCTTTTCAGGCATTTTTTCATCAGCTTGGGCACCTCGCCCCTGCCAAACCAGCAGTAGTGAATGATTTTTGGTATCATATCTATCCTCACGAAATTAACGCTTCAATCCGGGCAATACATTTCTTCGGCGCATATTCCGCAGCTCTGACCGTCGCCTTTTTTTCGTATTCCCGGCGCAGTGTCTCATCGGTCAGCAGCCCTTCCATACCGTCTGCCAGCGCCTGAGCTGTAATGGGCACCACCAAGCCATACTTGCTGTCCCCCAGAATGTCCCGCATACCGGTACAATCCGTAACCACGCAGGGCTTTCCCAACACCAGCGCCTCGATGGTGGTAGTAGACAGTCCCTCATAGATGCTGGAGCATACATAAATATCCGCAAACATTTCCAACCAGTATCCATAGTGTTACCTGCAGCCACAGCACGATCAAACCGGCATACCATATCTGCCGTTAACGCCAACATAGCCGGATATCAGCGCATAGCAGTTTACCGCACAGTAAGCACCGACCTCCAAAAACCACAGCGCTCCAAAGGAAAGCCCCGGTTCTTGTACTGCGCTTGCCACACCGCCCTTTCCAATTACATGGAGTACAACGACCATATACATCGCCACGACACGCAGCAAGTCGATTCCATAATGGCGGTCATGTCGGACAACGGTGTCTAAATTGGTTTTGGTCAAAGGAATCCCTCTTCTCTTTATTTGTACTGCCAAGGATCTCTTGCACTTCATTCATTTAACTGCCCCTACAATTGCAGGAGCTTAGAAATCATCATTTTCTTGCTGTCTTTATCCGTTCCAACCGTTTTATCAAACGAAAGCGGAAGGACGGCGGCACAAAGCCTCTCTCCATCGCCACATAGTCCATACCCGCTTTCCGGTATTTTTCCCAGAAGGTCTCCCGATGGGGGCTGTGCTTCGCCGGGATCCCCTGCAGTCTGGGCTGAGCCTGTGCCACGGTCTGCGCAGTGGTTTCCGTCAGTATCAGCATGGATGCCGCTTTTTCCAAAGCGGTGCGACCCTTTTCCGTATTTACCAGCACCGCCGAGACCCCACGGTCATCATAGCATTCCGGCAGCACCTTTTCGATGCCCCAGAAATCTCCCAGTGTAATATCCCCGGGGCGGCTCAGGTTGCAGTATTTGCAGCTCACGCAGCTTTCCCGGTGGATCTGGTTGCAGAAATACAGCCCGGTATAGAACTCGCCCTCCACAACAGACCCATCCGCCATGCGGTAAATTTCCTTTCCCTTGCCCCACTTGGCATCGGTGCGGCGAAACTGCATGGACAACACCTTTCCCTTTGCCCGCTGCAGCGTTTTCATCCATGCCCGAAACACGCCGGGGCTGGGCACACCGTAGCACACCACATCGCAGGTCAGAAGTCTTTCTTCGGGCAGCCGGGCAGACCGCACATAGGAAAGCACTCCCGCCACCTGACAGGGCGTTCCTGAAAACAGCACCGGCTTTCCGATTTTAAGATCCTCTCCCACTTTGCGGAAGCTGTCTCCCATTCGGCTTTGCACATATTTCACGCCCTGCAGCCGCTTCAACCCCTCCGGGTCTGTCACCCGAATGTGGCAGGTCTCAAAACTGCCATCTATGGCCGCACCGTACACTGCGCCTTTCGCAGCCAGTATTTCCTCTGCCAGCGCATAGAACACGCCACCGGATTGGCTGGCGCTGTGGATAGCAGCATCCTTCACTTTGGCTGCAAACGCGGCAAGTACGCTCTTTCCGCTGTGGGAAACACCGGCAGGACATACTCTTTCGCACTTTTTACATTCCATGCATTTGCCCTTGTCGACCACCGGTCTCAAAAAACCCCTGTCGTCCTCCTTCATAGAGATGGCGTTCACAGGGCAGATCGCCTGGCAGGCTGTACAACCGGTGCAGGCATCTACTGGTAATTTCATTGTTCTATCGCACCCTTCAAGAATTCCAATGACTGTTCACGCAATTGCGCCAGACGAAGCTGCGCCGCAGCATGATCCGCAGCTTGGCAAGACACCTCTCCGTTTTCCACACGGCAAGCCGCCAGCCCCACCGTCTCCAGCAGGGAATTGGTACGGCTTCCGAAACCGGCAGGGGTACAGCAATAAAACCGCTTGCCAAACAGCACCGAAAAGGCAGTACCGTGGAAAGAAGATGTGCAAACCACCGCCGCATTGTCCACCAGCGCCAAAAATTCCTCCGGCGAAGCATTGGGATATTGGATCATATCGTGAAACCGGTCATGCCGTCCGCACCAGCGAAGAATGACCATAGGTAAATTTTCTTCCTTTGCCAGCCTTCTTGCCAGATCATATACCGGCTGTTCATCAAAGGTGTAGACAAATATGTACTTTCCTTTTTCCAGCCCCTTGGGCAGCGGTGCTTCGATTTGCCGCCATTGTTTTTTGGTCAGCAGCAGCACCGGATCCACAACATTACACGCACTCAGCCCTTGCTTTTGCAGGAATTGGGTCAACCCCCGCTCCCGAATGCCCAGCGCAGCAAACTCCGACAAAAGCGGGATGGCTTCCTCCTGCACGGAATCCGTTCCCGAGGATGCCGCGTAGGCGATCTTTTTCCCTGAAATACCCGCACCGAAGTATTCCGGTGCGAACCCACCGGTAAGCTTTTCGTTCCAGATCTGATCGCTGCCAAACAGGACTGCATCATACCGTGCCTGCTCCAGCTCCGCCGCTGTCCGGTAGGTCTTTTCCGACAGGGGCAGTTTTTTCTCCAGAAACCGGTTAAACTTGACATCCTTCCGGTTTTTGTTGAACCAACCCATTCGCCAGCGGTTGACTGACTTGATGCAGCCCTTTACCGGGCCGTACTTTTTCACCAGTGCCCGGGGCCACTCCACCTCTGTTCCCTTGGTAATGCACATGTGGCGGTAATCGATTATCTCGCAGTCAAAGCCCAGCTCCTGCACTGCTTTTGGCAGGGCATAGGCCTGCAATGCCGCCCCATAATTATCCGCGCTATGAAAGGTAAGTGTTCCGATTTTCATAGCTGTTCTCCTCTTACCTTACGGTGATATTGGGAAACTGGATAGCTCCCCATGCTCTGGCAGGCCAATTCAGCACAGCATCGGTCTGATTATCATTTTTGATTTGGAAAGCACATGCTCTTTCCAGCGTATCCAGTATGATGCTGTTGCCGACATAATCTCCTTGGAACAGAGAAATCGTAAGCATATATGTCCCTTCCACCAAGCCCGGAAATTCCAGATATAATTTGCTTTCCACCCACTCTCCCGAATCCACCGTTTTTAATGGCTCCGAGAATGTCAGCCCTACCGGACTCCCATCCTGATTCACGACCAACATCCGTACTCCTACATCCTCCAGATGCGCTAAAGCTCTCCATGTAAAAACAACAGGAATTCTTTTTCCGGGTGCGTAAGTACAGTTATCGCTTTCCTCAAAGCAAATATGCTCCATCCGAGCAGTGCCTACAGTATATCCCGGACGCCTTGCATGGGTCAGATCCACAGTCGGTGACATATTCAAGTGAGAGCTTTGCATATAAACCGAGATCGCCTCCTCCACATCGCCGTCGAAGATGACGCGTCCCTTATCCAGCACGACGCAGCGGTCGCAGAGCTTGCGGATGGTGTTCATATTGTGAGAAACATAGAGGACGGACTTGCCCTCCACGGTGGCGGCATCGCGCATCTTGTCCAGACATTTCTTCTGGAACGCCATATCGCCCACCGCCAGCACCTCGTCCATGATCATGATCTCCGCATCCAGATGGGCGGCAACGGAGAACGCCAGCTTTACATACATACCGCTGGAGTAGCGCTTGACAGGGGTGTCGATAAACTCCCGAACCTCGGAAAAGTCGATGATCTTCTCCATTTTGGCATCGATCTCGGCTTTGGTCATACCTAAGATCGCGCCGTTCATGTAAATATTCTCCCGTCCGGTCATTTCGGGGGAAAAGCCGGTGCCCACCTCCAGCATGGAGGCGATGCGCCCGTAAATATCCACGCTTCCCTCGGTGGGAGCAGTGATCCGGGAGAGGATCTTCAGCATGGTGGACTTACCCGCACCGTTTCCACCGATAATGCCCAGCGCCTCACCCTTTTTCACCTGCAGGTCGATGCCGTTCAGTGCCCAAAAGCGCTGTCCGATGAGCCGCTGATCGGAGCCGATTTTGGAATTGGGATCCTCCTTGCGGCGCATTCTTGCCCACCAGCTCTGCAGGTCGGCGGTCAGCGTTCCGCCGCCGATCTGACCCAAACGGTATTGCTTTTTAAGCCCCTTTATATTGATGGCGAGCTGTTCACTCATAACGATCCCTCAACTTTCTCTCTTGTTCCACATCCATATCCGGCAGGCGAACAGCGCCCATATAGCCGCTGTTCCATTCGGCGTCGGTATCGGTGATCTCCACCGTCAGCGCCCGGGGCACATTGTCCAGCACCACGCTTCCTCCCTGCCCCCGCTGCAGCAGCGCCGGGCTGAGATAGTAAGTCCCTGCCGACAGCATGGCGGTGTCCAGCACCGCGATATCCTCCCGGCTGCACCCGGCGGCGCAGCTTCCGAACACAGCCGAATGGGCAGTACCCACCACCGCGTCGGCGGCGGTACGCACCAGCAGCCGCAGGCATACATTTTCCATATCCTTTTCTGCCTGCCATGTCAGCGCCAGCCGAAGCTTTTCTCCCCGAAGGGCGGTGGCATTTTCTCTGCCCTCCAGCCGCAGCCGCAGCATTTTTGCCACTGTACCAAAGGACTCATGGAGCCGCGGCAGCTCACTCAGCGCCCGGTCGGTACCGCCGGACACGCCCCCCAGCGCCAGATAGCGCCCGATCGCCTCCTCGGTATCCCCGTCAAAGACGATCCTGCCCTGATCCAGCACGATACACCGCCGGCAGAGCTGGCGAATGGTGCTCATATTGTGGGAGACATACAGCACCGTCCTGCCCTGCTGCTGTGCAGCGGCACGCATCTTGTCCAGACATTTCTTCTGGAACGCCATATCGCCCACCGCCAAAACCTCGTCCATGATCATGATCTCCGCGTCCAGATGGGCGGCAACGGAGAACGCCAGCTTCACATACATGCCGGAGGAGTAGCGCTTGACAGGGGTGTCGATAAACTCCCGGCACTCGGAAAACTCGATGATCTGCTCCATTTTGGCGTCGATCTCGGCTTTGGTCATGCCTAGGATGGCGCCGTTCATGTAGATATTCTCCCGTCCGGTCATTTCGGGGGAAAAGCCGGTGCCCACCTCCAGCATGGAGGCGATGCGCCCGTAAATATCCACACTGCCCTCGGTGGGAGCAGTGATCCGGGAGAGGATCTTCAGCAGCGTGGACTTGCCCGCGCCGTTGGCGCCGATGATCCCCAGCGCCTCTCCTTTATTCACTTGCAGGTCAATGCCGCACAGCGCCCAAAAGCGCTGCCCGACAAGCCGGCTGTCGAAGCCGATGACGGCGTTGGGGTCATCCTTGCCCCGTAGCCGCGCCCACCAGCTCTGCAGGTCACCCCGGAGGGTGCCGCCGCCGATCTGACCCAAACGGTACTGCTTCCGCAGCCCCTTGATCTTGATTACATACTGCTCCATAGTATCACACTCAAACAATTCTTATCCATTCAACGCTCCCCCTTGCCTAAAGGGCACTCCAAAGCCCCCCTTGCCTAAAGGGTAAGCGAAGCGCAGTCGCGGTAGTGAATGACAGTCCGGTGGACTGTCAGAGCCGCGACCGGGGCGCTCCGCAGAGCGCTGGCGCGAAGCGCCGGGGGGATACGGTTCGGTATCTCTCCATCAAACCGTATCCATAAAGGTCTTTTCCACCTTGCTGAACACGATCACGCCCAGCGTCACCACCGCCGCCATGACAACGGCGGAAATGCCCCAGTACAGCAGCTCCACACTGCCCTGTCCCAAAAACGCCCAGCGGAAGGTCTCCACGGCGCAGGTAACGGGGTTGAGCATGATAACGGTGCGCAGACCGCCTTCTCCAAGGGTGGAAATGGGGTACACCACCGGGGTAATGTACATCCAAAGCTGTACGCCGAAGGTGACCAGCATGGCAAGGTCACGGTACTTAGTGGTAAGGCTGGAAATAATGATGCCGAAGCCCAGACCCAGCAGGCCCAGATACACAAGGATCACCGGCAGCAGCAAAATGCCGATATAGTTGGGGCTGACCTGCCCGGTGACCACATAGTACAGCCAGAACACCAAGAACATGGCAAGCTGCACGAAGAAATTGATGGCAGAGGACAGCACTGTGGAAATGGGGCTGACCAGCCGGGGGAAATAGACCTTGCCGAACACACCTGCGTTACCGGTGAAGGTGGAGGCGGTCTTGTTCAGACAGGCAGCGAAGAAGCCCCACACGGCGTTGCCGCCCATGTAGAACAGGATCTGGGGGATGCCGTCTGTGGAAATGCCCGCGATGCCGCCGAACACCAGCGTGTAAATGAGGGTGGTCATCAGCGGCTGGAGAATGATCCACGCCGGACCCAGAATAGTCTGCTTGTAGATCAGGATAAAGCTGCGCTTGGTAAACAGCCAGATCAGATCCCGATACCGCCAGACCTCCTTCAGATCGATGTCAAACCACCCATTCTTGGGCTCTAAATGGGTATGATAGCTTTTTTCTGTCATTTCCATGCGTTTCTCCTTCAACTTTTTCCGCAAAGCCTGCGGACGAAATAGTAGCCATCCACCGCCGCGGGAGTCACCTTTGCCCCCCGGTACAGCAGCTTATACTGTCCCGACAAGGGCAGAGCGGGCTGCTTTGCCAGCGAGACGATCTTTTCTTTCAAAGCCTTTTGCTCCTGCCGGAAGCCCCCGCGCCGCGCCAAGCAATACTGCCACGCCGCCGTCTGGAACATTTTCCCATAGGTCTTTGCCGCCAGTTCCCCCAGCTCCAATTCCTCCAGCACCCGGGCTCTGTCCTCCATGATGGGAAAAATGTCCATCTGCTTCGGGCGAAAGCCTGCATGGATGATGCTTCCGGGACGCATCACATAGCCGTAGAGCACCAAATCGGTGTACACCGCCTTTTTGCACCCCGGCAGCACCCGGTTCAGCAGCTCCTCATCCTCATGGAGGATGCCTTTTTGAAAGCGCACGCCGTCAAACACCCGGCGGTTCCACAGCTTGGTGCAGCTGGAAGCCGCCACGCCGCCCAGACCGTACAGCCGCTGAAACATCTGCTTGGGGTCGGCGCAAAGGCTCGCTTCTCCGCTTTGGCTCTCCGGCTGCCATGTTCCGTCGGTCTCCCGGTAGTGGAATTGAACGAAGTCCGTATCCTCTCCGGCGTAAGAGAGCAGCATTTCCACCGCATTGGTCGCCAGATAGTCGTCGCCGTCCACAAACAGGAGCCACTCCCCCTTGGCTGCATCCAGTCCCGCGTTCCGGGCATCGGAAAGCCCACCGTTTTCCTTGTGGATGACCTTTACCCGGCTGTCCCTTTGGGCATAGCCGTCGCACAGCCGCCCGGAGCCGTCGGTGGAGCCGTCGTCTACCAGCAGTATCTCCACCTCCCGGCAGGTCTGCCCCAGCAGGCTCTCCATACACCGGGAAAGATAGTTTTCAATGTTATATACCGGAACGATGATGCTGACCTTGCTCATTTTCCGATCCTCCGCAAAAGAGCCTTTGCCTTTCGCGCTACCAGCGCACCGAAAGATACCAACTTGGTCTCGCGACATACTGTCAGCGCATCCTTGCGCCCCAGCGACGCCACCGCCGACAGGGCAACGGTACAAAAATACCGCTCCATCAGCACCGGATCATAGACCCCCGCTGTTTGGTTAGCCTCCAGCGCCGTCTCCAAAAACCGGCACCAAGCCAACACCTGCTCTGCTGTCTGCGGTTTTTTCCCCAGACAGTAATCAAAATAGGCGTCGTTATCCTCCATACCCAGTGTGCCAAGCTGCCGCCTTTTCAGCGCCAGCAGCCGCTGCCTGTACCGCTCCGAGGGGTTTTGAGTCACCTGTCCACCGTGGAGACGGTAGCGCAGCAAAACATCCGCCAGTGTGGAAATATTGGCTTTCCGGGACACCCGGTACCACAGCTCGTAGTCCTCCAGCCCTTCATATTCCGGGTCGTAGCCTCCCAGCTCCCGGATCACCGCGGTACGCATCATCACACCGGGATGGGCAAAGGGGCAGGCAAAGAACAGATCCAGCTTTAGCTGCCGGGGGTCTGTTGACGACCACCCCGTTTGGATCGTACCGTTTTCGTCAAACAGCTCCACATTGCTGCCCAGCACCGCCACATTGGAATGGGTGTCCAAGTATGCTGCCTGCTTTTCAAATCGCGACCGCAGGGAGATATCGTCGGCATCCATCCGGGCGATATACTCACCCTTTGCCAGTGCCAAACCTCTATTGAGTGTCCGGGCGACTCCCAGATTCTCCTCGTTCTTCACATAGACGACCCGGGGATCCTCATAAGAAAGAATGAGCTCCTCGGTGCTGTCTTGCGAGCAGTCGTTGAGCACGATCAGCTCAAAATCGGCAAAGGTCTGGCTGAGAATGCTGTCCATGGCCTCTTTTATGTACTTTTCGGCGTTGTACGCCGGCAATATCACGCTGACCTTGGGCATGGCTGCCTCCTTACTCTCCGTTAAACCACTTTACATAGTCAAAATAATTGTAATACCGCTTTCCGCTCCAGCCGTTTACATATTCCACGCAGTTACCCACTTCCGGTTCTTCCTCAAAGCCGGGGATGTACACCGCGCTGGCGATCTCCGGTCGGGGCAGATGGGTAAAAACCGCCTTGTTTGGATAGGGCAGGGCATCAAACCGCCGCAGAAGCGCCTCATCACAGCCGTCCTTGTCGGTCATCAGCACAAACAGGTTGTCCCAGTTGATCCGCCTGCACCGCCGCTGCCACTGCTCCCGCGCTTCCTCCGCTGTTGCGTAGTGCATGAAATGGATCGTCACATCCCCCAGCATCGCCACAGGATAGGAGTAGTCTCCGCTTTCCGCAAATTCCAGCGGCAGCTCAAGATACTGCCGGGGTGCTTCCAATATCTTCATAAAGTCCGGCGCGCTCAGGCACAGATTTACGAAAGGCGAGCGAAACTGCAGCCCCAGATCGTGGCAGATGCAAGCACCGTTGCAATTGCTTGCCAGCAGGGAAAAATCCTTATTTTTCAGCCGCAGCCGCCGAACACCGTTGCCCAGCCGCCGCAGCGCTTCGTTGATATAGGGCTTGACTGTCACAATCTTCCTTCCTCTCCCCATCATCTCTTAATCCACAGATTCCAATATCTCATATATTATCTTGTTAATATCCATGCCCTCAAAGAAGGCTATTGCATTTTTTGAACAAGCACCATATTCCCGGCAGATTTTTTCCAAAGCCGCCAGCACAGCTTCCGGCTTGGAAAAATCCGTCACACATCCAATTTTGTTCAACTCCACCGGAAACCGCAGACCGGGAATATCGTTGGTGATCACCGGCAGACCCTTTCCGGTATACTCATACAACTTGTTTGGAGCGCAGAACAACGCATTAAGTCCCTGTTTTTGGTTAATGCTGACATACATGAGCAAACCGATATGCGCATGCTCTGCCACCTGAATATGCACCGGAGGTCGGAAAGCACCCAGATAGTCAAATTGCTCCGGGTATTCTTTCTGCAGTTTGGACAGATACGCAGATTCTCTCCCCATGACCACCAGACGGTACCGCTGACTTTTTCCGATCGCCTGCAGAACAGGCTCCAGCGGTCTTTCCTCGTTGATGCCGCCCATATACAGCACCGTTTTATATCCTTCCTGCTCCCTCTTTTGCAAAATAGAAATCGCCTGCGCAGCCTTTTCCGGCACGGGATCCTCGGTTTGCGCCAGTTCTGTTTTGTTGGGCAGTACTACCGGTGTCTTATTCAGACAATACCGAGACTGCATAATATGTGCCCGGCAGTACTCCGGCACCACTACCGTCTGTGCGTTTTTTGCCGCCTTTTCGATGCAGTGAGTCTTCCGTTTTTTCTCATGGAGCTCATAAACAGTAAATACATATTTTCTGTTTTTCAGAAACCGGGTGCCACCAAGCATCACCGTCATCTCGTTGACGACCCATAGCAGACTGTCTCCGGTCATGAGTCTATCTACCGTCTTTTTCAATCGCAAACAGACCAGCCGTTTTACCAGCTTGTCCACCCGCCAAAGCAGCCCCGAGATTCCTTTCACATACGGAAGCTTTTCCTGCAAAGAAATATCCTTCTTCCACAGGCTTACATTGCGGATCCTCCCGTCGCTGCGCCTGCCCTCAAAAAAGCTGTCCGGATACACGGTAATATATGTCACATTATGCCCCATATCCGCAAGGGTCTCTATCAGGTAGATGGTTGGCGGCATCCATTCGATCCGCTCAAAGGTAGGCATAATAATATTCATGTTTCTTTTCCTTTCAAATACCGCACTCTGCCCAGCATCAGCCCCAGCATCACATAGGGCAGCATATTGGGGTTCGGGGCGATCAATCCCAGCTCTACGCTTTGCTGGCAGTAGAGCACCAGAAAGGCGGTCATGGCGCCTGCCACGCACACATCTCCTGAATACCGGCGCACATCGCCGAGCATTACATGGAACAGCTTGACCCACAACCCAAAGCCTACCGCACCGAAAGCCGCTAAGCAGGCTACTGCACTGTTGTGCCAGTAGCCGCTATTGATATAGCCTGTTCCGAACCAGAAATTGTCGAACAGGGTCTCAAACCCCTGCTGCCAAAGGGTATCCCGTCCGTTAAAGATAGGTTTTCCGAATTCCTGCAAACTCCAAGTATTCAAGCCGTCTGCCAAACCGGAGCCGGAAATCAGCACAATGACCCCCGCCACCAGCACCGGCACCAACAAAATAAACCACAGCCATTTTTTTGACCGCAGTACCTTTTTCATAGGAATGATCCCAAATGTCAGCAAAATACTCAGCACCACGGCGATCATGCAGGATCGGGAATCGGTATACTGCAGCAAAAACACATACGCCAGCGCCACACCGGGGAGCATCAGCTTACTGCGGCGGTCGGTAGCGCCAAAATAGGGAATAATAAAGATCAGAAAGCTGAACAGCCCCACCATGGCAATGGTATTACCGTTCCACCCGTCCAGCGCATCCATAAATCCGAAAATATACAATATCGCCGCGCCCAGACCGGCATAGGCAAATCCCGCCAGCCGCAGCGCCTTCCGGCGCACTCGGATGTTGGCAAAAATATAGACGATCAGATACGCCCACAAATACTCCAGCGCTTGCAGCCCATGCCCGCCAAACCAGCCGGACACGGTAAATACTGCCGCCATGGCAAGACCGGGGTAAAAATACCGCCGCGCGGCGTACAGCCCGCCGTCCTTGCCCACCTGTCGGAACAAACACCCTGCCGCCAGCACCACCGCTGCCGTCTGGGATAATGCAATTGTGTGGTACACCGTACCCAGACCGGTACCGTTCATCAGGTTGAGGCCCCAAAAGCCCACCATGATCACGGTAAAAAGCACACTGTTCATCTGTTTCTCCCAAAATTCTTCTAACGATCCCGATTTATCGACATGTTTGCACCGCACCCAAAGGCCCCCTTGTGTAAAGGGGGCTGTCAAAAATCTATTTGATTTTTGACTGGGGGATTGTAAGGTTTCGATACGGAACAATCCCTTGATTTTCAGGGTCTTTTTGGCG
>JAFQFP010000021.1 GCA_017398625.1 Oscillospiraceae bacterium
ATGATGATATCGGGCTTAATATTGTACTTATCCAGAGCTGCTTTTGTTTCCAGACCGATGACCGATTGATGCAGCAGCACCTGATTTAGCACACTGCCTAGTACATAGCGGTAACCGGGTGTAGATGTGGCAACCTCTACCGCTTCACTAATCGCGCAGCCAAGGCTTCCGGTAGTACCGGGGTGCTCTTGGAGTATCTTTCTGCCAACCGCTGTTTCCATAGAGGGTGAAGGAGTAACGGATGCACCGTAGGTGCGCATAACTTCTCTGCGGAAAGGCTTCTGCTCATAGGAAACCTTCACCATATAGACCTTGCAGTCCAGACCAAAGTAGGAGCAGGCCATGGAAAGAGCTGTGCCCCACTGACCGGCACCGGTTTCAGTAGTAACGCCCTTGAGACCCTGCTGTTTGGCATAGTAAGCCTGAGCAATAGCGGAATTCAGTTTGTGAGAGCCGGAGGTATTGTTGCCCTCAAATTTGTAGTAGATCTTCGCCGGGGTCTGCAGCTTTTCTTCCAGACAGTAGGCGCGGACCAAGGGGGAAGGACGGTACATCTTATAGAAGTTCCGGATTTCCTCCGGGATCTCAAAGAAGGGTGTGGTGTCGTCCAACTCCTGCTTAATAAGTTCTTCACAGAACACACCGGCAAGTTCTTCAGCTTTCATGGGTTTATGGGTGCCAGGATTCAGTAACGGGGCAGGCTTCACCTTCATGTCGGCACGGAGATTATACCATGCCGTGGGCATCTCGGTTTCGTTCAGGTAGATCTTGTAGGGAATGGTTTGGGTTGACATAGTGTTTTCTCCTTTCATTTTCTGGCGGGACAGGAGAAATTGTCTCCGGAATACAAAAAATCCTGTCCCAAAGCAAATACTTTGCTGGGACAGGATAAAATAACCCTGCGGTGCCACCCGGCTTGACGCACCATTACAATGCGCCCACTCAACGCGTACCAACATACGCTGACTGTTTGATAACGGAGCGTCCAGCTCCGGCTCTCATACTAAGGTTGCCCTTTTCTGGTTGCCCTTGGAAGTCCATTCGGCTTTTCGGTGTCTGCCGCAATCTCACCACCTGCGGCTCTCTGGGAGAAACCTTGGAAAGCCTACTCACTCTTCCTCAACGGTTTACATCATTATATGTCCGGGAAAAACACTTGTCAAGAAACAAATGTGCACAAAATGTCGACGAAAACGGAAAGAGGATTTGATAATTTTCTACTTGGTCCTCGTATGCAGCCAACTATTTACAAATGGGGCAATCGGGGAAATAGAAGGCTTCATCAGACCCTAGAATATATTTGAAACTTGACAACTATTTTACATCACCTTGGTTTCGGACTTTACACGGAATTGTTATGATGTGGATGTAACCTGAAGTCAATCAAAAAAAGAAAACACGAAAGGATGATGTTTTTATGAAAAAGTACATTTGCATGATTTTGGCTGTGGTGATGATCGCAGCAACCCTGGCCGCTTGCGGCAGCAACGAAACGAAAAAGGTTGCAACCGATGGTTCTACCTCCATGGAAAAGATGATTGGCGCTCTGGGCGAGGCCTTTATGGAAAACACCGGTGCAACCTTCACTTACAACCCCACCGGCTCCGGCACCGGCATCAAGGCTGTCAAGGACGGCACCTGCGACATCGGCCTGAGCTCCCGCTACCTGAAGGACTCCGAAAAAGCTGAGGGTCTGAAGGAGACCGTGGTTGCCATCGACGGCATCGCAGTGATCGTCAACCCCAGCAATACGGTTGCAAACCTGACGCTAGAGCAGATCGCCGGCATCTACAAGGGTGAGATCACCAACTGGAAAGATGTAGGCGGCAATGACAGCGATATTGTCCTGATCGGCCGTGAAGAGAACTCCGGCACCCGCGACGGCTTCGAGTCCATCACCGATACCGAGGATGCCTGCAAGTACCGCCAGGAGCTGACCTCCAACGGCGCAGTACTTACCGCAGTAGCAGAGAATGCCAACGCCATCGGCTATATCTCCCTGTCCTCTGTCAAGGACACCGTGAAGGCCATCAGCGTTAATGGTGTGGTTCCCAGCGAAGCTACCATCAAGGACGGCAGCTACCCCGTACAGCGCCCCTTTGTCCTGGTTACCAAAGAGGGCGTAGCACTCAGCAAGACTGCTCAGGAATTCTTCGACTTCGTGACTTCCGATAAGGCAAACGAAATCATCAGTGCAGCCGGTGTGGTTCCTGCCAACTAAAAAATATGGAAGCAATGCGGCGGTGCAAATCGCCGCTTGCTGTGCGTCAATGGTGAAAAGTATGAAAAAGAACAAACAATTTGAGCGAGCCGTACACGGACTCTTCCTAATCCTGGGCCTGGTTACCGTTGCCAGCGTGCTGGTCATCACAGTATATCTGGTGATCTCCGGTATCCCGGCAATTCTGGAGATCGGTCTGTGGGACTTCCTCTTCGGAGATACCTGGGATCCTGCTTCCTCTGATCCGAAGTTTGGTATCCTGCCCTTCATTCTGTCCAGTATCTACGGCACAGCCGGTGCGCTGGTTCTGGGCGTGCCCATCGGTTTTTTGACCGCAGTATTTCTGTCCAAGAAGGCTTCTCCTAAAGTAAAAGAGATCATGTCCGGTGCAGTCAGTCTGCTGGCAGGCATTCCCTCTGTGGTGTACGGCCTTGTTGGCATGATGGTGCTGGTACCCGGTATCCGGGATCTGTTCGGTCTGCCGGACGGTGCAAGCCTGATGGCTGCCATCGTGGTGCTGGCCATCATGATTCTGCCCTCCATCATTAAGGTTTCCATTACCGCCCTGGATGCGGTTCCCAAAGAATATGAGGATGCATCCCTGGCACTGGGCGCAACCCCCACCGAAACCTGGTTCCGGGTGTCCGTTCCTGCGGCCAAAAGCGGAATCGCTACCGCTGTGGTGCTGGGTGTAGGACGGGCCATCGGTGAGGCGATGGCAGTGATGATGGTCTCCGGTAATGTGGCCAATATGCCCAGCCTCTTCCAAAGTGTCCGCTTCTTGACTACCGCGGTTTCCAGCGGCATGGGTTATGCGGACGGCTTGTACCGGGAAGCCCTGTTTTCCATCGCACTGGTACTGTTCCTGTTTATCATGATGATCAACGCAGTGCTGAACTTCTTCCTGAAAGGAGAAAAGCATGAATAAACGAAATATCTATAATTGGACTATGCAGATCCTGATGTGGCTTGCCGCTGGGATCACAGCCGGTTTGACCCTGTTTCTTCTGGGTTATGTTCTCTATAAGGGTCTTCCTAATATCACCTGGGAGCTGCTTTCCACCAAACCCAGTTACCTAACAGACCGGATCGGTATTCTGCCGGATATTCTCAACACAGTCTACATCATTCTGACTACACTGGTTTTCGTGATCCCCCTGGGTGTGGGAGCGGCCATCTATCTGACGGAGTATGCCTCCAACAAGCGTGTTGTGGCTATGATCGAATACGCAGCTGAGACCCTGTCCGGCATCCCTTCCATTATCTACGGCCTGTTCGGCTCGCTGTTCTTCTGCCAGTTCATGGATTTGGATAAAAGCCTGCTGGCAGGTGCCCTGACCCTGGTGATTATGAATCTACCTACGGTGATGCGAACCACCCAGGAGAGCTTAAAGACCGTGCCCCAATCCTACAGAGAGGGCGCATTCGGTCTGGGTGCGGGCAAATGGCGTGTGATCCGCACGGTGGTACTGCCCGGTTGTGTAGATGGTGTGGTCACCGGCTGCATCCTGTCTATCGGCAGAATCGTAGGCGAATCTGCTGCACTGCTGTTCACTGCAGGCTTTGCCCATGCACTCAACGGTTTTGTGGACGCACTGTTCACTTCCGGCTCTACCTTGACGGTTGCTTTGTATATGTACGCCACAGAAGGCGGCGAGTTTGGTGTGGCCTTTGCCATTGCCGCTATCCTGATGATCCTGACGCTGATCATTAACCTCAGCGCCAGCCTGATCGGAAAATATTTTGAAAGGAAAAAGAATGCATGAGTATCATTACCGCAAAAGACCTGTGTTTGTGGTACGGCGCTACCCAGGCACTGAAAAATATCAATATTGAGATCCCCGAGCGCAGCATCACCGCCCTCATCGGCCCTTCCGGCTGCGGCAAGTCTACCTTCCTGAAGACACTGAACCGGATGAATGATCTGATCCCTTCCGTTCGGATCGAAGGAACAGTAACCTACGGTGGACAGGACATCTTTGCTCCCAGTGTGGATGTAAACGATCTTCGCAAGGAGATCGGCATGGTGTTCCAGAAGCCCAATCCTTTCCCCATGAGCATCTACGACAACATTGCTTACGGTCCCCGCACCCACGGTATCAAGAACAAGATCCAGTTGGATGATATTGTGGAAGAGGCATTGCAGGGTGCTGCTATCTGGGACGAAGTAAAAGATCGGCTGAAGAAGTCTGCACTGGGTTTGTCCGGCGGTCAACAGCAAAGACTTTGCATCGCAAGAGCTATGGCTGTGAAGCCTAAGGTGCTTCTGATGGACGAACCCACCTCCGCATTGGATCCCATTTCCACATCTAAAATCGAGGACTTGACGCAACAGCTGAAGAAGGATTATACTATTATCATGGTCACCCATAATATGCAGCAGGCCGTCCGAATTTCTGACAACACCGCTTTCTTCCTTCTTGGTGAGCTGGTCGAGTTTGGCGATACAGAGCAAATGTTCTCTCAGCCGCAGGATAAGCGTACAGAAGATTACATCACCGGGAGGTTCGGATAATGCGTAATTTGTTTGATAGCCAGCTGAACACGCTGCATAGAAAACTCATTGAGATGGGCTCCGCTTGTGAGACCGCCATCGATCTTGCTGTAAAGGCGCTGCTGGAGGGCAATGCGGATATTGCCCATGAGGCTGCCTCCCATGACCGGGAGATCGACCAGATGGAACGGGATATCGAGGCCATCTGTCTGAAGATGCTGCTTCAGCAGCAACCAGTAGCCCGGGATCTGCGTCAGATCTCCGCTGCCATGAAGATCATCACCGACATGGAACGAATTGGCGACCAGGCAGAGGACATTGGCGAGATCGTGCCGTTCCTGAACGGCCGCACCGGTGTGGAGTGCGAGGATATCCGCCTGATGGCAGAAACCGCACAGCAGATGGTTCGCTCTTCCATTGACGCCTACGTCAACCAGGATATGGCTCTGGTGAAAAAGGTGATTTCCATGGACGATATCGTGGACGACGCCTTTGACCGCACCAAGGAGACGCTAATCCACATGATCAGCAGCAATCGAGAGGACGGTCAATACTGCCTGGATCTTCTGATGATCGCAAAGTATCTGGAACGAATCGGTGACCATGCCACCAATATTGCCGAGTGGGTAGAGTTTTCTATCACAGGGCAGCATGCGAAAGAGGAATAAATTATGATTTGGATCGTCGATGACGACAGCACGATCCGGGATATTGAGGTGTATACCCTCAATTCCACAGGGTTCGAGGCAAAGAGCTTTGCCAGCGGCGCTCCCATGTTTGAAGCTCTGAAGACGGAGCGTCCGGACCTGATCGTGCTGGACATTATGATGCCGGGAGATGACGGCATTACCATACTGAAAAAGCTGAGAGGAAATCCCACTACAAAGGATATCCCAATCATCATGGCAACTGCCAAGGGTACCGAAATGGATATGATTACCGGTTTGGATACCGGTGCGGATGACTATCTGGTCAAGCCATTTGGCATTATGACCCTGGTTTCCCGAATCAAGGCTGTGCTGCGAAGATGTGGCAAACAGGATGATGGGAATCTCCTTTCCGCCCACGGCATCACCATGGATGTAGAGAACCACGAGGTTCGTGTATTGGGCGATGATGTGGAGCTGACCAAAAAGGAATTTGCCATTTTGCGGCTCTTCCTGCAGAACCCCGGAAAGGTTTATAATCGGGAAACCCTGATGCATGAGGTCTGGGGTGAGGAATTCGTCGGTGAAAGCCGTACCGTGGATATGCACATCAAGACCTTGCGCCAAAAGTTGGGAGATGCCGCCGGCTGCATTAAGACAGTGGTGGGCATTGGCTACCGGATGGAGGTGGTCGGATGACCAAACGAATCTTCCGTTCCATCGTCATTGTGGCGACCCTGGTGCTCTTTGTCTGCTTCGGTGTTACGCTGGGTGTCCTTTACAGCCACTATTCTGACCTGCAGTGGCAGCAGCTAGGTAACGAACTGACCATTGCCCAGAATGGCTTGGAGCAATACGGTGAGGATTATCTGGATACACTGTCTAAGGGAAGCTTCCGTTTCACCTGGATCGAGAAATCCGGTACTGTACTCCATGATACCCAGACTTCCTACGAGACCATGGATAACCACGCAGACCGGGAAGAGATCAAGGAAGCCTTTGCCTATGGCACCGGCGAGAGCCAGCGCTATTCCAACACCTTGACTACCAAGATGCTGTATAAGGCGGTAAAGCTCCAGGATGGGTCTGTTCTGAGAATTTCCGCAGCGCAGGATTCTGTTCTTGCACTGTTGTTGGAGGTTTTGTTTCCTCTGGTTCTGATCTATGTCATTGCCATTGCAGTCTCTCTAATGCTGGCACGGAGAATGGCCAATCGGATCGTCAATCCCCTCAATGACCTGGATTTGGACAATCCTTTGTCCTGCAATACATACGATGAGATCTCGCCGCTTCTGCACCGCATCGAAAAGCAGAATAAGCAGATCTCTGCCCAAGTGGCACAGCTGAAAGAGAAAACCGACCAGTTTGAGCAGACTACCTCTTCTATGAGCGAAGGCCTTGTATTGCTGGACAGCGAAGGCAAAATCCTGAGCATTAACCCAGCAGCAGCCAGACTCTTTGAAACCAGCAAGGCCTGTGTTGGTTTGGACTTCCTGGTGGTAGACAGAAGCCAGGCAATGTCGGGCGGTGTCAAGCAGGCCCTTGCGAAACAGCATTGCGATTTCCATATTACAAAGCACGGTTCTGAGTATCAGATCGGGATCAGCCCCATCGTATCCGGGAATCGGCTTTTGGGTGCTGTAGTATTAGCCTTTGATGTAACTGAGCAGGTCAACGCTCAGAGAAACCGGCAGGAATTTACCGCCAATGTATCTCACGAGTTGAAGACCCCCTTGCAGTCCATTCTCAATAGTGCCCAGCTTCTGCAGTCCGGCTTGGTAAAGCCTGAGGATGTGCAGAAATTTACCGGTTACATCTGCAGTGAGGCAGAACGGCTTCTGCAGCTGATCAATGACATTATCCGCCTGTCCCAGCTGGACGAAAGCGTAGAATTCCCACAGGAAAGTGTTAACTTATATGCAGTTACATCACAGGTGCTCCAAACATTACTGCCTGCAGCGGACAGCCGGAATATCACCGTAGAGCTTTTGGGAGAACATACTGTCATCACCGGTGTGCGGCAGCTTGCTTATGAACTGATCTACAACCTGTGTGATAATGCCATCCGTTACAACAAAGACGGCGGCAAGGTAACTGTCACTGTTGGCAAAGACAGCATAACGGTCAAGGACACCGGTATCGGTATTCCCAAGGAACACCAGGCGAGGATATTTGAACGGTTCTACCGGGTGGACAAGAGCCATTCCCGCGAAACCGGCGGCACCGGTCTGGGCCTTTCCATTGTGAAGCATGCAGCCCAGCAGCTTGGAGCCATAATTGAGCTAGAAAGTGAACCAAATATCGGGACAACGGTAATCGTAAAATTCTAACAACTAACGAAGGCACCGCCATTATGGCGGTGCCTTTGCTATATTTATAGGAGATTCTGATCATAAGTGGCACGAACACCACCAATAAATTTGGGGCGGGTCCGGGCTGCCACAACAATGGCTTCTCCGATCCGGTTGTTTTCCAGTCTGACAGGAACAGCAACCTTTTTCAGATGCATTCCAATCAAAGTCAGGCCAATATCCAGACCAGCATCCGCTTTGATATCTTCCACTGCTACCGGATCAGCAAATCCTGCGTATGCCTTGGTCGCCAGAGAACCACCAGCTTTGGGCTGGGGAACTACATTGACAGGCTCAGCCCAGGGAACGGCACTACGTTCTGTGATGATCGCCCGGTTCAGATGTTCACAGCACTGAACAGCAAGGTATAGCCCTTTGCTCTGGGTATAGTCGTGAAGCGCAGCAAAAATCTCCGCCGCTACCTCTGGGCTAGAATTGGTACCAATCTTTGAACCGATCACCTCACTGGTAGAGCAACCTGCAACTACAATGTTGCCTGCCTTCAGCTTTGCTTTTTCACACAGCTCAGATATTGCCGCCTGTGCCTGCTCATAAATTGAACTACTCATAGTGATCTCCTTATTTCAATGTTACTTTGTCCAGCGTGTTCATACTGCGATCAAAGCAAATCGTTTATTTTTCGGAAATTATACTCGATGATATCGTCAAATTCAAGTTGGTAATGACAGCGCCTTCGGGAGTTTCGATGACATTTGTCGCATCAAAGGTACCACCCATACCAACTTCCAGTACTACGGTATCACACTTCTTGCGCAGGAAAGATTCAAAGGCAATCCAGCATACCAGTTCGAACTCGGTGGGAGATTCCTTCATGGAATCCGCCAGAGGTTTGACATATTCCGTAACAGCCACCAATTCTTCATCTGTAATATCTACGCCGTCCACCTGTATTGAAATACTGTATGAGCCGAAACCCGATGACCGTCTTTTCCCACTATCCAAGAGTTATCTCTACCGCAAAATGGAACAGGGCAGCAAAGCAATGGGATTGCAGCGAATTCGAGTGCACGATTTGCGGCATTCCCACGTATCCCTCCTGATTCATATGGGATACAGTGCCGTGGCAATCGCGGAACGGATGGGACATGAGTCTATCGACATTACTTTCCGGTATGCGCACCTGTTCCCCACTGTGCAACGGCAAATGGCTGCTGATT
>JAFQFP010000022.1 GCA_017398625.1 Oscillospiraceae bacterium
GGGAGCTGTCAGCATAACAGGCTGACTGAGGGGTGAGAAATACCCTTAGAGCGTAAGCAATTGGCGTTTTTCACCCTTCCGCCCCTACGGGGCACCTCCCCTCAAGGGGAGGCTTAACTGCCCGACAAACGGGAATTGGCAATTTTATTTTTGGGAATACATGATTTTTCTTCGATGGGGAATACTGGCTGTGAAAAGGCGGTGGGAATTTGAAGGAATTTTATTGCAGCACCAAGATCGTATCCGGTACCGGGGCGATTGCGGCGCTGAAGGATCTGGGGGCGCGGCGGCTGTTTTTGGTGACCGACCCCTTTTTTACCCGGAACGGTACGGCAGACCGGGTGGCGAAAGCTGCCGAGGCCCCGGAGGTGGAGATCTTTGACCGGGTAGAGCCTGACCCCAGTGTGGCGCTGGCGGCAGAGGGAACGGTTCAGGTCAAGGCGTTCCAGCCGGATGTTATCGTGGCTTTGGGGGGCGGCAGCGCCATGGACTGCGCCAAAGCCATGGCTTATTTCAGCGGCAGGGAAATTCGGCTGGCGGCAGTCCCTACCACTTCCGGCTCCGGCTCAGAGGTGACGGATTTCGCGGTATTGACCCACAACCGGGTCAAGTACCCCCTGGTAGACCCCCGGCTTCGCCCGGAGCTGGCGGTTTTGGATGACAGCTTCCTGGGGCAGCTGCCACCAAGTCTGGTGGCAGACGGGGGATTCGATGTACTGAGCCATGCCCTGGAAGCTTATGTGGCGAAAAACGCTTCCCCGGCTACCGACGCTTTGGCCCGGGATGCCTTTTGTACGGCCTTTGCCAATCTGCCGGCCTCCTTTGCCGGGCGGCAGGAGGTGCGGCTGCAGATCCACAACGCGTCCACCTTGGCAGGTATGGCCTTTACCCAGGCGGGCCTGGGTCTGTGTCACGCCCTGGCCCACAGCTTAGGCGGCGCGTTCCATGTACCTCACGGACGGCTCAATGCCATCCTGCTTCCGTCGGTGATCGGCTGCAATGCCATGGCAGCGGCGGGGAAATATGCCCGGCTTTCCCGGGCGGCAGGCTTGGGGGGCAGCGCCGACACGGTGGCGGTGCACAATCTGAAAAACGGACTGATCCGTCTGCGCCGGGAAATGAAGCTGCCGGCAACTTTGGCAGAAGCGGGAATTCAGCCGCGGCAGATATGGCGGGAGATGGACAATGTGGTGAAAGCCGCCTTGGCAGACCCCTGCTGTGAGACAAACCCCGTGAAGGTGGAGGATTTTATGATCCGCAAGATCCTGGAAGAGGTGACCGGCCGTGGCTGAGCGGCTTTGCAGCGTGGGTCTGGATGTGGGGACAACTTCCACCCAGCTGGTGGTGTCGGAGCTTACGGTGGAGAATCAGGCGTCAAGCTTTGCTGTGCCACAGCTGCAAATTACCGGGCGGCAGCTGCGGCATCAGAGTGAGGTGTATCTTACGCCCCTCATCGGAACAGGGCTGGTGGATGGGACTGGTATTCGGGAAATTGTAGAGAAAGAGTATCACCGGGCAGGGATATCCCCGGCGGATGTGGACACCGGAGCGGTGATCATCACCGGGGAGACCTCGCGGCGGGAAAACGCCCGGCAGGTGCTGGATGCGCTTTCTGCGTTTGCCGGAGAGTTTGTGGTGGCAACAGCCGGCCCGCACTTGGAAAGTGTATTGGCGGCAAAAGGCGCTGGGGCAACGGATTTTTCGGAAAAAACCGGGAAAAAGGTGCTGCACATGGACATCGGCGGCGGCACAAGCAATCTGGCGTTGGTGGAAAACGGGAATGTTATGTCAACTGCCTGCCTCAATGTGGGAGGACGGCTGGTGAAATTTGACGAGCAGGATCAAATCACCTACGTATCCCCGGTATTAAAAGAGTTATGTAAACTAAATGTGGGAGAGACCGCGTCCCCGGATGTTCTGCGCCCGGTGGCGAAAGTTCTGGTGGAGGCTTTGGAAATGGCGGCGGGTCTCCGGGAAGTCACGCCCCTGTTGGAGCAGCTGAGCACCCGGGAGGCGGGAGACGCGCCTGAGCCGCCGGAAAGCGCGGTGGTGGTCTCCTTTTCCGGGGGCGTGGCCGACTGCATCGAAACAGTCCGGGACTGGCGGGAATTTGGAGACTTAGGCCCTATCTTGGGCGAAGAGATTGGGAAAAGCCGTTTGTGCCGGGGGGAATACCGATTGGGAGACCACACCATCCGGGCAACGGTCATTGGCGCGGGGTGCCACAGTGTCCGGCTGTCGGGAAGCACGGTGTTTTGCCGCAACGCTTCCTTGCCCCTTAAGAATCTGCCGGTGGCGCAGGTGACTTCCCGGGAGCAGGAGCTGGCGCCGGAGGAACTGGCACAGCTGGTGGAAAAAAGGCTGTCTCAGCAGGATACGGACAGTGTTTTGGCGCTGCCGGGGTTTTCGTCTCCGGAGTATGACCGGGTAGTTGCCCTGGCGGAGGGGCTTTCCCGGGGCTTTGGGGGAAGACCGGTATATGTTGCCCTGGAGCAGGACATGGCAAAGGCCCTGGGGCAGGCAATGGCTCTGCGGCTGCCTAAGGATACCAGCTTTGTGTGCATGGATTCGTTAAAACTCCAGCAAGGAAGCTATCTGGACATCGGCGAGCCGGTGGGTCCGGCGCTGCCGGTGGTCATCAAGACTTTGGTGCTAAGCGCAAATGGATAATGGATAATTGACAATTGTGGTATTTCCTTCGGAAATGATTTAAAAAATGTCGCCAAAGGCGACACCTTAATTGTCCATTGTCAATTTTCAATTGTCAATTAAAACTGGAGGTAATTATGGTACTGAAAACGGTATTATCCGGGAAAACATATGCCTTTCGGGACTTGAAAGAGGTTCTTGCCAAGGCAAACGAAGAAAAAACCGGCGATAAGCTGGCGGGCTTGGCAGCCGGATCTTCCCAGGAACGGGTGGCAGCGAAGGTGGTGCTGTCTGCGGTGACCTTGGGAGATCTAAGAGAGAATCCCGCCGTCCCTTATGAAGAAGATGAAGTTACCCGGATCATTCAGGACGATCTGAACATCCCGGTGTATGAGTCTATCCGGAACTGGACGGTAAGCGATCTGCGGGAGTGGATCTTGTCGGAGAACACCACCGGGGCGGATATCCGCAGGCTTAGCCGTGGACTGACCTCGGAGATGGTGGCGGCGGTGTGCAAGCTGATGTCCAATCTGGATCTGATCTACGCCGCCAATAAGATCACCGTCACCGCTCACTGCAACACCACCATCGGTCTGCCGGGAACGCTTAGCTGCCGATTGCAGCCCAACCACACCACCGACGATCCCGATGGCATCACCGCCTCGGTATTGGAGGGCCTGAGCTTCGGCGCGGGAGACGCGGTGATCGGCCTGAATCCGGTAACAGACAGCCCGGAGCAGGTGGGCAAGGTGCTGAGGCGGTTCCAAGAAATCAAGGAGCATTGGGAGATTCCGACCCAGATCTGTGTGCTTGCCCATGTGACTGCCCAGATGAAGGCGGTGCGGGCCGGCGCGCCCTGCGACCTGATCTTCCAGTCCATTGCCGGTTCTCAGGCGGGCAATGCCGCCTTTGGTTTTGATGCGTCCACCTTGGAGGAAGCCCGGCAGCTTCTGCTGCATCAGGGTACGGCAGAGGGGCCCAATGTGATGTATTTTGAGACGGGACAGGGCAGCGAGCTAAGTTCCAACGCCCATCACGGCACAGACCAGGTGACCATGGAGGCCCGGTGCTACGGCTTTGCCAAGCGGTTCCAGCCCTTTTTGGTGAATACGGTGGTAGGATTCATTGGCCCGGAGTATCTGTACGACGCCCGGCAGGTGACCAGAGCCGGTCTTGAGGATCATTTTATGGGCAAGCTTACCGGCATCTCCATGGGCTGCGACTGCTGCTACACCAACCACATGAAGGCAGATCAGAACGATATTGAGAATCTGGCGGCGCTGCTGACCATGGCCGGGTGCAACTATTTTATGGGCATCCCCCATGGAGACGACATCATGCTGAACTATCAGACCACCGGCTTCCGGGAGACCGCCGCTCTGCGGCAGATCACCGGAAAGACAGCGATCCCGGAGTTTCAGCGGTGGCTGGAGAAAATGGGCTTTATCGAGAACGGAAAGCTGACGGCAAAGGCCGGCGACGGCTCCAGCTTACTGTTTTAGAAATTGCCATTTGTCGGGCTGACGCACGAATGGACAATTGATAATGGATAATTGAAAATTTCGGTATTTCCTTCGGAAATGATTTTTAAAATGTCGCCTTTGGCGATACCTAAATTGTCCATTGTCAATTTTCAATTGTCAATTTGCAGCCATCGGCCGCCCGATAAACGGAAAACTGAATGAGGTGACGTATGAATAAACAGGAACTGACCGCCATGGTGGCGGAGATCTTGGGACAAATGGGTCTTCCCGAACCTATGGTAAAGGGAAGCGACTACAAGCCGTCGAACCCGGGCCCGGAGCCAAAAGACAATGGCTTCCGGGAGGGGGATTTTGTGCCGGATGTGACGGCGCTGGATTTAAGAAAGCTCTATCTTCAGGAAAATGCCGCGGACAAAGAGGGCTTTGCCCGGCTGAAAATGAAGACCCCGGCAAGACTGGGCAGCGGCAGGGCAGGTCCCCGGTATAAGACCCTGACTATGCTGCGGTTTCGGGCGGATCATGCCGCTGCCCAGGATGCGGTGTTCTCCCAGGTGGCGGAGGATTTCGCGGAAAAGAACGGTTTGATCCCGCTGAAGACCCGGTGCAAGGACAAAGAGGAATATCTGACCCGCCCCGACCTGGGGAGAGTCTTGGATGAAGACAGTGAGAAAAAGCTCAAAAGTGCCGTTTCCTCTGCGCCCCGGGTGCAGATCGTGGTGGGAGACGGACTATCCTCCGCGGCGATTGGGGCTAACGCCATGGACTGTATGGCAGCCATCAAGGACGGTTTGAAAGTCCGGGGCATCGACACCGGCAAGGCGGTGTTTATCCGCTACTGCCGGGTGGGCGCGGGCGATGCGGTGGGGGATGTCACCGGCTGCGAGCTGGTTTGCGTACTGGTAGGGGAGCGTCCCGGTCTGGTGACGGACAAGAGCATGTCTGCCTATATCACCTACAAGCCCCACACCGGGGTCTCGGAGTCGGCCCGGACGGTGGTTTCCAACATCCACGCCCAAGGCACACCGGCGGTGGAAGCCGGGGCGCATATTGCGGAGCTGATCGAGACCATTTTGCGAAAGAAGGTTTCCGGCGTAGAACTGCATCTGGAGGGCGCGAAATGATCCCGGTGAAGGTGCTGGCGGTGCGGTATCTGCCCGGGGCTGTACCGGCCCTTTCCAAGGCTTTGGGCGCAACGGATGGGTATCCCTGTCTGGGGATGCTCACCACGGACTGTGACGATGCCACCTATATCGCCCTGGACGCTGCCACCAAAGCCGCGGATGTGCAGGTGTGCTACGGTCACAGCTTCTACGCCGGGGCAGCCAATGCCTCCACCCCCAACGCCGGGGAGGTCATCGGCATTTTGGCGGGCCCTACCCCCGGTGCGGTACGCAGCGGCATGGAGGCTGCCCTTTCCGCCTTGGAGCGGCTGGGGTTTGATGAGGCAGGGGAAGTGCCCTACCTTGCCCATACGGTTGCCAGCGTAGGCAGCTTTCTTGCCCGGGAGGCCGGCGTACCCAAAGGGTCGGCGGTGGCCTATCTCATTGCGCCGCCCTTGGAAAGCATGTATGCTCTGGACGCGGCACTGAAAGCGGCAGATGTAAAGTTATGTAAACTATACCCCCCACCCAGCGAGACGAATTTCGGCGGCGGGCTGCTCAGCGGCACCCAGTCTGCCTGTGAGGCGGCCTGCAGCGCATTTGCCGCCGCGGTGGCAGAAGTAGCGGCAAGACCGAAAGATAAATAATTTGCCATTTCTCGGGGAGTTTATTCGTAGGGCGGGCTCATGAGCCCGCCGACCCGGTTAAACATTTTGTACGGCTGGGACAATGCTTTTTTGAAAAAGCTTGCAAATACAAACTTTTTAGAATCCGGAAAGTGATCGGCGGACTCATGAGTCCGCCCTACGAATCCTAACGAAACTGCCCGGTAAACGGGTATTTGTATCGAATCGGGCAGGCCCAAAGGGGTAACGACCGCTGCCGGCCTGCCAGACTCGAAATGTCAGCGGGCACTGCCCGCAAGGAGTGAAAGTATGGAACTGGATAAGGATTTAGCGGCGCGGCAGGAAGCAAGGCTTCTGTGCCAGCAGGCAGAAAAAGCCCAAGCGACCCTGTCCCAAATGTCCCAGCAGCAGCTGGATGCCATTGTGCAGGCCATTGCCCAAAAGTTTTCCGCCGCGGCGGTGGAGCTGGCAGAGCTGGCCGTCCGGGAGACCGGTTTTGGCAATCCCGATGACAAGGTGGTCAAAAACCGGTTTGCTTCCGAAACCGTGGCGGCGGCTGTCCGGGACATGAAGACGGTGGGCGTATTAAATGTACGGGAAAAGGAAAAGCTATGGGAGGTGGGCGTCCCGGTGGGTGTCATCGCAGCCATCGTACCCAGCACGAATCCCACGTCTACGGTATGCTATAAGGCCATCATTGCCCTGAAAAGCGGCAACACCATTGTGTTTTCACCCCATCCCAAGGCACTGGAATGTACTCTCAGGGCGGCGCGGATCGTGGCGGCGGCGGCAGAGGGGGCGGGAGCGCCGCCCGGCAGTATAAGCTGTCTGAGCATGGCGTCCATGGCCGGTTGTCAGGAGCTGATGGGGGCGGAGCAGGTGCGGCTGATCCTCGCCACCGGGGGACCCGGTATGGTAAGGGCAGCCTATTCCTCGGGAAAACCCGCCATCGGCGTGGGAGCGGGCAACGGCCCGGCTTATATTCACCACAGCGCGGATGTAGCCCAGGCGCTATCGTGCATCTGTAAGTCCAAAAGCTTTGACTACGGCACGGTCTGCGCTTCGGAGCAGAGCATCATCGTGGAAAAGAGCATGGAAAATGCGGTACGGGAGGAAGGAAAACGCCAAGGGTTCTATTTTATGTCAACCAACGAGGCGGGTTCTCTGGCAAAGCTGCTGTTTAAGCCCAACGGGACATTGAACCCTGCCATCGTGGGAAGACCCGCAACGGCTTTGGCGGAAATGGCGGGCTTCTCCGTACCCCGGGAGACGAAGGTTTTGGTTGCCCGGGAGCAGGAGGCAGGACCTACCCGTCCTTATTCCATGGAGAAGCTTTGCCCGGTGCTGGCGTTTTTCGTCATGGACAGCGAGGATGCGGTGCTAGCCAAGGCCATCGAGGTGCTGAAGCACGAGGGCAGCGGCCATACCTTCGCCATGCATGCGCAGGATGAGGCGGTGATCCGCAGATTTGCCCTTCAGATCCCTGTGTCCCGGTTTTTGGTGAACACCCCGGCGGCGTTGGGTGGCATTGGGGCGACAACGGGGCTGTTCCCGGCGCTGACCTTAGGCTGCGGCGCGGTGGGCGGCAGCAGCTCGTCCAACAACATTTCTCCCCTGGATCTGATCAACATCCGCCGGGTGGCCTGGGGTCAGGAATCCCGAAAGACGCCGGAAGTTCGGGTACAGGTGGACGAGGATTTGGTGGAGCGAATCGCCGCGAAGATTTTGGAGAGACTAAAGTAAATCAGGAGTTTATCGATTTGTTGCGTTAGTGCAAAAAGGCTTCCCCTTGAGGGGAAGCTGTCACCAAAGGCGGCTCTTCGCAACCGCTTTTGGTGACTGATGAGGTGTAGGCTACGTAGTAGCCGTTAAAATACGGGATTTTCTGCTTCGCAGACCACCTCATCCGTCAAAAATCAAAGATTTTTGCCACCTAGGAATCAAGGTATATCTGCCACCGGCAGATATGTCAATTTTGATTCGCTGCGGGTCGCACCACCCTCAAGGGGAAGGCTTGGCGGCTACGCCGTCGAGTTTTAACCGACTTTCCAATAAACGGAAATAAAAATTTCTTAAAGGAGTTATGAATATGGATACAAATTCTTTGGGTATGATCGAAACAAAGGGTCTCATTGGCGCCATTGAGGCGGCAGATGCTATGGTCAAGTCCGCCAATGTGCAGCTGGTGGGCAAGGAGCAGGTAGGCGGCGGCTTGGTCACCGTTATGGTCCGGGGGGATGTGGGCGCTGTGAAGGCGGCAACCGATGCCGGCGCTGCAGCTGCGGAGAAGGTAGGCGAGCTGATCTCTGTGCATGTCATCGCCCGTCCCCACACGGAAGTGGATGCCATTCTCCCCAAGTCCCATAGACCCGGCCCCGCGCCTAAGGCTTAATGCTGTATACAGAGAAAAATGTAAAGGACAATATCCGCAACCGGGAGGGAAAACGGGTGTTCTTTCTGGGGAAAGGGGACACCCTGACTCCCGGGGCCAGGGATTATCTAAGCCGGGAGCGGATCCCCATTCTCCCGGGTGAGGCGGCGAAAATCGAAACCTACAAGCTGCTGGGCGGCGGGACGATCTCCCAAAAGCCGGAGCATATGACCCATCTTCATGGGGATGTATTGGTAAGCAAGACCCATCCCCGGATCGCCTTCCGGGGCGCGATCGATGCTTTGGAAGCGGAAATAATGTTATGTCAACTAAATTGCGGCGCGTTTCAACGGGAGTTGGGAGAAATTTTGGCCTTGGCCCGGCGGCTGATCTCCTGCGATGTATTAAATGAGCCTGTGCCGGAGGAGAAGCTTTGCGGCTTGACGCAAGCAGAGATCCGCAGCCACAGCCATTTTCCCCAGGAGCATTACGGTCAGCCCCATTTTATGCCGGAATACACCGACGGGCCGGCAGTGTTATGGCTCAACCGCGCTCGGTGCGCTGCCCGGGCAGCAGAGCTGGCGGCAGTCCGCGCCTTTATGGACCGGGAGGGGCAGCCTTTCCGGGAGGATATTTTAAAGGCCATGAACCGGATGAGCAGTATGCTCTACATTCTCATGATCCGGGCGAAAAAA
>JAFQFP010000023.1 GCA_017398625.1 Oscillospiraceae bacterium
AATCGCTGCGGCGATTCCGGTCGCGGCTCTGACAGTCCACCGGACTGTCATTCACTACCGCGACTGCGCTTCGCTTACCCCTTTAGGCAAGGGGGGCTTTGGTGCTCAGCAACCACCAACACCCCGATAAATCGGAATTTGGCGAGAAGTTGCTGAAATCCATACATAAAATATTCTAATTTTATAAAAGCATAGATTTAGAGGGTGCTGCCAGCAGCACCCTCTTGGTTATCAATACATTCCGCCTGCCTGAGCAGCGGCAGCGGCAGCAGCCGCGTCCCCTGCGGGATCGGGCTTATCCGCCACAAGGCTCTCGGTGGTCAGCACACAGCCTGCGATGGACGCGGCATTTTCCAGAGCGGAACGGGTGACCTTAGTGGGGTCAACGATGCCGCTGTGCATCATGTCCACATATTCCTCGGTGTAGGCGTTGTAGCCATAGCCCACCTTTCCGCTGGAGCGGATCTTCTCATAGACCACACTGCCGTCCACACCGGCGTTCTGGGCGATCTGGCGGATGGGCGCTTGCAGCGCGGTGGCAATGATCTTGGCACCGGTCTTTTCGTCACCGGACAGAGTGGCGACCAGCTTTTCAACAGCCTCCACCGCATTGACCAGAGCAGTACCGCCGCCTGCCACGATGCCCTCTTCCACAGCTGCACGGGTGGCGTTCAGCGCATCCTCCACTCTCAGCTTCTGCTCCTTCATGGCGACCTCGGTCTGCGCTCCCACCTTGATGACCGCTACGCCGCCGCTGAGCTTCGCGAGACGCTCCTGCAGCTTTTCCCGGTCATAGTCGGAGGTGGTGGTGGCAATAGAAGAACGGATCTGGTGGGCACGGGCCTTGATGGCATCGGGATGACCTGCGCCGTCCACGATGGTGGTGGTATCCTTGGTGACCACGATCTGACGGCAGCGGCCCAGATCGGTGAGAGCCGCCTCGCTGAGCTCCATGTTCAACTGACTGGAGATCACAGTACCGCCGGTAAGCACGGCAATATCCTGCAGCATCTCCTTGCGGCGGTCGCCGAAGCCGGGAGCCTTCACGCAGACGCAGTTGAAGTTGCCCCGCAGACGGTTCACCAGCAGGGTAGCCAGTGCGTCACCCTCCACATCTTCAGCGATAATGATCATCTTCTTGCCTGCCTTGACAACAGGCTCCAGAATGGGCAGGATCTCCTGAATGGAGGCGATCTTCTTATCGGTGATGAGGATATAGGCATCGTCCAGCACCGCTTCCATCTTGTCGGTGTCGGTGACCATATAAGGAGAAATATAACCCCGGTCAAACTGCATGCCCTCCACCACATCCAGACCGGTCTCGGCGGTCTTGGACTCCTCGATGGTGATCACGCCCTCGGTGCCGACCTTTTCCATAGCCTCGGCGATCAGCGCACCGATGCCCTCGTCGCCGGAGGAAACGGTGCCGACTCTCGCGATATCATCGGAACCGTTGACGGCAACGGAATTTGCCTGAATGGCGGCAACAGCGGCAGCAACTGCCTTATCGATGCCCTTACGCATAACCATGGGGTTAGCGCCTGCGCTGAGATTCTTCAGACCCTCACGGGTGATGGCCTGTGCCAGAACGGTGGCGGTGGTGGTGCCGTCACCGGCAACATCGTTGGTCTTTGTAGCCACCTCACGGATGAGCTGCGCGCCCATATTCTCGAAGGGATCCTCCAGCTCTACCTCCTTGGCGATGGTCACGCCGTCGTTGGTGATCAGGGGAGCGCCGTACTTCTTACCCAGAACCACATTTCTGCCCTTGGGGCCAAGGGTCACCTTCACGGTGTCGGCAAGCTGGTCGATGCCGCTTTGCAGCTTCTTCCGGGCTTCCTCACCGTATACGATCATTTTTGCCATAGTATCGTTCCTCCTAAACTCAATCCGTCACAACAGCAAGGATATCATCCTGCTTGACAAACTTGTACTCAACGCCGTCCAGCTTGATCTCGCTGCCGACAAACTTGCCGACGACCACCTTGTCGCCTGCCTTTACCAGCATTTCGGTCTCCTTGGTGCCGGGACCGACGCCGACCACCTCATAGATGGCGGGCTTTTCCTTATTGGTGGTGGCAAGGATGATGCCGGAGACAGTGGTCTCGGCAGCCTCATACTGCTTCAGCAGAACATTGTCTGCCATGGGCTTCAGTTTCATATCAAATCCTCCAAACTTGGTATTTAGACTGCGGAATACCGCAAATATCTACACGGTTAGCACTCTTTTTGCTTGAGTGCTAATATATAATAGCCTAAGCAGGGTGAAAAAGCAAGAGGAAAAATGGAATATTCCGTAAATAATTTTTGAACACGCTAAGCAGCAAAAGGGCGCGCCGCAGCACGCCCTTTGATCTGTTTTCACTTACGCTGAGACAGCGCCCACCTTTCCGCCACGGCAAACAAAGCGCAGCCTGCGCCATAGCAAAGCAGATCCAGCCACGAGAAAGAGCTGCCCATAAGGATCCCCAGCACCGTTCCCTCGATCCCCAATCGCCGGGGTAGCTCCAGAAGCTGCACTGCCTCCACCGCTGCGCAGAACAAAAACATATACACCGGCATTCGGGAACTTCCCTTGGGAAATACACACCGCCACAGGCAGCACAGCAGCACCGCCACCAGAATATCACCGCCGTAGGGTCGAATAAAGGCATCGCATACATACATTCCGATCCAGATCTCCACCGCCAGCAGCACCGCAGCGGCGATGAGATATCCCAGCCGGGGTTTCATGGCTTTTTCGTCTGGGAGGAATATTGGGCATAGTCCTCCCAGATCTGCTGTGCCGTTGCCGTTGCCTTATTCCAGCCCCGCAGGTCAGCGATCTCATCGGAGCCGTAGTTGCTGCCGTAGAAGAGCATCTTCCGTGCCTCCTCCGCAACGGGCGCATCCGCTTCCAGCGCAAGCTGCTCCAGATAGGGCACCGCGCTGTGGGACAGCCCGCCAAGATACCGCACATCCACCGTCTCCAGCTCTCCGGACAGATAGGCATCCACATTGTGCCTTGCCACCATACTGTCCACATCCCCCAGAAACAGCACCGCGCCAATGACCATGGCGCAAAGCACCGTACCCTGCATATAGGACAGCTTGGGTAAAAACAGGTGCAGCAGCACCAGCACTGTGGTCAGTCCCAACCACAGCATGATGGCTTGGGTCATCAGCCGCAGGCGAGTCAGACCGTAGCTGCCAATGTAAAGCAGCATCTTTCCGCCGGATGCCGCCACAAAAAACAAGGTGATGATCCCAATGAACAGGCACAGCAGCCGGGTAGACAGGGGAGCAGCTCCCTCCTTGCGGACAAGCCCTATGCTCAAAGCAATGATTCCCAGATTGATGGCACACAGCCAGCCCATTTCAAAGAAGCCCCGGCGGGCATACTCCGCCATGGTATATTCTTGGGGCAATATTCCCGCAAAGCCGCCTACAAAATAGGCGATCTGGCTGAACAGATAGGCAAGATATACGATGCACACCGCAGCCAGCACCGTGTTGACGGTAACCACATGGATGCCCCGGCGCTGCCGCTTCTCCTGCCGTGCCGTTTTGGGACAGGCGTTCAGGGCAACGGCTCTGGTGTAGAGCACCGCCGCCAGACACACACCCAGCAGCAAGGTAACAAAGATCTGCCGCAGGTCGATCCGGGGCAGATGATCCATCAAGCCCTCAAAGGCGGCATCGGCAAACATCAGCAGAGGCACAAGGATCATCAATAGGGGTACGGCGATGAGAAGTCCCACCAGCACCGCCGCGCTGTTAGCACCGAGACTTCCGCTGCTCCGAAACGCCTGTGTGATACCGGAAAACGCGGGAGACAGCTTGCCGATGCCCATGGTAAACAGAGCTCTGGGAGCATCCAGCAGGGAGTCTGCCACGCCGGGAGAACGCAGATTCTGACCCGAAAGCAAGCATAGCCCCAGATTGACGCTTACCAGCAGGAAGCAGACCATGACGAACTTCACAAAACCGTCGGCACTAAAGGCAAAGCCCACCGCGATCACCAGCGACAACCCCAGCAAAGCGCCGCTGTAGGGGGTAAGCCGGCAGCCGCAGGACAACAGATAGCCGGCGCTGAGCAAAATACAGACCGCTGAAGCCACCGCGAAGCCCAGATTCAAACCGCCCCAAAGGGTAAAGTTCACCAGAGCCAGCCCCGTCAGCACTGTCAGCGCACCAAACACCAGCTCCCGTTTTTTGGCAGGATATGCTTCCTTTTTTGGGGTATTTATGGGGAAATATTCCTTATTTTCAGGGATCTTTTCTTCCATGTTCAGTCCTCCTCATAGGAAAACAGGTCGCCGGGCTGACATTCCAGCTCCTTGCAGATGGCTTCCATGGTGCTCATGCGAACAGCCTTGGCTTTTCCCGTTTTCAGAATGGATAGGTTGGCAGGGGTCATACCGATGCGGTTTGCCAGCTCCAGCGAGGTCATTTTCCGCTTTGCCAGCATCACATCCAAATTTACAATGATGGCCATGGCGCACCTCCTAGATGGTCAGATCGTTTTCTTCCCGCAGCGCCACCGCCGCTTTCATCACCTGACAGATCACATTGACTACCAGAAACAGAAAGCCCATGATCACCACCATGAAGATCAGCGGATAGTAGATAAATGCCGCGGGCAGACAGATCAGGCTCACCGCCAGACAGCACCAGCGGACAAACCGCAGGTGATTGACATTGGCGCTGATAAACACCTGCTGTGCCAGAATGCTGCGAAGCAGGCAGTCCAGACGCCAAAGCGCTGCCAGCGCCACAACGGCGCAGCAGTAAAACGCAACGCTGATAGCGGTCTGCTCCGTTGCCGACAGAAAGCGGACGGTGCAGTACCAATCCAGCAGGGCAGGCAGAACAAACAGCAGGGATACGATCACAACAGCAATGACGCGGTTGGCCCAAAGCGTGACCGCCGCAGTAGTTTCGTGTTTCATGGAAAACACCTCCAGTACTGGGATGGTAACACAGAAATTATCGAATGTCAATAATTTATTTCTAAATTACAATAAATACTCCCACACCGGGAGATCCGGTGTGGGAGGTTGCTTATTTGATCTTCAGCGCGCGGATGGCATTGACCACGGCAATGACCATGACCCCCACATCCGCGAAAATGGCAAACCACATATTGGTGATGCCCACGGCGCACAGCGCCAGAAACAGGAATTTTACCCCCAGAGAGAATACCGTGTTCTGATACACGATCTTCATGCAGCCCCTTGCGATACCGATGGCACGGGAGACCTGCATGGGATCGTCGTCCATCAGCACCACATCCGCCGCCTCAATGGCGGCATCGGAGCCCAGCGCGCCCATGGCGATGCCGATGTCGGCACGGGACAGCACCGGCGCGTCGTTGATGCCGTCTCCTACGAATGCCAGCTTCGTGCCATTTTCCTTTTCCGCAAGCAGCGCTTCCACCCGCTCCACCTTGTCCGCCGGCAGCAGGCGGCTATGGACATGGGAAATACCCAGCTCCTGTGCCACTGTCTGCGCCGCGGCAGGGGAATCTCCGGTTAACATAACAATTTTTTGGATCCCCTGTGCCTGCAAGGCTTTAACGGCAGCGGCAGCCCTAGGCTTTGGCAGGTCACGCAGCAGAATCTGCCCTGCGTAGTTGCCGTTTACCGCCACATGGACAGCCGTGCCCTTTTTCGTGTCCGAAAACACAGGGATCCCCAATGCCGCCATCTGCTTTTCATTTCCCACCGCCACTTGGTCTCCATCCACCACAGCGGTGACACCGTGACCGCCGGTCTCCCGGATCTTCGTCACCCGGCTGCGGTCAAAGGGCTTCCCCCATGCGCGCTGCAGGCTGCGGCTGATGGGATGGGAGGAGGCACACTCCGCCAGCGCCGCGTATTCCAGCAGCTTTTCCTCCGGCATGGACACAGAGCGGATCTGCTCCACGGTGAAGCTGCCTTGAGTCAGTGTGCCGGTCTTATCGAACACCAGATATTTGGTCTGCGCCAGCGCTTCCAGATAGGCAGAGCCCTTGATGAGTATGCCCCGGGAGCCTGCGCCGCCGATGCCGGCAAAAAAGGTTAGGGGAATGCTGATGACCAGCGCGCAGGGGCAGCTTATGACCAAGAAGGTCAGCGCCCGGTACAGCCATGTCAGCCACATGGGTGCGTTTCCAAGCATCAGCGCCGCCACCGGTGGCAGCACCGCCAGCGCCAGCGCGGCAGCACACACCGCCGGAGTATAGACCCTTGCAAACCGGGAAATAAAGTTCTCCGCCTTGGATTTGCGGGAAGCGGCACTTTCCACCAGCTCCAAGATCTTTGCCGCGGTGGATTCTCCAAATTCTTTTGTGGTGCGCAGCTTCAGCACCCCGGTGAGATTGACGCAGCCACTGACCACGCTGTCACCCACGGTCACATCCTTTGGCAGGCTTTCTCCTGTCAGCGGTGCGGTGTTCAAAGCGGAGCTGCCCTCCACCACCACGCCGTCCAGCGGCAGCTTTTCTCCCGGCTGCACCACGATGATGCTGCCCACCGCCACCTCTTCCGGGTCAACACGGCAAAGCTGCCCCATCTTCTCTATATTGGCGTGATCCGGGCGCAGATCCATGAGTGCGGCAATGTTTTTCCGGCTTTTTCCCACGGCGATGCTCTGGAACAGCTCGCCGATCTGATAAAACAGCATCACGGCGATGGCTTCGTTATAATCGCCGCTTTTTGTCAGCACTGCCAACACAAAGGCGCCCAAGGTCGCCACTGCCATGAGGAAATTCTCGTCAAAGACCCGGCCGTTTCGGATGCCCAAAAGCGCCTTCCGCAGAACATCATAGCCGATGAGCAGGTATACCGCCAGATACGCTGCCAGCCGCAGCAGCCCGGTGACCGGCAGCACTGCCAAAAGGATCGCTGCCCCTGCGGTCAGCAGGATCCTGGTCAGCCGTTTTCGTTGTTTCCGGTTCATAGGCTTAAAAATCGATATCGCAGTCCGGCTCTATCTTGCGGCAGACCTTCAAAACCGCCTGCATCACCCGTTTGGGTTCTTGTCCCGGGCAGAATTCCACAGTCATCTTCTGGGTCATAAAGCTGACGGTCACGGCAGCCACACCCGCAACCTTTCGGGCGGCTTCCTCCATTAAATTGGCGCAGTTGGCACAATCCACTTCGATGGAATAGGTCTTTTTCATAAGCTTCATCCTTTCAAATTGACATCGGGTGTTCCCTGCGGTATAGTATATGTACTACGGAACACCTTGTACGGTTATTTTATCCCATCAGCGGGCGTGCCGCAAGAAGCAGATCTGCCCCTTCGTGCGTTACGGAACATTTTTCCCCATTTGTACAGGAGGAACACCATGGACAGACGGCAGCAAAAAACCAGAAAAGCCATTTTTGAAGCCTTCAGCGCCCTTTTGGAGCAGAAGCGGTTTGAACACATCACTGTGCAGGACATCATCGACCGGGCAAATGTGGGCAGAAGCACCTTTTACGCCCACTTTGAGACAAAGGATTCTCTGGTCAAGGCTATGTGCGCCGATATTTTTGACCACATTTTTGAAAGCGCCGCCTGCGCCTACTCCCACCGGGGGAATTCGTTGGAGGCAGAGCTTTGCCATGTGCTGTGCCACCTGCGAGACAGCAAAAAGGATGTGGTGGGCATCCTGTCCTCTCAGAGCGGCGACCTGTTTATGCAGTACTACCGGGAATACCTGGCCGCCCTGTTCGCCCGGCACCGGGAGCTCTTTCCCGCAAATGTCCCCCACGACTTCGCGCTGAACCATCTTTCCCGCAGCTTTGCCGCTGCCACCGCATGGTGGGTAGACGGAAAAATGGAGCACAGCCCGGAAAGGCTTGTAGACCATTTCCTCGCCATGACCGGGGAATATACTCCTTGCAAGTAGCGGCGGGATTTGCTACAATATAGAATACACAGAAAGAGGTGAGGGCATGAATCGGATCAATGATTATATCGCCGTGTTTGACTCCGGCGTAGGCGGTGTCAGTGTGCTGCGGCAGCTTTTGAAGATCATGCCTGAGGAACGCTATCTTTATTTCGGGGACTCCGCCAACGCCCCCTACGGTACCCGTCCCGCCGAGGAAGTCCGCAGCTTGACCATGGCAGCGGCTGCGCGGTTTATGGAGCGGGGCATCAAGGCACTGGTGGTGGCATGCAACACCGCCACCGCAGCCGCCATCGGGGAGCTGCGGCAGAAATACCCGGATACCATCATCATCGGCATCGAGCCTGCGCTGAAAATGGCAGTAAACCGCTATCCCAGCGGACAGGTGGGCGTGCTTGCCACCCCGGTGACGCTGGCGGGAGAGAAATTTTCCCAGCTTTTCCACCGGTTTGAAACGGATTGCGAAATTATTCCCATCCCTGCCCCCGGCTTGGCAGAGCTGGTGGAGGCGGGAAAAGCAAATTCCCCCCAATCCCGGCAGCTTTTGGAGCCGCTGCTCGCTCCCTATGCCGGAAAGCTGGACGCGCTGGTGCTGGGCTGCACCCATTATCCCTTTGCCGAGCAGACCATTTCTGATATTTTAGGAGAAAGGGTAGCCCTTTTGGACGGCGGTGAGGGTACTGCCCGTGAGACCCGCCGGCGGCTGGAAAATGCCGGACTTCTGCGCAGCGGCAAGGGCAAGGTCATTGTGGAAAACAGCATCGGCAGCGCCCAAATGCTGGCGCTGACCATGGATCTCATTGAGCAGTAGGAGGTAACCCATGGAAGATATTCTGGTGATCGGCATTGCCGGCGGCAGCGGCAGCGGAAAGACCACGCTGGTGAAGCGGCTGGTGGAGATCTTCGGTGACGATGTCACCGTGGTCAGCCACGACAACTACTACAAGCGACATGACGAGCTGACCTACGAGGAGCGCTGCCTCATCAACTATGACGAGCCGGATGCCTTTGATACGGCGCTGATGGTCTATCAGCTGGACTGTCTGCTCCACGGCGAGGCGGTGGAGTGCCCGGTGTATGACTATACGGTGCATAACCGCAGCAACGAGACCATCCGCATGGAGCCCCGCCGGGTCATTCTTGTGGAAGGTATTCTGATCTTTGAGAACCAGCAGCTTCGGGAGCTGATGGATATCCGGATCTTTGTGGATACCGACGCGGATATCCGCATCTGCCGCCGCATCCGCCGGGATGTGCGCAAGCGGGGCAGAACGCTGGAATCCGTTATCGAGCAGTATCAGGCAACGGTAAAGCCCATGCATGAAAAGTATGTGGAGCCCAGCAAAAAGTATGCCAATCTGGTGGTGCCGGAGGGCGGCAAGAACCGGGTGGCGCTGGATATGCTGGTGGTTCGGATCCGGCAGCATCTTGCCGGCACGGAGGTATAAAATGGACTGTAAAGCACTGATCTTTGACATTGACGGCACGCTTTGGGACTCCCGGGCACTGGTGGCGCAGGGCTACAACCGGCAGCTTTGTGCCGAGGGTCTGGAGCATCTGTGCGTGGACGCGGAAATTCTGAAAAAACTGTTCGGCAAGGTGATGACCGAGATCGCCGATATTCTGCTGGAGTCCATTCCTGCCCCGGAGCGCTACGCGCTGATGGATCGGTGCATGGCATCGGAGGATCGGCTGCTCCACGAGGATCCCTGCGACATCGCCTACCCCGGCGTTGCGCAGACCATTCGTGCCCTTGCGAAAAAATACCGGCTGTTCATCGTCAGCAACAGCCAGAGCGGTTATCCCCAGCTATGCATCCGCAAGCTGAAGGTGGAAGACTGCATTGAGGGACACCTGTGCTTCGGCGACACCGGCACCAGCAAGGGTCAGACCCTGCTGCGGCTGATGCGGGAACACAATATCACCTCCTGCGCCTATGTAGGCGATACGCAGGGCGACTATGAAGCCACCTTGGAAGCCGGGATCCCCTTTATCTGGGCAGAGTACGGCTTCGGTACACCGGAGGGTTATGCCGCCAAGATCGGCAGCTTCCCCCAACTATTGGATCTGTGACCCAAGCGGCACCGCCGCTGAATATAAGGAAAGGAAGTTATCATTATGATCGTATGTCCATGGAAAGATCTGGGCCGTTACGCCCCCATTATCCCCGGCTTGGAGGAAGCTGTAGAAGCCGTTGCCAAGCTGGAAAGCTATGAAGCCGGCACTATCCCCCTGTCCGGCGGCAACAAGATCCTTGTGCAGCCCGGCGTCACCAAGCCTTGGGAGGGCAGCGAGCTGGAGGTCCACCACAACTATCTGGACATCCAGTACATCGTTAAGGGTCAGGAAGTTATGGGCTGGGCGCCCACCGAGACCCTCACCCCCGCAGGCGAGTTCAACACCGCCAAGGACAAGGGTATGTTCGCCGGTCTGAACGACACGATGGTGATCCGGGAAGGCTACTGCTATGTGGTGTTCCCCGAGGATGCCCACGCCCCCGGCAAGCACATCGGCGAGCCCAACGAGTTTATCAAGCTGGTCGTTAAGCTGAAGGTGTGAGTATTCCCATGGATTCCCAGTGCCTGCAGTGTCACATGGGCAGAGCCTTGGACACTGCCCGGTCACTGGGCACGGAGGAACAGGCAACGGTTTTTGCCCGGGAGCTGATGCAGCTCTACCTTTCCGCGCCGGGAGTCAGCTCCCCAAACTTCGGCCCCGGTGTGGCTGCCCTGCTGGAAAAGCATTACGGCTTGGACAAGGATCGCTACCGGGAGGAAAAACGCTTTTCCAACGCCTTTGTCATGGAGCGGCTGGATACGATCGAGCGGCAGGTGGGATCCACCGAGGACCCGGTGCTGGCAGCGCTGAAGTTCGCCATTATGGGCAACTATCTGGATTTTTCCGCCCTGCAGGGCAAGGTCAGCTTTGAAGCGCTGGACAATATGCTGGCGCAGGCACTGGATATGAAGCTGGATATGGTCTGCTACCGCAGCCTCTGTGCCGATCTGGAAAAAGGTCGGCGTCTGCTGTATCTGACAGACAATGCCGGAGAGATCGTTTTCGACCGGGTGCTGGCACAGCAGCTCCAGAAGCGGTATCCCCATTTGCAGATCCTGTTCTGCGTCCGGGGCGGCCCTGTATCCAACGATGCCACCCGTACCGATGCTGCCGAGATCGGTCTGCCCTTCCCGGTGATCGACAACGGCAATACCGTTGGCGGCACGGAGCTTTCCCTGCTCAGCGAGGAAGCCCGGCAGGCGCTGGAAAACGCAGATGTAGTCATTGCCAAGGGCATGGGCAATACGGAGACCCTATACGGCTGCCCTTATAATGTTTACTATGCCTTTTTGGTCAAATGCCCCCGCTTCCAGCGAAAATTCGGCAAGCCCCTGTTCACCCCCATGCTGGTCAAGTAAAGAATAAGCCTGCACAGATATCCAATGAGCTCTGTGCAGGCATTTCTGTTATAGAGCAGTGGTGCGGAGGGCGCTCCGAAAGGCCCCCTTGTGTAAAGGGGGCTCCGCCGCAGGCGGTGGGGGATTGTGCCCTTTCGATGCTCCGCCCTTCGGGCACCTCCCACTACACAGATGCAGCTGGACGGAAACTTTCAGCGAACTTAACTGAGGAATTGCTTTACGACGGCATCGATATATTCACAAACGCCACGATAATTTCTGTTGACCTCATTGTTGGGGATACGCATGACCGTCAAGCCATATCCTTTCAGAAATGTGGGAATTCATTATGTAGAGAAGTTTATCGTTTCTTGAAATACAAAACGAATTGGGCAATCGCATTGCCTGCGCAAAGAGCCATCGTGAAGCAAGAAAGCCCCAACTGAACATCTGTCACACTATTTACTACGCCCATCAACGAGCAACACCACGATACCGTAAAGCAAATTGCAGCTATCAAATGCAGTTGTTTCTTTTTCGAAAACAACTGCTCTGTTTTCTGTGTTTCGGTCTGAACGATGGGAATATCGCTGTCGCTTTCGTAATCATCATTCAGCAGATAATCTGTCGTAACATGAAACAGCTTGCTGATCTGCAATATGTTTTGCGCATCAGGGAGTGCTGTTCCATTCTCCCAACGGCTGATTGCTTGACGGGAAACATTCAGCTTTTCTGCAAAATCTTCTTGTGACCAGCCATTTGCTTTTCGGTGTTTAATTATTTTATCCGGTAATTTCATAACAAACCCCTCCTAATTGTGATGATCTCATTGTAGTCATAAGCACCTAAGAACACCACCGCATCCACTTTACAATTCCGCAACATTACTTTACACGCCAAAAAATCTGGCTTGTCGGTCTGTTTGCCGACATACTATCATAGAAAAGTAGATTATGCAATGACAATCCCTCAGTCAAAAATCAAAGATTTTTGCCAGCTCCCTTTACACAAGGGAGCCTTCGCTCCAACGATCCTGCAAAATAAAAAAGCCTGCACATTTCCCACGAGGGGTCCGTGCAGGCTTATTTATTTTGTGCTGCAATTCTACGCTAAGGATACACCGCATTTCGCGGCGCATGTTTTTTCAGCGGATAAAGGATGTGCTCAGGGTGGTGGACCAGCTTTCGCCGGGTTCGATGACGGCGGCGGCAGGCTTTTCCTCCCACTTTGCGCTGCCATCCTCAGGGCTGGGCAGGCTGTTCCAAGGCTCGATGCAGATAAACCGCGGCATGCCCGGCTTACTCCAGATCAGCGTATAGGGGAAAGAGGAGATATCGCAGACCACGGCTCTGCCGCTGTCTTTTTCATAGATCCCCAAGGTCTTAGAGGTCAGATTTACCATACAGTGACTGTCGCTGTCGAACATTCCCTCCTCAACCGGGATGGAGCGGATATTTCTGCCTAAGTAATAGCACTTGCCGTTGACAAGACCCTTGGGGGCAGTGCCCACGCACAGGGGAGATTCTACATCGGAAAACCGCAGCTCATAATCCGTGGCGCTGTGGCTTTCGTCAAAGGGAACGGTAAAGGCAGGGTGGTAGCCGATGCCGAAATACAGCTTGTCCGTATCCCGGTTTTCCACCGTTAAAGTATGGTGCAGGGTGTCCCCCTCCAAGGTGAACACCGACAGCAGCCGGAACCGGTAGGGCCATGCCGCCAGCGTTTCCGGGCTATCCATCAGCTGCAGCACCACCGTCTCCTTGTTCTGATAGACGAACTCATGCTCCGAGGTACGGGCAAAGCCATGCTGGGAAGCGCTTTGGAACACCTGTCCCTTAGCCTCCAGCGTACCTCCTGCCAGCTTGCCGGTATAGGGGAACAGGATGGGGGCATGGTAGCCCCAGACCGCAGGGTCAGCCTGCCACATATGCTCCACACCGTCACTTTTGCGCACAACGCTTTTGACCTGCGCGCCCCAAGTGGTCACGGTCACACGAAGATACTGATTTTCCAATGTGTATTCCATAGTCTTCCCCTTTCCTTAAGTAAACAGGTTCTTGATTACGAAGTACAGCAGCACCAGAACACCCAAAGCGATGCGGTACAGGCCGAAAATACCGAAATTATGCTTGCGGACATACTCCATCAGCCCCTTGATGACCACGATGCTCACCGCAAAAGACACCACGCAGCCCACGATCAGCACGCCGATCTCGATACCGGTGGGGATCACGCCCTCCAGCAGGTACTTCACCAGCTTCAGCGCGCTGGCACCCAGCATGGTGGGGATGGCAAGGAAGAAGGAAAACTCCGCGGCAGCGCCCCGGCTGACACCCAGCAGGATGCCGCCCAGAATGGTAGCACCGGAACGGGAGGTACCGGGGATCAGCGCCAGACACTGGAAGGCGCCGATGAGCAGAGCGGTCTTGATATCGATACCGTGGACACCCTTGACACGGGGGCTCAATCCCTCGTTGCGCTGCTCCACAAACAGGAACGCCACGCCGTAGAGGATGAGCATGATGGCGACCACCACGAAATTATACAAGTGCTCGTCCATCCAATCGTCCAGCAGCAGACCGATCACCGCCGAGGGCAGCACCGCCACGATGACCTTGAACCAAAGCGCCCATGTCCTATCCTTCTGCTTCTGGCTCTTGCCGGGATCAAAGGGATTCAGCTTACGGAAGAACAGGATCACCACAGCCAGAATTGCGCCAAGCTGGATCACCACCTGAAACATTTCATAAAATTCCGGGGTCACCTTTAGGGTCAGCACCTCGTCCAGCAGGATCAGATGCCCGGTGGAGGAAACCGGAAGCCATTCCGTAATACCCTCCACGATACCAAATAGGATCGCTTTTAAGATCTCAAGCATAATAAGCTCCTTTCCGTTTGCCTTTTTCTATATGATAGCGCCAAAGTGCCGCTTTTGCAAGAAAAACTTATGCGTTCATATTTTGCCGCCGAACTCTTAACAAATTGTTCACTCCATTTACGCTTTTTGGGCTATAATGGTGTATAATAGAAATAATATGGAAAAGGTAGGGATCTATTATGGCTGTATCCGTTTTGATCGTTGAGGACGACCGCAACATTGCCGAGCTTCTGCAGCTCTATCTGGAAAAAGAAGGCTATGCCGTCACCGTGGCAAACGACGGTGGGCAGGGTCTTGCAAAATACCGCGCCATCAAGCCCGATCTGGTGCTGCTGGATGTGATGATGCCGGTGATGGACGGCTGGGGTGTCTGCAAGGCCATCCGCGCCGAAAGCCAGACCCCCATCATCATGCTCACCGCCAAGAGCGAGACCGACGATAAGGTTGCCGGTCTGCGTTCCGGTGCCGACGATTATATCACCAAGCCCTTCGAAATGAAGGAGGTGCTGGCACGGATCGAAGCGGTGCTGCGCCGCAGCGCCGGTGCCTCCTCCGAAAAGAAAACACGGCGGCTGGTATTTGACAAGCTGATTATCGACATGGATGCCTTTGAGCTTACCGTAGACGGCAAAAAGGTGGATACGCCCCCCAAGGAAATGGAGCTGCTGTTCTATCTGGCATCCTCTCCCAACCGGGTGTATACCCGCAACCAGCTTCTCGACGAGGTCTGGGGCTTTGACTACTTCGGTGACTCCCGAACCGTGGATGTGCATGTGAAGCGCCTGCGGGAAAAGCTGGAGGGTGTCTCCGAAAGCTGGACACTGAAGACCGTGTGGGGCGTTGGCTACAAGTTTGAGGTCGTATAAATGAAAACCACCTTCAGCCGCACTTTTTTTCCCGCTGCTATCGTTTTGCTGGCGGCGCTGCTGCTTGTTGGTTTTTCTCTGCGGGCGTTGGTGCTGGACTTTCTGACAGACCGTTCCGTGGAGGGTCTGAAAAACGATGCCGAGGCGATCTCCTCTTTGGCATCTGCCTATTACACCGAGGGCTCTCTGTCCGGCCGGGATTTTCTGGTGAATCTATCCCTTGCTTCTCAGGTCTCCGGAGCTGACGCGGTGATTTTCAGTAAAAGCGGCGAGCTGGTGCTGTGCTCCGATGCTCCCTTAGGCTGCAGGCATCAAGGGCTTATTATGAACGAAAGCTATGTGCAGCAAGTCTTGAGCGCAGGCATGGCGATCAACACCGGCACCTTTCCCGGTCTGTACGAGGAAGCACGGTACATCGTCTCCGTTCCTATCAGCGATGCCTTCACCGGCAGCAGCATCGGCTTTGTGATGGTTTCCAGCACCATGGAGTCCTCGGAGATCATCATTCAGCGGATCACGGACATTTATCTCATGGTCTCCCTGCTGACAGTGCTGGCGGCAGGCATTATTATGACGGTGTATGCCCGGAAGCAAAGTGCCCCTCTGCGGGAAATGGCAGATGCTGCCATTGCTTTCGGTCACGGGGATCTGACCGCCCGTGTCAAGGCAGACGATGCCTACACACAGGAGATCGAGGAGCTTGCCATCGCCTTTAACAACATGGCGACCTCCCTGCAAAAAAGCGAATACCAGCGTCGGGAGTTTGTTGCCAATGTGTCCCATGAGCTGAAGACCCCCATGACCACCATCGGCGGCTATATCGACGGCATGCTGGACGGCACCATTCCGGAAAGCCGTCAGAAGCACTATATGCAGATCGTCTCCGACGAGACCAAGCGGCTGAGCCGTCTGGTGCGCAGCATGCTGGATATCTCCCGTCTGCAGGACCAAGGCGGTATCCCCGATGAGAAAAAGACCCGCTTCGATCTGGAGGAATGTGCCGGGCAGGCACTGATCCAATTTGAGCAGAAGATCACCGATAAAGCGCTGCAGGTGGATGTCTCTCTGCCGGAGCATCCTGTGTTCACCTTTGCCAACCAAGACTATATCATGCAAGTGATCTACAATCTGCTGGACAATGCGGTGAAATTCAGCCCCCACGGGGGAACGCTGGGCTTCTCCATTCAGGAGGGCGGCAGCAAGGCATATATTTCCATTTCCAACGAAGGTCAGACCATTCCGCCGGAGGAGCTTCCTCTGGTGTTCGACCGGTTCCACAAGCTGGATAAGAGCCGCGCCCAAAACCGGGACGGCTGGGGTCTGGGTCTTTACATTGTAAAAACCATTATTTGCAGCCACGGCGAGGATATTTCCGTTTCCAGCAAAAACGGGAAAACAGAATTTACCTTTACTCTGCCGCTGGTGATCTGATGAGGTGCAATCCCTATGTCTTTTGAAAAACGAAATACCGATTCCCCGTGGGATCCTTGGGAGCAGGATACCTATCAGACCGGCAAGACCACCCCACCGAAAAGCCACGGCGGATTGGTGGCGGTGCTGCTGGTGCTGGTGATATTGCTCTGCGGCATTGTCAGCGTGCTGGGTCTTTTGAATGTGCGGCTGTTTGCCCAGATCAAGAACCAGAAAGGGTCTGACGAGAGTATGCTGCGGTTTTCCGCCGCAGATCCCACCGACGCCACCCAGTCCGCTGCCTTTTACAGCAACGATCCCGCTATTGTTTTGGAGACCACCCCTGCCGGCGTGGAAAATATCCCCCAAGAGGGCGGGCTTTCCCTGCAGGAGATCTATGCCAAAGCCATCGATTCCGTGGTGTCCATCTCCTGCAGCGCCTCCGGCGGCAGCTCCTCCGGCACCGGTGTGGTGCTGTCGGCAGACGGCTATCTGGTGACCAACTACCATGTGGTAGAGGGTGCCGCTGTGATCTATGCCCAGTTTACCGACGGACGGAAGCTGGAAGCGCAGATCGTAGGCATGGATGAGATCTCCGACCTTGCCGTTTTACAGGTAGCTGCCGCAGATCTGTCCCCGGCTCAATTTGGAGACTCCGGGGTCTTGCGGGTAGGTGATTCGGTGGTAGCCATCGGCGATCCTCTGGGTACGCAGCTTCGGGGCACCATGACCGACGGCATCGTCTCCGCCATCAACCGGGACATTCTCACCGAGGGCCGTACCATGACCCTGATCCAGACCAACGCCGCGCTGAACTCCGGCAACTCCGGCGGCCCGCTGCTGAACTGCTACGGGCAGGTCATCGGCATCAATACCATGAAGATCGGCGACTATGTCAGCTCTGCCGGTGTGGAGGGCTTGGGCTTTGCCATTCCCGCCACCACGGTGCAGGAGATCGTAAACCAGATCCTTGCCCAAGGCTATGTGTCCGGCAGGCCCACCTTAGGCATCACCGGAGAAGGTCTTTCCACCTTCTATCAGATGTACTACCGTCTGCCGGCAGGGCTGTATATCACCCAAGTGGAGGAAAACAGCAGTGCCGCCTCGGTGGGGCTGCAGCCGGGTGATGTGCTTCTCAGCATCGATGAGACCCGGATCCAAAGCGTGGACACACTGAAATCCGTTCTCTACTCCCACCAAGTGGGGGATACCGTTCAAGCAGTGATCTACCGCAGCGGCCGCCGCTATCAGGTGGAGCTGACCGTTGACGAAGCGAGGTAAGCCATGGAGCCCATTTATTCTCAAGAATTTTATATTTCCGAAGCCACCGTTGACCGGTTTGGACGGCTGAAGCCCTCCATGCTTCTGTATTTCGCACAGGAGGCGGCAGGCAGACATTTTGACCTGCTGCAGGTGGATCACGATGCCATGGAGCGAAACCATCTGTTCTGGGCGATCATCCGCAACCGGGTGCAGATCACCCGTCTGCCTAGGATCGGAGAGACCATCACGGTACAGACTTGGCCTATGCCCACCACCCGAACCGCCTACCCCCGTTCCATGATCGCCTATGACAGCAAGGGACAGGAACTGTTTCGCTCCATCAGCCTGTGGGTGCTGATGGATCTGAATACCCGCGCCATGGTTCTGCCGGGGAAAAGCGGTATCACCGTCACCGGCACCCTCCGGGGCAACGAGCTTGCCGCTCCCGGCTCCATTCTGCCCAAGGTGCTGGAGAACAGTATTCGCCGCACCGTGTTCTACTCCCAGCTCGACCGCAACGGTCACATGAACAACACCCGCTATCTGGATTGGGTGGAGGATCTGCTGCCCAGCGCCTTCCATGCCGGTCACAGCCCCCGGGAATTTACCATTTGCTACCTCAGCGAAGCCACCGAGGGACAGCAGATCGACCTTACCTGGCAGGTCTTTGAGGGCAACTGCCTGCAGGTGGATGCCCACCGGACAAGAACAAATGACCCTGCCCGATACGATCGTGTTTTTTCCCTGCAAATGCTTTACGAATAGGTTTTCCGTAAACCGATTTTTCTCCACAGTTCCCTGTCGAACTGTGGAGATTTTTCTCTCTTTTCAGGGAAAAGTGTGGTATTTCAAGGGCTTTTTCCCGTTTCTCCTGTGGAGAAACCTGTGGATAATGTGGAAAACTGTTTGGAAAAAGTTGCGTTTTTTTCGTTGCCATGCGCAATTATGTAAACCGATTTTCTGTTGCCGGTACACCCGGCACTTCTAATTTTTTACAGCCATAAAGCCTGCCTCATCTGGGAATAATAGCCGCAAAGAGGTGGCTTTTTTTGATCATTTCCTATTTTCGCACCGTGATACTGTATCTGGTGCTGATCCTTTCCATTCGGATGCTGGGAAAACGGCAGGTGGGGCAGATGGAGCCTTCGGAATTTGTGGTGACCATGCTGGTGGCAAATCTTGCCTCCATTCCCATGCAGGACGGAGGCATCCCCCTGTACTCCGGGCTGGTACCTATTTTGACGGTTCTGGGGATCGAGCTGGTGCTGTCCTTTCTCTCCTTGCGCAGCCTGCGTTTTCGCAAGCTGCTGTGCGGCAAGCCGGTGATCCTGATCGAAAACGGCAATATCCTGCAGGAGAATCTCCGCCGTACACGGGTGACGCTGGATGAGCTCACCGGACACCTGCGGGAAAAGGATGTGCTGGATCTTGGGTCGGTACAATACGCCATTTTGGAGACCAACGGCAACCTTTCCGTTTTCCCCTATCCCAAAGACCGTCCTGCCACCGCCGGGGAAGCAGGGATCGCCACCAGACAGCAATATTTGCCCATCACCGTGATCTCAGACGGAAAGCTGCTGCCGGAGAATCTGAAAAAAGCCAACAAGAATTCCGCTTGGCTGCGGCAGACCCTCAAGAAACATCAAGCCTCCGTGGCACAAACATGGCTGCTGACGGTGGACGGAGCAGACCGCATTACCTTTTACAGAAAGGAGCAGAGCTTGTGAAGCGGATATGGACAGGTATGGTTCTGCTGGCGCTGCTGCCGGTTCTTGGCTTTTTGCTGCAAAGCGCCATGGACAACCTTCACACCCCTGCGGCAAACGCCTTGGAACAGGCATCGGAAGCGGCTCTGGCAGAGGATTGGTACAGCGCCGATGCTCTGCTTGCAAAGGCGCAGCAGCTCTGGGAGAAAAACTACGACCTTACCGCCGCTGTGGCAGACCACGCCCCCATGGAGGAGGTGGATACCTTGTTTGCCGAGCTTGCGGTTTACAGCCGGAGGCAGGAAGCGGTACACTTTGCCTCCACCGGCGTTCATCTTGCCCGTCTCATTCGGGCAGTAGGGGAGGCGCACAGGTTTGATCTGCGGAATATTCTGTGACCGCCCCATAGGCAAGGGTCAAGATCCCCTCCGCCAGCGCCTGCGCCGCCGTCAGCGCTTCCTCTTGGGTATCTCCCGCAGCCCCCACCTCCACCAGCAGGACTCCCGGCAGAAGATCTTGATTGAACCGTTCTCCCCGGAGGTTGATGGGACGGCACAGACCGGGGTTTTTCTGTTCCAGCACTGCCTGCAGCTTCAGCGCCACCGACAGATTCCGCTGCCATGAGGGATGCTCCAGCCCGTCCGCTCCGGTACCCACCACCAGCATAAGCTGGGCAGCGGGTTTTCCATCCACCGTGGCAGCGGTATTCATTTGGTAACCGTCTGCGCCGTCTGCCGCGTCCCGGTGCAGATCCAGCACCAGAGAAACAGAGGGATATTGGGCAAGGCAGCGCTCTACCGTTTGACGGGATCTTCCGTAAGAGCCGCTGTACTCCGGGTAGTCATGGAAGGCAGTATCGTGGATCACCTGTATGCCCCCCTGCTCCAGCACCTGTGCCACCCGCTCTCCGATGGCAACCATGTTGTACCCCTTGTCCAGTGTCCGGTACGGCGAGGACTCACGATAGTTTTCCCCGGCGGTCTTAGTGTAGCTTTCCGTGGCATGGGTATGGAGGATCAAAACCGTGGGCTTTTCTTCGGAAAGCGCCCAGCTAAGGGGCTTTTCATACAGCGTTTGCAGCTCCGGCTCATAGTCGGTGGTATTGCGTAGGGTCAGACCCCCGATCTTTGAAAAGTCAGGCAGGATATGCACTATTCCTTCCTCGGGGGGCGCTGTGGGGACAGCAGCCGTGGTCTCCTCCGGAATTACTTCCTCCACAGCCGCCATTGGACGCACCGTTCTGCCGGTCTGTAAGTACAGCAGCAGGGAAACGGTCTGCGGATCCGTGAGGATCTTCGCCGCCGTCCGGGGAACACCGCTGCCCAGCAGCCGAAAGCTCGCCGCCAGCAGGATCAGAAAGATCCCCCACCGTATGCCGGAACGCTCCTGCTCCATACCGTACCTCCTGAAAACAAAAATCATTCGCTCTTGCACCGGTATCCACCGGCGCAAGAGCGTTTTCTCTTTATTCGGTTTCCGGTTTTCGCCATTTTGGCCGTGTCCGCAGCTCCAAGCGCAGATTTTGGAAGAATTCCTGCAGCAGCGCGCCGCATTCAGCCTCCAATATTCCCTTTTCCACCTGCGGGTGGTGGTTAAACGCCATGGAAAACAGGTCGCACACCGAGCCGCAGGCGCCGCATTTGGCATCCGACGCGCCATACACCACCCGGGGGATCCGGGCATTGATGATGGCTCCGGCGCACATAGGACAGGGCTCCAAAGTCACATACAGGGTGCAATCCCAGAGCCGCCAGCCTCCCAACGCCTTGCAGGCATTGGAAATGGCTTCGATCTCTCCGTGTCCCAAGGCGGTCTTATCCTTTTCCCGTCGGTTTCTGCCGGTGGCAACGATCTGCCCGTTCCGGGCGATCACACAGCCCACAGGCACTTCACCTGCCGCTGCCGCTTCCTTCGCCAATTCCAGCGCTGCCGCCATCAGCTCCCGATCCGTCATAGCCATCCCTCCTTTTGGTTTATCATACCCCAAAGGAAGCCTGTCCGTCAAGTGGGATGATCCTACCACATCCCAAGGCAGAAATCCCAAGAATCCTGCAAGGACAAAATATAATCCGGGGCGGCATCGCCGCCCCGGACTTCTGCTTATTTGCTCCAAAGACCGTTCTCAGGGTACTTGCCCTCGTCGGTCATTTTCCCAATGGCAGCCACCACCACCGGCTTATCGGCGGCATAGGTGACACCGTACCACTTATCCGCGGAGTTCAGCACCTTTACCGTTGCCTTGTTCTCATGCAGCAGGGCAGAAACGGTCATAGGTAGGAAAAATTCTGCCTTGAGGGGGTTGCCTGCCACCTCTGTACGCAGAAACGCCGGGAACCGTGCCCCGAGCTCCCGCAGAAAGCTGGGGGTATAGCCCCAGAAATTCATGGATACGGGGGTATCCGCAGCCACATCCTCCCAGTTTTCGCCGTCCACGGTGAAGTGGATGCCGCCATCGTACTTTTCAATGCGGGTGCGCTCCACAACGGCGGTCAAATAGCCCTTATCATCGGTCTGGCAGATGCCTCTTGCTACAGAGCCGTTGTCGGTAACGGTCTTACCCAGCTCATAGCCCACCATATAGTAATCGTATTTTTCCCCATCGGCCGCTTGGCTCAGCGCCTGATACATAACACGGAAGGCGGACTTGCCGTAATAGTCGTCGGAATTCAGCACCGCAAAGGGCGCATCGCCGATGACATCCTTGGCGCACAGCACCGCATGGCTGGTGCCCCAAGGCTTCACCCGCTCTGCAGGGATCTCAAAGTCCGCCGGCACTTCCTTGTCCAGTTCTTGATAGGCATACCGGATCTCCATGGGGCAGCCCTTCAGCCGCTGACCTACCGTGTCCATAAAGTCCTTCTCGATGGCCTTTTTGATGATGATAACGGCAGTTTCAAAGCCTGCCTCATGGGCATCATACAGAGAGTAATCCAAAATCGCCTCTCCATGACTGCCCACCGGATCGATCTGCTTCAATCCGCCGTAGCGGCTGCCCATTCCGGCTGCCATGACTACCAAAACCGGTTTCTTTGCCATTTTGTTTTCCTCCTAGATTTGTTTTCCTGTATTATATGCCTCTTTTTCCCCCAGCGCAAGGGCAGAAGGGGAAGTTTGTGCAAAATGCATCCAAAATTCACCACTTAGGGGCAAAAATGACCGAATCCTTTTGCACCCGTTTCCACGAAAATTCTCCGATCAACTCCTGTGCCGCCACCGGCTCCGGCTTTTCCAGCAGCCCTGCGGTATATGCCAGCATACCGATCAGCTCCCGCGCTGTGATCCGCTGCCGCAGATAGCCCAGATCCAGATCTCTGTCCCGCTTGCTCAGCCGCCTGCCGTCGGGGGCAAGCAACAGGGGAACATGGGCGTACTCCGGGTGGGGAAACCCAAACAGCTCCTGTAAATACATCTGCCTGGGCACAGAGCCCAGAAGATCCAGCCCCCGGACCACCTCGGTCACACCGGCTTCCCCGTCATCGGCCACCACCGCAAGCTGGTAAACATACAGCCCATCGCTGCGGCGAACCACAAAATCTCCGCATTCCCGCAGCAGCTCCTGTGTCACCGTTCCCTGCAAAATATCCGAAAAGGAAACGGTTCTATCCGGCACACGCAGCCGCCACGCGCTTTCCCGGCGGAAGGCGGCACGCTGCTGCGGCGTCAGATCCCGGCAGGTCCCGGGGTAGACATAGGTGCCGTCGGACAAATGGGGGGCATTGACGCTGTGAAGCTGCGCCCGGGTGCAATAGCAGGGATACACCAGCTCCTGCTGCCGCAGCCGGTCAAAATAACAGTCATAAGCTTGGGTTCTGCTGCTTTGGGGCGGTGTTTCCCGGTCATAAGTAAGCCCCAGCCAAGCAAGATCCTGCCGTAAAAGCTGGGCGTATTCCGGCTTGGTCCGGGCAGTGTCCAGATCCTCCATCCGCAGCACCATCTCGCCGCCCTTACTGCGGACAGAAAGCCATGCCAGCAGCGCCGCGAACACATTTCCCAAATGCATCCTGCCGGATGGGGTAGGGGCGAAGCGGCCTACGGTCTTTTTCTGCTCCATATCAGATCCCCCACAGCCGCAGCACCCAATAAAGCAGAACCAGCGCAATACACAGCACCAGCGCACACGCCAGCAGCTTTAATCCGAAATTTGACCGCTTGGTCTCTCCGTAGATCTCATCCTCATATTCTTCCGGATCCATGTCGCTGCGGTCAGCATTGTAGGCTTTGTAGCCGCTGGCATAGTTTCGCAGATCCTTGCCGTAATGATTGGAGAAATTCTGGTATACCGTCTGCTCCGGCGTTTCTTCCGCCTGCTCCGCTTCTTCCGCTTGCCGATCCAGCCGCTCCTGCGCCATCAGCGCCGCTTCCAGCCGCTTCAGCTCCTCCTTGGCATCCCGAAACATAGGCATTTCCTCCCTGATAGTTTGCCCTCAGTATACCAAAGGAAGCCCCCACTGTCAATGCAGCCGGGGGATCACTCTTTTCGCGGCAGCTTTTTGTCCGCTGTGGCAGGTCCTTCCAGCACCGTGCCCTCCTGAGAAAACCGGGAGCCGTGGCAAGGGCAATCCCAGCTATGCTCCTGTGGACTCCATTTTAAGGCGCAGCCCATGTGGGGACAGCGGGGTGCGGTAGGCGTCAGCAGATTTACCGCCGAATGGAAGCCGTTTGCTGCCAGCGCGGAAAGCACCGGCTTTCGTTGGGGAGAAAACAGTCCGTCATAAGCATCCTCTTTTCCCAAAATACGGTCTGTCAGCACTTTAGATGCCACCATCGTCCCGGTCATGCCCCATTTATTGAACCCGGATGCCACATAAACGCCCTCCGTATTTTCGCCGTAGCGCCCGATATAGGGCATGTCATCCAGACTGATACAGTCCTGCGCCGCCCAGCGGTGGGTGATCCGGGCATGGGGATAATGGTGCTCAGAAAACCGCTCCAACGCTTTCCAGCCACCGCCCCGTTTGCCTGTGCGGTGACCCCCTCCGCCCAGCAGCAGCCTGCTGCCGTACATCCGGAAGGAAAGACCGTCCTTTTTGTCATCCACATACATTCCCTCTATCACAGGAGCATCCTCCAGCGCCAGCACATAGCTGCGGTGCTGGTACAGCTTCGCAAAGTACCCCCCGTGCTTATTCAGAAACGGGAAGTGGGTGCAGACGATCACCTGCTCCGGCAGGATACTGCCCTCCGGCGTTGCATAGCCGCTGCCGTCAAAGCCCACCACAGGGGTATCTTCATATACCGTAAGCCCCTCCGCCAGCCACGCCGCCAGCTTCAGCGGATGCATCTGCGCCTGCTGTTCAAAGCACACCGCCCCTGCGGTGTGAAAGGGAAGCTCTGCCGCTGCCGTCAGATGGGCAGGATAGCCCAGCTTCACCAGCGCGTTCAGCTCCAGCTCCAGCTTCTGGGGGTCATCCACGGAGTATACATAGTTATCTTGGATCTTAAGATCAAAATCCCACTTCTGCGCCATGCGGCGGTATTCCCCGATCGCCGCCAGATTTGCCTGCAGATACTGCTGGGCGCGCTCCTTACCAAAGCGCTTCAGCAGCTTATGGTAGATCAGACCGTGCTGTGCCGTGATCTTGGCGGTGGTATTGCCGCTGGTGCCGCCGCAGATCCGGTCAGCCTCCGCCACTACGCAGCTCACGCCTGCACTTTGCAGGCTGTGGGCGCACAAAAGTCCGCAAAGTCCGCCGCCTATGATTAGTACATCGGTCTGGAGCCTTCCCCGCAGCTTGGGAAACCGGGGCAGGGCAGCGCTGCTGTGCCATAACGATTCCATAAAAACATCACCGGGCATAGTATGCCCGGTGATGCGCTCCATTATAAGAAAAGTCTCCGCTCCATGGACTCCCGTGCGGCACGGTTGATGGCAAGAAAGATCAGCGTGCCCCCCAGCAGCACCAGCGTTACCAGCGGATACAGCGACCAGCCAAAGAATTTCTCCACGCCGAAGGTCACATTCGCCAGCATTTCCACCGGAAGCATGAAAAGCCCCAGCAAAATAAAGGCGCCGCCGAAAATATACAGCTCGCCGCCATGGGTATACCGCAGCAGGGTGACCACCGCTGTTACGATCAGCCCCACGCCGCCGGTGACCGGAAAGGCAAAGCTCAAAAACCAGTTTCCGCCGGTGGCAAGGCAGATATACAGCAGATAAGCCCCCACCGCTACAAAATCGCAGGCCACAAAGATCACCGGATTGGGCTTATAGAACCACAGCGACAGCACAAACAGCACATACGCCACGCCGATACCGCCCATCACATACCCAGACCATGTCACGCCCCCATAAAACTGCAGGTCGCACAGCAGCACGATCAGCACAGGCAGCAGAAACAGCGCGGTGACGATCACCAGCGGACCCTTGGAGCGAGCATGGGGCGGCGGCATTTTATCCGGGGGATAGGGCGGCTGCACCTCCGGGCGCTGCAGCTCCGGGTGGAACACCCGTGTGGCGCAGAGGGGGCACTGCCTTTCCGTATCCGACAGCTTTACTCCACAGTTGATACAATACATGCTTACTCCTCCCGGCTGTTACTTTCCACCTGCACCGGGATCCCCATATCCCGCAGCACCCGATGGAGGTTGGCTTCCAGCTCACTTTCCCGAATATTTCGGATCACATTTACATAGAGGGTGTCTCCAAAGGAGAGTACGCCGCAGTTATAGGGTGCGGTCGCCTGCACGCCCAGAATAAAATCCATCCGCTCAATGTAGTCCTCCATCCCCTCAGGTAGCTTCACAGCCCCCAGATTGGACAGGCTCAGACAGGACTTTTTCTCGCCCACTGCCCGAAAAACCGCCTTCATTACGATATTTTTCAAAAACAGGGGCATCAGCTTCACCGCGAATATCCGCTCACTGCTGACATTGGTGGCGATCTTCATGCTCATCTGCTTGGCGGTGTTCTCCACGCCCAAGCGATGCCGGATCACGCTGCAGATCTCGGAAAAGCTGTATTCTCCCAGCTCCGGCTGGATCTCCGGGGTGACATACAGGGCAAAATTGCGCAGCGTACGGCTGGGAAACAGATTCCGCAGATTCACCGGGATCAGCACCTTGATGGGTTTTCGGCGGTTCTGCCGGGGCACCTGCTGCCGCTGCATATCCTGCAGCGCCTGCATCATGGCAGCGGTCAAAAACACGGTAAGGCTGACCCCGTATTCGTGGGCTTTTTCCAGCACCGCCGCCACCGGAAGCCGAAAACAGGTCAGATGGTTAAAGCCGTCTGTCTCCGTGGTGCCGGAAAGATGCCACGCGGTATTCTCCTTTCGGCTGGCGCTGACAGGGCCGGCATATTTGGGAAAGCTGTCCTCCAGCTCCTCCTCCGAGGGCTCCTCAAGCCGACCTAAAACCCCGTTTTCCGCAGGGATACGGACACCGCAGCGCTGCTGTAGGTACTCCGCCAGCAGGGTTTTAAGAAATACCAGCGCGCCGTTGCCGTCGGTGAGGGAGTGAAACAGCTCAATGGCGATGCGGTTTTCATATACGATCACCCGAAAGGCACAGCGGCGGATCTCCTCAGCGGACATTCGGGACAGGGGATAGCTGTATTCCTGTGCGATGGGCGGCGCTGCCTTGATCTGCTCCAGATAATACCAGAACACACCCCTGCGCAGCCGTGCGGCAATGGAGGGAAACCGCCGTACCGTTACATCCAGCGCCGACCGCAGCACAGCGGTGTCCACCGGCTCTTTCAAGGTTGCGGAAACGCGGAATATATTGCTCCAATTCTGGCTGCGGGCTGCGGGATAGATCTTTGCCGCGTTGTCCAGCCGCATCCACCGCTGCTTCCGCTCCGGCAGCATTACCCGGCTTAAGAACTGATTGATGGTCTCCAGATCCTTTTTGTCCTCCGCCAGTGTGTAGACTACATAGGCGTGCCACCGCTCCGCCTTTTCCATGAGCCGGCTGGCACAGCCTGCCTGCCGGAGCTTTTCGTGGAGGGCATGGGCATCGCTGCGCAGCAGCTCCTCTGCCGCTGTAAAGATCAGCGACGGCGGTATTCCCGTAAGCTCCGCAAACAGGGGAGAGGCAAGGGGGTCATTCTTTTCGGATGTATAGCAATCGGAGAAAAATTTCAGCGCCTGCAGGGTCAGGCTGGGGTCACTCTTTTGATTTTGGGTATAGGATCCCCCGGACAATGTCAGATCCACCCACGGGGAGATGGCAATGATGCCCTTGGGCATGGCAAGTCCCAGCTCCCGCAGACGGACGCACAAGGCATAGCAAAGACCGCCTCCGGCGCTTTCACCGCAGAGGGTGATGTGGCTGTAGCCCTTGTCCAGCAGATAGCGGTATGCCTCTACCGCATCCTCCACCGCCGCCGGGAATGGCGCTTCCGGTGCCAGACGGTAGGCAGCGCAGAACACCCGCGTTCCGCACTCCGCCGCCAGCGCGCTTCCAAAACCTAGGGCATATTCCAAACCGCCGCAGGTATAGCCGCCGCCGTGGAGATAGAGGATCACGCCGTCACGGCGCTTGTCCTTGGGCATGACCCACGCACCGGAAAACCGGTCAAAGGAATGCTCCTTCACCGTACACTGCCGGCGGTGACGGGCTTCCATCAGCTCACCCAGCTTATTTTGCCCTCTGCGCAGAGTCTTAAGAGAGCAGTTGTTCAGCAGGGGCTGCATCAGCCCAAGCTGGCCACGAACGGTTTTTGCGGATAACGGCATGATTCGCCCCCCTTTTCTTCCTTTATTCTGCTGCCGTAATTTTTGCGCACATAGTTTGCCTGCCACGCAGCACATATATGCAAAGCCTGTTCTTCATCAGCAGGCACACCTACACTTCTGTTTTCAGTTTACCCCAAAACATACCGTTTTGCAAGTACTATCCTTGCGGACATCCGCGCCTTCAAATTCCGATTGATGAGCCATTGGCTGCAGCGCTTGCAGAAGGGAAGCAAAAGGGACGCGGAGAGCCGCGTCCCTTCAGTCTGTCAAAAAACCGGAAATCTACCAATTCTCTTGTAGGGGCGGTCATTGTGTCAAGTGTAACATGGTACACACCAGTGTAAGGACATAGTACACAACCTACATCCTCGCAATAGTGCGGTGAAGCAACTGTCCGCTTTCTGTATCAAACTCCGCAATTTTGAAATTACGATAGCAGGCAACAAATGTTTCACCGTTAGGACTTGGTCTGAATTCGATATGCTGTTCTTTCATTGTTTCGCTCAAATAGACCTGCCATTTATCGAACCGGACATAGCCCCAGCTGTTTACCTTGATTACATGGTACTCCCCACCATATTCGTACTTTTTGACATTCTCGCTGTATTGCCGCTGACTTGGCTCGTAAACTTCACATGGTCGTTTCATCCCCAATGCCTCATGAGGACGAATGTTGTTATACTTGTCGCGCCAAACACAA
>JAFQFP010000024.1 GCA_017398625.1 Oscillospiraceae bacterium
TCAAGTCTCCACAGCTCCCTAGGAAATACCGCCAAAAAGACCCTGAAAATCAAGGGATTGTTCCGTATCGAAACCTTACAATCCCCCAGTCAAAAATCAAATAGATTTTTGACAGCCCCCTTTACACAAGGGGGCCTTTGGGTGCGGTGCAAACATGTCGACAAATCGGGATTTGAAAATGAAAACAGGGGCGCTCCGGTGAGCGCCCCTGCGGCTTATTCTTCTTCCCGGTCTGCTGCCAAGGCAGCATCGTAGACCACATTTTTAGGAAGATTCAGTGTCTTTGCCGCCTGCTTTACCGCGTCCTTGCGGCTAAGCCCCTGTGCCATCAGCTCTGCCACACAGGCAGCGGCATCGGTCTCGGTGGCTGCCTCCGGCTGCTCAAGAACAGCTCCTGCCACCACCAGCACAAATTCTCCCTTGGGGGACTGCTGAGTATATTTTTCTACTGCCTCGCCAAGTGTGGTGCGCACCACTTCCTCATGAAGCTTGGTCAGCTCACGGCAAAGGCTGATAGGACGGTCAGCACCAAAGACCTGCGCCATGTCCTCAAGGGTGGACAGCAGCTTATGCGGCGCTTCGTAAAACACCATGGTTCGCGTCTCTTTTTCCAGCGCAGCCAGATGCTCCCGGCGGCTTTTCTTTGCGGTGGACAGAAAGCCTTCAAAGCAGAACCGCCCGGTGCTTTGCCCGGAGATGCTCAATGCGGTGATCACGGCGCAGGGACCGGGGATGGCGCAGACGGTGATGCCTGCCTCGGCACATTGCCGTACCAGATCCTCGCCGGGATCGGAGATGGCGGGACTGCCTGCGTCAGATACCAGCGCACAGGTCTCTCCGGCAAGGATCCGATCCAAAATTACATTACCCTTAAACGCCTTGTTGTGCTCGTAGTAGCTGACAAGGCTTTTTTTGATGCCCAGATGGTTCAGCAGCTTCAGGGTGACACGGGTGTCCTCGGCGGCGATGAAATCCGCCTGCTCCAGCGTTTCCCGGCAGCGCTGGGAGATATCCCCCAGATTGCCGATGGGGGTGGGAACAAGATACAGCATGCCTGCCATGGAAAGACCTCCTACAGGTGGTATAGTTTTTTATAATCGTCGGTGGGGGAGCCGTCGGCATGGAACAGCACCAGCTCCTCCCAGAGAAGTCCCGGCTTGCCGCCCTTGCGGCATTCCACCAGCACCAGCGTCACAGGACCGTCCTGCCGGTGGCGAAGCAGGCACAACCGTTTGGGCTCCAGCAGATACCGGCTGCCCAAGGAGCAGATCTGTGCCAGCCGCTCCGGTCTGTGAACAAGAAAAAAGCTGCCCCCATAGCGCAAAGCCCATGCGGCGCTGCGCATCAGATCCTCCAGAGAGCAATGCTCCTCCCGGCGGGCGGCGGCATGGGTCTCGCTGGCAGGACCGCCGGAAAAATAGGGGGGATTGGATACGCAGGCGGAAAAGCTGCCTGCGGCAAATTGCGATGGGATTTGCGTTAGATCCAGACATATACTGGTAAGACGGGTGGAAAGACCGTTACGGCGGCTGTTTTCCAATGCGGTATTATGGGCGTTTTCGTCCAGCTCCACACCGGTGACGGTGCAGCCGGGATCCTTGGCGCACAGCAGAAGTCCCAGTGTGCCGCAGCCGGAGCCCAGATCCAGCACATTTTCCTGCCGTTTCAGCTTTACAAAGCCTGCCAGAGCCATGGAATCGGTACTGAGGGGAAAACCGCCGGTGCAGATGTCCAAGGTATAGCCATTGTGCAGAGTTTCCATCCGATCATCTCCAAATAAGAAAAAGCCGGCCTGCGCCGCCGGCATCGCCGGGTGCGCAGACCGACTGCTGTTTTGGGGAATTAGCCTTCCTCAATAGCCTCAACGGGGCAGTTGTCAACGCAAGTGCCGCAGTCAACGCACAGATCGGCGTCGATGACATACTTGTCCTCGCCCTCAGAGATAGCCTCAACGGGGCAGTTGTCAACGCAGGTGCCGCACTTGACGCAAGCATCAGTGATTTTGTAAGCCATGATTTTCCCTCCATATCTGTGTAATTGTGCATTAAGTACATAACGCATTTTTATTCTAACATGGATTTTGGAAAATGCAATGTTTTTTTCTAAAGTTCCGTATATTTTTTATGTTCGGTGGGGAGAATCCTCGGGCAAAGGGGGGATCGGGGGTGCAATATTCGTCTGATGCTTCGGATTTGATCCTGCTTGCTGCCAGAAGGGCACGGGTCATGGGGCACAGTTATGTGGGAAGCATCCACCTGCTGCTGGCGCTGACGGAATCCCGGGGACTTCCGGGAATTTTGCTGTATACCGCCGGTCTGGACGCGGAAACAGGCATCCGGCTGGCAGGTGTTATCTGCGGAACAGGCACGGCGGGGCTGCCTCTGCCCCAAGGCTTTACGGTGCAGGCAAAACGCATCCTTCGGGGTGCGGTACAGGAGGCACGCTCAAGCGGAAGCGAACAGGTGGAAAGTATGCATATCCTGCTTTCTCTGCTGCGCAGGGAAAGCTGCGGCGCCCGATCCTTGCTGGAGCTGGGCGGTGTAGATGCCGGGGAACTGTTTACCCGGGCGGTGGAGCATCAAAGGTGGCATCGCCGGGGAGAGCCCGGACGGAAAAAGGAGGTAACGGCTACGAAGCTATTGGAGCAATTCAGCGAGGATCTGCTGCAGAAGGCGGCGACTATGGATCCTGTTATCGGCAGGGAGCGGGAGATCGAAACGGTGATCGGGATCCTGAGCCGGAAGAATAAGAACAATCCGGCGCTGATCGGAGAGCCCGGTGTAGGAAAAACTGCCATCGCCGAGGGGCTTGCCCAGCGGATGGCGGCAGGTGCCGTGCCGCCTCAGCTGAAGGATAAACGGCTGGTGAGTTTGAATATGGCGAATCTGGTGGCAGGCACCAAGTACCGTGGAGAATTTGAGGAGCGGCTGCGGGATGTACTGGCGGAGATCAAGCGCAGCGGCGATGTGATACTGTTTGTGGATGAGATGCATACCATCGTGGGTGCAGGAGCTGCTGAGGGTGCCATCGATGCAGCGAATATCTTCAAGCCCGCGCTGGGCAGGGGAGAGCTGCAGATGCTGGGAGCCACCACGCTGACGGAGTACCGCAAGTATATTGAAAAGGATCCGGCACTGGAGCGGCGGTTTCGTCCGGTGACGGTGGAGGAGCCGGATCAGGCTGCCACACTGTCCATTCTCCGGGGGCTGCGTCCGGGCTTGGAATGTCACCACCGGATGCGGATCACCGAGGAAGCCATTCGGGAAGCGGTGCGGCTGTCGGTTCGCTACCTGCCGGAGCTATATCTGCCGGATAAAGCAATCGACCTGCTGGACGAGGGAGCATCCCATGCCCGGATGGAGGAACTGCAGACCGGAAAAGGCTTGCGCCGGGAGCTGGAGCAGGAGCTTCACGATGCTGTGCGGGAAAGCCGCTTTGAACGGGCGGCGGAGCTGCGGGACCGTATGCAGCGGATCGGTGCAAAGACCGGGGAGGTCAAGCGCCAGCGCTGCGTTACCGAAGCCGATGTGGCGTGGGCAGTGTCCCAGCGAACAGGTATTCCGGTGGGGCGGCTGACGGCGGATGAGCGCCAGCGGCTGCTGGAGCTGGAGAAGATCCTGTCGGCAAGGGTCGTGGGACAGGAGCAGGCGGTGTCTGCTGTGGCACAGACCGTCCGCCGGGGGCTTTCGGGCATTCGGGATGCCTCCCGTCCCATTGCCAGTATGCTGTTCACAGGTCCAACCGGCGTGGGCAAGACGGAGCTGTGCCGCGCGCTGGCGGAGGAGCTTTACGGAAATCAGGATGCCATGATCCGTTTGGATATGACGGAATATATGGAGAAGCAATCCGTTTCCCGGCTCATCGGTGCTCCTCCCGGCTATGTGGGCTATGAGGAGGGAGGCAAGCTGACAGAGGCGGTGCGCCGCCGCCCTTACTGTCTGGTGCTGCTGGATGAGCTGGAAAAGGCGCACCCGGATGTGACGGGTATTTTGCTGCAGATCATGGAGGAGGGGGTCTTGACGGACTCCACAGGCCGTCGGGTCAGCTTCAAAAATGCCATCGTGGTCATGACCTCTAATGTGGGCGCGGAGATCAAGAATGAGGGTCTGGGCTTCCAGCCCACAGGACGGGAGAGTAAGACCGACACCGCCCTGCGGCAGCATTTTTCTCCGGAATTTCTGGGGCGGATCGACAAAACCGTATGCTTTGCGCCGCTGGATGATGCCGCTATGGCTGCCGTGGCGGAAAAATACCTGCATCAGCTTCAGCGGCGCACAGAGGCGGCGGGGATGGAACTGGTGCTGCCCCGGGAGCTTGCTCATAGCCTCAGCGGAAAATGCCGGGGCAAGGACGGTGCCCGGCAGATGCGGCATTTGGTGCAGGAGCAGGTGGAAGGACCGCTGGCGGTGTTTCTGCTGAAGGTGTCGAAAAAGCCTGTCAAGATCCGCTGCCGGCTGGAAAACGGTGCCGTACAGTTTCAATAAACGGCAGAAAAATCACCGCATTTTTAGAACAATCGTTCTAAAAATGCGGTTTTTCGGTACTTTTTTCAAAAAAATCTTAAGTTTTCTGTAAAAAGTGATTGATTTTTGAAATGATTGGATTTATACTGTTGGAAAAGGGTGCAAAATGGTAGTAAAGTGGAGCGAAATGGAGGTGAAACGCTGTGATCGGAAAGTATCCTGCCAAAATGGACGATAAAAACCGTCTCTTTGTTCCTGCGAAGCTACGCAGTGAGCTGGGAGAGGACTTCTATGTGACACTGGGTGTCAACTGCGGTCATAGCTGTCTCACCGTATATACCGCTGCCGATTGGCAGACCTTGATGGAGAACTATAACAACCTGCCCATCTCCCAGCGGGGCGCTGCTACCAGTCTGATCTTTATGAACGCCAGCCAGTGCAATCCCGATAGGCAGTTTCGCTTCGGTTTGCCCCAATCCCTGCTGGATTACGCGGGCATCGACCGGGAGGTCATGATCGTGGGCAGAGCGGGACAGGCGGAGATATGGGCTGCCGATGCTTTTGCTGCCTTTGAGCGGGAGAATCTCACTCCCGAAAAGCTGCTTGCTTCCTTGGAGGCAATTGGTCTATGAGTGAATTTTATCATGTATCGGTGCTGTTGCAGGAGTGTATCGACGCCCTTGACATCAAGCCCGACGGTATCTATGTAGACGGCACCTTAGGCGGTGCGGGACATTCCAGCCGCATTGCCCAAAAGCTCACCACAGGCACGCTGATCGGCATCGACCGTGACCCGGTGGCGCTGCAGGCGGCGGCTGAGCGGCTAGCCCCCTATGGCGACCGGGTAAAGCTGGTTCACGCAAACTTCTGCGACATCGCCCGGGTGCTGGATGAGCTGGGCATCGAGGCTGTGGACGGCATACTGCTGGATCTTGGGGTTTCTTCTCCCCAGCTTGACGACGCGCAGCGTGGATTTTCCTATATGGCGGATGCGCCGCTGGATATGCGCATGAACAGCGAGGACAGCCTCAGCGCCCACACGGTGGTGAACACATGGTCTCAAGAGGAGCTGAAGCGGATCTTGTATGACTACGGCGAGGAGCGCTATGCCCCCCAGATCGCGGCAGCTATCTGCCGCCGCCGGGAGGAAATGCCCATCGAGACAACCTTGGAGCTGGTGGATATCATCCGCTCGGCAATGCCTGCTGCGGCGCTGCGGGAGAAGCAGCACCCGGCAAAGCGCAGCTTTCAAGCCATCCGCATTGCCGTCAACGATGAGCTGGGCTCTGTAGAAAAGGTAATGGCAGATGCCCTTGACCTGCTGCGCAGCGGTGGCAGGATGGCGGTGATCACCTTCCATTCTCTGGAGGATCGGATCGTAAAGACCGCCATGGCGGCAGCCTCCAAGGGCTGCACCTGCCCACCCAATTTCCCGGTGTGTGTCTGCGGCAAGAAGCCCAAGGTAAAGCTGGTTTCCCGCAAGCCCATCGTGTCGGGGCAGGAAGAGCTGAATATCAATCCCAGAGCCCGCAGCGCCAAGCTGCGTGTATGTGAAAAAATATAATGTTCAGGAGGAAGCGCCATGGCACTGAAAAAGCCGGATGTACAGTATGTACGCTATGACTATGTATACGGCAATGCTGCCCGGAAGTTAGAACCGGAGGTGCTTCCCCAGCCTCAGCGGCGGCGCCATGTGCGTCAGAAGCAGCAGCCCCAGCGTGTGGTCAGGATCGATCCGCTGGTGGCAGTTGGGCTTTTGATGTCCGTGGTCATGCTGGTGCTGATCCTCGTTGGAGCGGCACAGTACAGCGCCATGCAGCAGCAGACCGTTGCGCTGGAAAAATATATCGGCACCATGGCGCAGAAGAACATCGTGCTGCATCACGAGTATGAGGCAGGCTTGGATCTTGCGGATGTGGAGGAAAAGGCGCTGGCGCTGGGTATGATCCCCATCGAGCAGGCACAGCATATCGCCATCACCATCGAAGCTCCGGAAGAACCGGTTCAGCCCTCGCTCTGGGAGCGATTTCTGGCAAATTGGGATGATCCCTTCGCATAATGATCATCTCCGCCAATAAGATTACAATAGCGGCTGCAAATGGGCAGTGAGGGTTCCCCTTACTGCCCATTCAAAGCCTTATTGTATCCGGGAGGGCGGGATCATGGGCAAGGGAAGGAAGAGGCAGTACGAAAGACTTCGCTTTGACAGCGGACAGCACAGGCGGATCTTGGCGGTGGCAGCGATCTTGGGGCTGGCGGCATTTGTGCCGGTGGCGCTGCGGCTGTATTCGCTGATGGTCACCGATTACAGCTATTATTCCGGTCTGGCACTGCGGAATCAGACCCGAACCACCGCGGTCACTGCCGACCGCGGGCAGATACTGGACAGGAACATGAACATTCTTGCCACCTCCCAAAGTGTGGAGAATGTGTATCTGGATCCCCATGAGCTGAAGCAGTCCAAGGCGGATCTGGAGGAAGTCTCCGAGGTACTGGGAGAGATATTGGAGCTGGAGCCCGCATGGATCAAGGCGCAGGGGCAGGACATCACCAAGCGCTACAAGCAGATCGCCCAGCGGGTCCGTGAGGACACCGCAGCCCAAATCCGCAGTTATATCAACGAAAGCGGTGTGTCCGGCATCCATTTGGAGCCAAGCTCCCAGCGGTATTACCCCTACGGCTCGCTGGCGGCGCAGGTCATCGGTTTTACCAACCTGTCCAATACCGGCTCTGAGGGGCTGGAAGCAAGCTACAACAGCTTTCTGGAGGGTACAGCCGGACGGGTCATTACCACCAAGGGCAACAATGAGATGGATATGCCCTATTCCTATGAAAAATATGTGGCATCAAAAAGCGGCTGCAGCCTGATCCTGACGCTGGATATGACGGTGCAGGCATGTCTTGAAAAGCAGCTGCGCAGCGCCATTGACCGCTATCAGGTGGAAAACGGGGCTTTTGGCATGGTGATGGATGTGGACACCGGGGAGATCCTTGCTATGGCGACCTTGGGCAGCTACGATCCCAACGCCTATGCCGAGATCGCCGACCCGGAGACCGCTTCAAAGCTCAGCAGTATGCGGCTGGCATATCTGATGGAGCAGGAGGGCAGCGATGCCTATACCGCCGGAAAGCAGACCTATCAGCAGGCGTTGCAGGAAGCAAGGCTGAAGCAGTGGCGCAACCGCTGCATTTCCGACGGCTACGAGCCGGGCTCTACCTTTAAGGTGCTGACCATGGCGGCGGCGCTGGATTGCGGCGCCATTGATCTGGATACCAATTTCTATTGCAAGGGCGCGGAGCAGATCCCGGGCAGAGCCCAGCTTCTGCACTGCTGGCGCTCCACAGGCCACGGCGCGGAGAAAACACCGCAAGCGCTGCAGAACTCCTGCAACCTTGCCTTTGCCCACATCGCCTTAAAGCTGGGCGGTGAGCGGTTTTATGAATATGTAGAGCGCTTCGGCATCCTGCGAAAGACCGGAATCGATCTGGCAGGGGAGAGCAAGGGCGTGTTTTTTGACAAGGCGCTGGTCACCGACACGGACAAGTGGGGCACGGCATCACTGACCTCCGGTTCTTTTGGGCAGACCTTCAAGCTGACACCGCTGCAGCTTGTCACCGCTATTGCCTCCGTGGTCAACGGCGGCAATCTGATGGAGCCCTATCTGGTCTCCGAGGTGATCGATGCCGACGGAAACACGGTTTTGAAGCAGGAGCCAACAGTGGTGGGGCAGACGGTCTCCCCGGAGACCTCCAAGACCATGTGCGCTCTAATGGAATCCGTGGTGGCAGTGGGAACGGCAAAAAATGCCTCCGTTGCCGGATATTCCATAGGGGGAAAGACGGGTACCAGCGAAAAAATCGATGTTTTTGATGAAAATGGGCAGCGGGTGCTGGATAAAATCGTATCATTTGTGGGGGTTGCGCCCATGGACGATCCGCGGTATATTGTATTGGTGGCGCTGGACACTCCCTCACGCACTACCGGGCTGTATATCTCCGGCGGTGTCATGGCAGCGCCCACCGTGGGCGCGGTAATGGCGGACATCCTGCCCTATCTGGGCGTGGAAAAGACCGCCGCCGGTACGGAAGCGGCGGCACAGACCGTCACCCTTGCTGATTATACCGGTATGACAGCCAAGGAAGCCGAGAAAGCGCTGAGCGCCGAGGGACTATCCAGCCGAAGCGTTGGCATAGGCGAAACGGTAACCGGGCAGCTTCCCGCAGCAGGGCAGACCGTGCCGGGAGAGAGCCAGATACTCCTTTATTTTTCAGAGGATGTGGAAAACACCTCTGTTGCGGTGCCGGATTTCACGGGTATGACCCGCCAGCAGGCAAGTGACGCGGCAGGTCTGCTGGGGCTATATGTTCTGGTGACCGGAAACACGGAGGTTTCTCCCAGCGTTACGGTGTGCGCTCAATCGGCAGCCGCCGGAACAGAAGTGGAAACAGGAACGACAATTAAACTGACATTTATCGATACACAGGCGGCAGACTGACCGCCGTACAAAGGAGAAAGCATTATGAAGCTGAAAGAATTGCTGTTAGGGGTCGATGTATTGGAATGCACCGCAGACCCGGAGCTGGAAATAACCGCCGTTGCCTATGATTCCCGGAAGGTGACCCCCTGCGGGCTGTTTGCTGCCGTGGCAGGCTTTGCTGCCGACGGCAACCGCTTTGTCCCCATGGCGCTGGAAAAGGGCGCTGCGGTGGTGCTCACCGCAAAGAAGCCCCAAACGGATATCCCCTATGTACTGGTCAGCTCCGATCGGCTGGCACTGGCACAGGTCAGCGGTAATTTCTACGGAAATCCTGCCAAGTCCATGACCATGGTGGGTATCACCGGAACCAACGGCAAGACTTCTGTGACATTGCTGCTGAAGCACATTCTCCAGCAGGTCAAGGGGGCAAAGGTGGGGCTTATCGGCACTATGGAGAATCAGATCGGAGATGTATCCGTGCCTACCGAGCGCACCACTCCGGAAAGCTTGGAGCTGCAGGCGCTGTTTGCCGCCATGCGTGACGCGCGCTGCGGCTATGTGGTGATGGAGGTATCCTCCCATGCGCTGGAGCTGGAACGGGTCGGGGGCGTACACTATGATGTGGCGGCATTTACCAATCTGACAGAGGATCATCTGGATTTCCACAAGACCATGGATGCCTACTGCGACGCCAAAGCGCTGCTGTTCTCCCGCTGCGGCAGGGGTGTTGTCAATGCCGATGACAGCTATGCAAGCCGTATCATCGCCGGAGCGGGCTGCCCGGTGCTGACCACCTCCTTGAAGTCCGGTGCGGGAATTTCAGCGGAGGATGTGACCTTGGAAAGCGAGGGTGTTTCCTTTACTGCCGTATGCGGCGGCGAGAGAGTAAGCGTCAAGCTGCCCATTCCCGGAAAATTCACGGTATACAATGCCTTGACGGTGCTGGGTGTTGCCCATGAGCTGGGGATCTCCCTTGCCGATGCCGCCGCTGCGCTGGCAACGGCAAAGGGCGTCAAGGGCAGGGTAGAGGTGGTTCCCACTCCCCAGACTCCCTATACGGTGCTGATCGACTATGCCCATACTCCCGACGGACTGGAAAATGTGCTCAGCGCTGTCCGCGGCTTCTGCAAGGGCAGAGTCATTGCGGTGTTCGGCTGCGGCGGTGACCGCGACCCCATCAAGCGACCCATCATGGGCAAGATCGGCGCGGAAATTGCGGATATCGCCATCATCACCTCCGATAATCCCCGTACGGAAGCGCCTATGGCGATCATTGAGGATATCGTAAAAGGCATCCCCCAGACCGCAAAAAACTGGGAAGTTATCGAAAATCGTGTGGAAGCTATCCACAGAGCTATGGACATTGCGGAAAAAAATGATATAATCATACTGGCAGGAAAGGGTCATGAGACCTATCAGGACATCTGCGGCGTGAAGCATCATCTGGATGAGCGCGAGGTAGTTGCCGAATACCTGTCGGAAATGGGGGAAACAAATGGGTAAGATCACTTTGGGGCAGGCTGCCGCGTGGTGCGGCGGTCGGGTAGACCCCAAGTATGCGGATATTACCTTTCTGGGTGCCAATAACGACACCCGTAAAATAGAGCCGGGTCAGCTTTTTATCGTTTTGGAGGGCGCCCGGGACGGACATGATTTTATCCCTGCCGCCATGGAAAAGGGTGCTGCAGCGGTTCTGTGCCGCCGCAGCGTGGGAGATTACCCTGCAATTTATGTGGAGGATCCCCGGCTGGCGCTGGGACAGATCGCCCACCGGGAGCGGCAGCGCATCGGCATGCAGGTAGTAGGTGTCACAGGATCTGTTGGCAAGAGCACCACCAAGGAAATGATCGCCTGTGTGCTGGAGGGCAGCTACCGGGTGGCAAAGACCCCGGCAAACCACAACAACGACATCGGTATGCCCATGGCGATCCTCGCTATGCCGGAGGATACCCAGGTGGCTGTGCTGGAAATGGGCATGAACCATTTTGGAGAGATCGCCTACCTTTCCAAGATTGCCTGCCCGGATGTGGGCGTCATCGTAAACATCGGCACCATGCACATTGAGCATCTTGGCTCTCGGGACGGCATTTTGCGGGCAAAAATGGAGATCACCCAAGGCATGACGGAAAATTCCGTGCTGCTGCTGAACGGGGATGACGATAAGCTGTCCACCCAGACCGGCAGCGGAATCTCCACCGTGTTTTTCGGCAGGGACAGCGGTCTTTGCAAGGTTTTGGGCTGCGATACAGCGGTGGAGCTGGGGCAGACCCGGTTTACCGTCCGCAGCGGCAGCGGTGAGTTCCCTGTGGAGCTGGCTGTAGAAGGCGAGCACTACATCACCGACGCGCTGGCGGCAGTGGCTGTGGGGCAGCAGCTTGGCGTAGCGCCGGAGCAGCTCCGGCTGCGTCTGGGTGGCTTCCAAAATATGGAGGGCCGCCAGCAGATCTATGAGAAAAAGGGCTTTACCATCATTGAGGATTGCTACAATGCAGGTCCGGAATCCATGGCGGCGGCGCTGCAGGTGCTGGGCAACCGCGGCGGGCGGCGGATCGCCGTGCTGGGAGATATGCTGGAGCTGGGTGCCAGCTCTCAGGCAGAGCATTACCGGGTAGGCAGGATCGCCGCGGAAAAGGCGGACATGGTCTTTGCCTACGGGGCCAATGCCAACCGGGTAGCAAGCGGCGCGCTTACCGGCGGTATGCCGGAAAAGGACATCGGCGTGTTTGACGATGCCATGCAGCTGGCGGCATCCTTGCGGAATGTGACCCGTAAGGGAGATGTTCTGTTGTTCAAGGGCAGCCGCGGTATGCGCATGGAGCTGATCTTGAACGATTTTCTAGAGAAAACATAAGCGGAGGAAATACCATGATTCGATTGCTTCTTACAGCGGTGGCAGGCTGCGTGCTCTGCGGCGTGATCGGCTATTTTCTGCTGCCCGTGCTGCGGGCGCTGAAGGCTGGTCAATCCGTCCGGGATATCGGCCCCACTTGGCACAATATTAAGGCAGGCACCCCCCTGATGGGTGGATTGATGTTCATTTTCGCCGCCATTTTGTGTCTGCTTGCCAATATTCCCGCCATGGAGGACTACTCTGTTTTCTATGTGCTGGCGCTGAGCCTGTGCTTTGGTCTTGTTGGCTTCTTGGACGATTTCTGCAAGGTCAAGTTCAAGCGGGATCTGGGTCTGACCGCCATTCAGAAATCCATGCTGCAGATGGCGGTATCTGCCATTTACCTGTACATTCTTTACCGGCAGGGCATCATGACCACAGACCTGTATGTGCCCTTCTTCAATGTGACGCTGCATATCCATCCCATTTTGTATATCTTCTTTGCTATGTTTGTTATGGTGGGCTGTGTCAATGCTGTGAATCTTACCGATGGCGTGGACGGTTTGAGCAGCTCCGTCACCATCCCGGTGATGATCTTCTTTGCCGCTTCTGCTGCCATGCTGGGCAAGTGGGATCTGGCGTTGCTGCCTGCTGCGCTGGTGGGCGGACTTATCGCTTACCTGTTCTTTAACTGGCATCCGGCAAAGGTGTTCATGGGAGATACCGGCTCTTTGTTCTTGGGCGGTGCGGTCTGCGCGCTGGCTTTTGCGCTGGATATGCCGCTGGTGCTGATCCTTGTGGGCTTTGTTTACATCGTGGAGACCCTGTCCGTGATATTGCAGGTGGGCTACTTCAAGCTGACCCACGGAAAGCGGCTGTTCAAAATGTCTCCCATCCACCACCATTTTGAAATGTGCGGTTGGAAGGAAGAAAAGATCGTCATTACCTTTGCTCTTGTGTCCGCTGTGATGTGTGTGCTGGCATGGTTCGGCATTTCGGGCAGACTGGGATAATTCCGGAAAGGAGACCTGTATGGCTGCAGAGCGTACTCTGTATGCCAAAGAGGACCGCCGTGCCGCAAAGCGGACGGGGGAGGGTGTGGATATTCCGTTTCTGATATTGGTGCTGCTGCTTCTGGCGGTGGGGCTGACCATGCTCTATTCTGCCAGCTCTGCCCAGAGCATGTATGACACCGGCTACCAAATATCCACCCGATATCTGCAAAAGCAGGCTGTCTGTGCCGCCATCGGACTTGCTGCCATGGCGTTTCTCAGCCGCATCGGCGCCGATGTGTGGAAAAACACCGCTTGGTGGCTCTACGGCATCAGTATCGTGCTGCTGCTGAGCGTGCTGGTGATGGGGGAGTCCGTCAACGGGGCAAGACGGTGGATTAATATTGCGGGGCTGCAGTTTCAGCCCTCAGAGATCGCCAAATTTACTCTGATCGTCCTGTTTGCAAGGCTGACCAGAGGGTTTGGCAAAAATGCCCGGCAGTTTCGCTACGGTGTGCTGGGCTTTGGCGCGGCGCTGCTGGGTATCCTGGTGCCGCTGGCGCTGGAAAAGCATCTTTCCGCCATTATGCTTATGGGCATGGTAGCGGTGGTGATGATGTTCGTGGCGGGAACAAGCCCCAAATGGCTGCTGGCAGGTGCCGGCTGCGCGGTGGTGTTCGTCGTCATCTATGTCAGCTTCATGGGCTATGCCGGAGACCGGATCACCGCATGGCTCCACCCGGAGGCAGACCCCGGAGATACCGGCTACCAGATACTGCAGTCGCTGTATGCCATCGGCTCCGGCGGGCTGTTCGGTCTGGGCTTCGGAAAGAGCAGGCAGAAGTATCTGTACCTGCCCTTTCAGTATAACGATTATATCTTTGCGATCATTTGTGAGGAACTGGGACTTGTGGGAGCGCTGCTGATCGTGGCGCTGTTCGCTGCGCTGATCCTGCGGGGCTATTGGATCGCCCTGCGTGCGCCGGACCGGTTCTCCACAGTGCTGGCGGCGGGGCTGGTTACCCTCATCGCCGTGCAGACCGTGCTGAATCTGGGCGTGGTCACCAATCTTCTGCCCTCCACGGGCATCGCACTGCCGTTTTTCTCCTACGGAGGAACGGCGCTGGCAGTGAATTTGGGAGAAATGGGCATCGTGCTTGCCGTTTCCCGCTGCCGTAACCGACCAAAACGACAGGAGGAACTGCCATGAATGTGATCTTTACCTGCGGCGGCACCGGTGGACATATTAACCCCGCCATCGCAGTGGCAAATATTTGGAAGGAACGCTATCCCGACAGCAAGATCCTCTTTGTGGGCGCCACCGGCCACATGGAGGAGCAGCTTGTGCCCAAGGCGGGCTTTGCGCTGCGTACCTTTCCTACCAGCGGAATGTCTCGGAAGCTGAATCTGACCGGGCTGAAAAACAATATCAAGGCGGTGAAGAATGTTTTTTCCGCCATCAAAGGCTGCAAGCAGATCATTCGCCAGTTTCAGCCCGATGTGATCCTTGGAACAGGCGGCTATGCCAGCTTCCCCATGCTTCGGGCAGGTAAACAGATGAAGATCCCTGTCTGTGTCCATGAGGCAAACGCCATGCCGGGTCTGACCACCCGTATGGCAGCGGATTGGGCAGACCGGGTGCTGGTGTGCTTTGAAGAAAGCCGCGCCCACTATAAGCATCCCGAAAAAGCGCAAGCTGTCGGTATGCCTGTCCGCCGGGAGTTCGTCTATGCCGATAAGGCGGCGGCACGGCAGGCGCTGGGCTTGGATCAGCGTCCGCTGATCGTTTCTACCTTCGGCAGCCAAGGCGCGAGAGCCATGAATCTTGCCATGGCGGATTTTATGGTGCTGGAGCAGGCGCAGGGCTTTCCCTATCAGCATATCCACGGCGTGGGTAAATTCGGCTGGGAATGGATGCCGGAGCTGGTGAAGGAAAAGGGTGTGGATGTATCCCAAGGTTCTGTGGAGCTGCGGGAGTACATATACGATATGCCCACGGTGATGGCGGCTGCGGATGTGGTCATCAGCCGTGCAGGCGCTTCCAGCTGCAACGAGATCGCAGCCTCCGGTACGCCCTGCATTTTGATCCCTTCCCCTAATGTTACCGACAACCATCAGGAAAAGAATGCCCGTGCCATCGAAGCTCGCGGCGGCGCGGTGGTGGTGCTGGAAAAGGATTGTACCGCGGAATATTTGATGGAACAGGTACAGCGGATCCTGTCGGACAAAAGCCGTTATGATGTCATGAGCACAGCCCTGCGGGGGTCGGTGGTGCTTGACAGCGCGGAGCGGATCTGCGATATTATGGAAGAATTGGCACGCAAATAAGGAGTAAGCCCATGGAAACCAACGAAAGAACCGGAACTCGGAGACGAAAGACCGCCTCCGGCTCCGCGAAAACCGATACACGGCGGAAAAAGACAACGGCTCGCACCCGAAGCGCCGAAGCTTCCGGCACTGCCACTAAGACCCGCAGCGCTACTAAGAGCAGCACTGAGACAAAGAAGCGTCGCTCAGTACCGGCGAAAAAAACCGCTTCTGTCAAAAGCAGAACGGAAGGCACTACCCGGCGTAGATCTGCCGGCAATGCCCCTGCTGTGGTATATACTCCTGCCCAGCCCTTTGACCGGGGCAGGCTGCTGCTGCAGCTTGTCACCGTGGTGGCTGTGGTGCTGGCGCTGACCTTCTGTATGTCCATCTTCTTCAAGGTAGACGAAACAAAGGTCACCGTGCTGGGTAACGAGAAGTATACCGCCAACGACATCTTTGAAGCCTCCGGTATTCAGCATGGCGACGGTCTGCTTTCCTTCAGCAAAGCCCGCGCTGCCGGACAGATCAAAGCCAAGCTGCCTTATGTGGATACCGTGCGGATTGGTATAAAATTGCCGGATACGGTAAATATTGTTGTTGAGGAGCTTGATGTGCTCTACTCTGTGAAGGACAGCACCGGGCTGTGGTGGCTCATTACCTCTGAGGGAGAAGCCATCGATCAGGTCAACGGTGCAACAGCCGGGGAGTACACCAACCTTTTGGGTATCACACTGGACAGTCCTGCGGTGGGCAGCACCGTCAGAGCGGTGGAGCCGGAGCCTCAGACCAATGAGCTGGGAGAGATCATTCCGGCGACCGTCCGTGCTGCCGAGCAGCTTTCCGCCGCGCTGACCATCGTGCAGTATATGGAGGATGAGAGCATTATCGGCACTGTGACCAGCGTGAATGTGGGCGATATCCGGGATATCGAGCTGTGGTACGGTCAGCAGTATCAGGTGAAGCTGGGAGATACCACCCAGCTTGGTTATAAGATCCGCTGCATGAAGCAGACCGTCAGCCAGCTTGCGGAATACGAAAGCGGCGAGATCGATGTCAGCTTCACCATCATGCCCGATCAGCCCATGTTTACCCGATTTACTTGAGAAAACCGGAAAATATTTGGTTTTCGCTTGAGATATTTTGTAAATATTTTGACGAAAAATGAGATTTTCTATTGACCTAATCGGGTTTTCACGATAGAATGTAAAAGTACGAGTGTAAATACAGACACGCGGCGCTGCCGTGTGCCAAATGATACATAGGAGGAGAGCACAAATGGCAGAAGTTTTCCAAGAGCGCGTAGTTAAAATCAAGGTGATCGGCGTCGGCGGCGCCGGCAACAATGTTATCAACCGCATGATCGATGCCGGTGTAGAGGGCGTGGACTTTATCGTCGTCAACACCGATAAGCAGGATCTGAATAAGTCCGTTTGCGAGAATAAGGTGCAGATTGGTGAGAAGCTCACCGGCGGTATGGGCGCAGGCTCCAAGCCCGAGATCGGCAAGATGTCCGCTGAGGAGAGCCGTGCTTCCATCGCCAAGATCCTCGAAGGCACCGACATGGTGTTCATCACCGCCGGTATGGGCGGCGGCACCGGCACCGGCGCAGCTCCCATCGTGGCTGATCTGGCTCACGAGGCAGGTATCCTTACCGTGGCTGTGGTTACCAAGCCCTTCAAGTTTGAGGGTGCCAACCGTATGCGTCAGGCTGAGGCAGGCATTGCCGAGCTGGAGGACAAGGTGGACTCCCTGCTCATCATCCCCAATGACCGTTTGAAGTATGTCACCGACCAGAAGATCACCTTTGCCAATGCTTTCGGCATCGCTGACGATGTGCTGAAGCAGGCTGTTATGTCCATCTCCGAGCTGGTGGGGTATTCCGAGAAGGTCATCATCAATCAGGACTTTGCCGATGTTTCCGCCATCATGAAGGATGCCGGCCGGGCACACATGGGCGTGGGCATCGCTGCCGGTAAGGATAAGGCTGTTGAGGCAGCCAATCTGGCAGTTTCCAGCCCCCTGCTGGAGACCTCCATCGACGGCGCTACCGGTGTTCTGGTGAATGTTTGCGGTCCCGAGGATATGACTCTGGAGGATGTGGATACCGCTGCCGAGATCGTGCAGGAGGCTGTCCATGCCGATGCCAACATCATCTTCGGCGCTACCTACTCCGATGATTTCCAGGATGAGATCCGTGTCACCGTCATCGCCACCGGCTTTGACAAGAAGCCGAAGGTCGTTGCCGCTCCCGTGGCTGAGCCTGTTGCTGCTGAGGCTTCCGAGGAAGCTGCCGAGCCTGTGGATGTCAGCGATATCGACGAGATCTTTAAGCTGTTCAACCGCTAAACGACACCTTTTCTGGCATCCCGGACCCGTTCCGGGATGCTTTTTTGTGAGGAGATACCGTGATGGATGCTTACCATGCCCTTGCGGCAAGCTATGACCGGCTGACCAACGATGTGGACTACGGTGCGGTTGTGGATTTCTATTTTGCCATTCTGGAGCGGGAGGGCTTGAAGCCTAGAACTGCCGCAGACCTTGCCTGCGGCACAGGCTCCGTGGCGCTGCTGCTGGCAGATCGGGGTCTGCGGGTCACAGCCGTGGATATGTCTGAGGAGATGCTGATGCAGGCAGCGGATAAGGCTGCCGGTAGAGACAACAGCCCTCTGTTCGTCTGCCAGAAGCTGCAGACGCTGCAGCTGCCCCGTGGGGTGGATCTGGCGGTGTGCGCGCTGGACAGCATGGATTACATTACTGAGCCGGAGGATTGCCGCGCAGCCATCCACCGGGTCTACCGGGCTTTGAACCCCGGCGGCTGCTTTATTTTCGATGTGAATACCCCGGAAAAGCTACGGGCGATGGACGGACAGGTGTTTCTGGACGAGGACGAGGATGTGTATTGCGTCTGGCGGGGGGAATTTGACGAAGAAACCAATATCTGCTCCTACGGCATGGATCTTTTCCAGCGGCAGGGCAGAGCTTGGCACCGAAGCTTTGAGGAGCACCGGGAATATGCCTACAGCGCCCAGCAGCTCGTGGGTTATCTGAAGCAGGCAGGCTTTACTGCTATCGAGGTCTTTGCGGACCGGCTGTTTGAAGCGCCCCGACCGGGGGAGCAGCGTATTTATATCAAAGCAAGAAAGGGAAGGATCCTATGAAAGACTATATCGTGCGTGGTATGAGTATGGACGGCTTTGTCAAGGTAGTTGCCATCCGTTCCACACAGATGGTGCGCCGTGGCGCCCAGATCCAAGGTACATCTCCCAATGCCACCGCTGCCTTCGGGCGGGCGCTGACCGCCGCGTCCATGATGGGCAATATGCAAAAGGTGGAAAACGGCTCCATGACCATGCAGATCAAGGGCGGCGGTCCTATCGGCGGCATCGTCTGCGTGTCCGATGCCATCGGCAATGTCCGTGGCTATGTGCTGGAGCCCAATGTGCCGTTGGTGGAGAAGTTCCCCGGTAAGCTGGATGTGGGCGCCACTGTGGGCGTTGACGGGACATTGACAGTCATCCGTGACTTGCAGATGAAAGAGCCCTATATCGGCTCTGTGGAGCTGGTATCCGGCGAGATCGGCGACGATGTGACCGCCTATTTTGCCCAGAGCGAGCAGACCCCCACCGCCTGCGCGCTGGGCGTTCTGATCGACCGGGACTGCAGTGTGAAGGTGGCGGGCGGCTACCTGCTGCAGCTTCTGCCCGGTGCCCCGGAGGAGACCATCGATGCGCTGGAACGGGGCATCCGCCGTGCCGGCGCGGTTACTGCCATGCTGGAGCAGGGCATGACCCCGGAGGACATTCTGGGACAGGTCTGCGGCGAGCTGGGTGTGGTATTTTTGGAGACCACCGAGGTGGAATACCGGTGCTACTGCTCCCAGGAGCGGGTGGTTTCGGCGCTGATCAGCATCGGCAGGGAGGAGCTGAATCAGATCGTGGAGGAGGGGAAGACATTCCCCGTGGAGTGCCAGTTCTGCGACACAGTGTACAGTTTTACGCCCTCTGATATTCGGGAGATCTTGGAGAAAATCTGATATTTCCGGAGATTTTGTGGTGAATATTGGCATTTTTTTCATAGAAAAGTTGCAGCGAAAAAATTTGAAAAAAGTGCTTGACAAAATATTGGTTCTCGTATATAATGAACCACGTCGCTGAGGTGCGCAAGCAAATCGGGCGACAAACGGGAGCATAGCTCAGCTGGGAGAGCATCTGCCTTACAAGCAGGGGGTCACAGGTTCGAGCCCTGTTGTTCCCACCACAATCTGGCCCTGTGGTGCAGTCGGTTAGCACGCCAGCCTGTCACGCTGGAGGTCGACGGTTCGAGTCCGTTCGGGGTCGCCATAAAGCATCTGAGCAGAGCTTAATGCTCTGCTCAATATGCCTCTGTAGCTCAGTAGGTAGAGCAGCGGACTGAAAATCCGCGTGTCGTTGGTTCGATTCCGACCGGAGGCACCACGGTTCCCTTTGGGAACCGAGATGCGGGTGTAGCTCATCCGGTAGAGCGCCACCTTGCCAAGGTGGAGGTAGCGAGTTCGAGCCTCGTCACCCGCTCCATTTTCAAATCACGAGCCGTAAGGCTCGAATGATTCAATGCAACAATCCGGTGGATTGTTGCGCGACGGGTAGGGACCCGGCGGCTCCTTTATTTTGCGTAAGCAAAATGTAATCGAGCCTCGTCACCCGCTCCAATCAAATAGAATAGGAACGCAAATGCGTTCCTGTTTTTGTAAATGGTACCGTAGCCAAGTGGTAAGGCCCCGGTCTGCAAAACCGTTATTCGCCAGTTCAAATCTGGCCGGTACCTCCAAAGCCCCAAGGACGAAAGTTCTTGGGGCTTACTTCTTACCTATTACCTCTTCACTCTTACCTTAAAAAAGTCCTTGGGCTTTGGAAAGTAAGAAGTAATAGGTAGGAGGTAATAAGTATTGCGGTTACACCGCCTACATGTTATAATTACACTGAGAAAGGCGGTAATATTATGGCTGATAGTCCGTTAATTATAAAATCAAAAGAGTTTGCTTTGCAGATAATTAAAGTTTGCAATTTTGTGAAGCAAACAAAACGTGAAAGTGTGCTTACAAACCAACTTATCCGTAGCGGAACAAGTGTCGGTGCAAATATTCGAGAGGCGTTTTATGGTCACGGAACGGCTGATTTTATTGCCAAACTGCAAATTGCACTTAAAGAGTGTTCCGAAAGTGAGTATTGGCTTGAACTTTTAATTGAAAGTGGTTATTACGAAAATAACGATATTTTAGATAAGTGTATTGAAGTCAAGAAATTACTGATTGCTTCTATAAACACGGCGAAAAGTAAGGTTGTTAAATGAGGTTTTGAAATGGTCAGAGATATTGATTGTAATGAGCTAACGGAACTTTTAGAATTGTATTTGCATTTACACGAGAATACTGTTCCTGACACTACTGAAATACTAAATAACGCATGGAATACCATTGTTCAAGATAAAAATCATCATATCATTGTAAATGAAGTGAACGGCAAAATTGTTTCTTCTTGTGTCTGTGTAATTATTCCTAATTTAACAAGAGACGTAAGACCCTATGCATTTATTGAAAATGTTGTCACGCACAAAGATTATCGTGGTAAAGGATATGCAACGCAATGCTTAAATTACGCAAAGGAAATTGCGATAAAAGAAAATTGCTATAAATTGATGTTACTTACAGGTTCAAAAGACGATAAGACTTTGAGTTTTTATAATAATGCAGGCTATAATAGTGCAGATAAGACAGCATTTATTCAATGGCTTGAATGATAATATGATTCTATCATTCATTTTATTTAGGTTCATTTTCGTGGTGTAAACACAAAAATCGACATTCTTCGACAGAAGGATGTCGATTTTTACTTCTTCACTCTTAACTATTCACTCTTCACTTAATTTCGGGGTCGATTTTTGGGAAGTTACAAGTTATAATGAATAGTGAATAAGTTTGGAAAAGCAGGCAACACCGGATGGAAAGAGCAGGCGTATCCCCACACCCAACGGCTTGACCATCGGTCTGTCCACGCAGACCCGGCAGGGACAGTACGGAGAATATCAGGCGGTGTTCTACAATGCGGATGCCCAGCGGTTTGTGCTGGATAATCTGGCTGCTATTTTGGAAGAGAAATAAAGGTTTGCTGTACTCAGTAGAGATATAATCAAACAGCCGGAAAGCGTCTGCTTTCCGGCTGTAGCTTATTTTTTCACCGTTTTGCGCTTCCCGGTGGGCACCTTAACGCCTTTGCTCTGGGGCTTTTTGGCGGCGGTGCGCTTTACGGCAGGCTTGGGTGGAGGGGGGCTGTACTTCTGCTGACGGGGCGGTACTGCCCGGATCAGACATTTCGGCCCGGAGCCGATCAGATCCTCCCGGTGGGCTTTCAGCAGCGCTTCCTTCACAAGATAGTAGTTCTTGGGGTTGCGGTACTGGATCAGCGCCCGCTGCATTGCCTTTTCGTGGGGGTCGGTGGGCACATATACCTTTTCCATGGTTCTCGGATCCAGCCCGGTGTAGTACATCACCGTGGACAGGGTAGAGGGAGTGGGGTAAAAATCCTGCACCTGCTCCGGATTGTAGCCCATTTCCCGGATGTACTCGGCAAGCTCAATGGCATCCTTTAAGGTAGAGCCGGGATGGCTGGACATGAGATAGGGAACTAGATACTGATTCATGCCGTACTGCTTGTTCAGCGCGAAATACTTGTCCACAAACCGGTTGTACACAGCATTTTTCGGCTTGCCCATCCGCGACAGCACCGCATCGGACACATGCTCCGGGGCTACCTTAAGCTGACCGGAGATGTGGTACTGTACCAGCTCCTTGAAAAAGGTATCCTTTTTATCTGCCAGCAGATAGTCAAAGCGGATGCCGCTGCGGACAAAGACCTTTTTTACGCCCTCTATCTTCCGCAGCTTGCGCAGCAGCGCCACATAGTCGCTGTGGTCGGCACGGAGATTCTTGCAGGGGGTGGGGTAGAGGCATTGCCGACCGCCGCAGGCACCCTTGGTAAGCTGCTTTTCGCAGGCGCTGTGCCGGAAATTGGCGGTAGGACCACCTACATCGTGGATATAGCCCTTGAAATCCTTGTCCTTGACCATGATCTGGGCTTCCTTGAGGATGGATTCATGGCTGCGGGTCTGGATGATCCGTCCTTGATGGAAGGTCAGCGCGCAGAAGGAGCAGGCACCGAAGCAGCCGCGGTTACTTACAAGACTGAATTTCACTTCCTCGATGGCAGGCACGCCCCCGGCTTTTGCGTAGCTGGGGTGCCATGTGCGGCAGTAGGGCAGGTCGTATACCGCGTCCATCTCCTCGGTGGTCAGCGGCTTCTGGGGCGGATTTTGTACCACGAATTCCTTGCCGTAGGGCTCTGCTAACCGCTTGGCAGTAAAGGGATCACAGTTGCCGTATTGGATCTTGAAGCTTTCGGCGTAGGTACGCTTGTTTTTGCACAGCTCCGCATAGGCGGGCAGCACCACCGTGGGCAGGCTTTCGTCCAGCACCTCGGTGCGGTAGACCGTGCCGTCGATATAGGTGATGTGGCGCACATCCATACCGGCGTTGAGGGCGTCCGCGATCTCTACGATGCTTTTTTCGCCCATGCCGTACATCAGAAGATCCGCTTGGGAATCCAGCAGAATGGAGCGCTTCATGCTCTCGCTCCAGTAGTCATAGTGGGCAAGCCGCCGCAGGCTGGCTTCGATACCGCCGATCAGGATGGGCACATCCTTGAACCGTTGGCGGATCAGATTACAGTAGACCACGGTGGCATAGTCCGGGCGCTTGCCCATTTCACCGCCGGGGGTAAAGGCATCGCTTTTGCGGCGGTGCTTGGTGACAGAATAGTGGTTGACCATGGAATCCATATTGCCGCCGGACACCAGAAAGCCCAGCCGGGGCTTGCCCAGTGCGGCGATGGAATCGGGATTTTTCCAGTTGGGCTGGGAAATGATGCCCACGCTGTAGCCTGCCTTTTCCAGCACGCGGCTGATAATGGCGTGACCGAAGGAGGGGTGGTCTACATAGGCATCGCCGATGATGTACACAAAATCACACTGCTCCCAGCCCCGCTCCAGCATATCCTGTTTAGAGATCGGAAGAAAGTCCATACTGACCTCCTGTGTTGTTTTTCACCAGTATACCATCTTTTCGGCGAAAAGGGAAGTGGGAAGCACAGGCCGGGCAAGGCAAATTTTTTTGTAAAAAAGTCAAAAAATGTGTTGACAAACGCGGTGTGCCGTGCTATTATACTCAAGCGTTGAGCGGCTGTTTAACACAATCAAATATGCGCGAGTGGTGGAATTGGTAGACTCGCTAGATTCAGGTTCTAGTGTTCACTGCGGACGTGCGGGTTCAAGTCCCGCCTCGCGCACCAAAAATAAAGACACGCTTTTGCGTGTCTTTATTTTTTGCGCAGGGGACTTGAACCCATCCAAATGCAGATGTCCGGTGGACATCTGCTGCCACCAGTTCAAAAACTGGTGGCTACCTTAATCGATGCCCATCCGGGCATCGATGCAGATCAAGCCCCGCCTCGCGCACCAAACAAAAAGGACATCCGAAAGGATGTCCTTTTTGTTTGGTTAAGGGGAAAATTACGCTGTAAGGAAAGTTATTCTTGCAATTTTTGGGCTTTGTCAGTATAATAAATTGATTATTTATAACTTTTGGTATAAGGGGATATACTGTGTACTTAAAAAGCTTGGAAGTGCAGGGCTTTAAGTCCTTCCCGGATAAGACGCTGATCCGCTTTGGCGATGATATCACCGCCATTGTCGGCCCCAACGGTTCCGGTAAATCGAATATTTCCGATGCCATCCTCTGGGTCATGGGTGAGCAGAGCACCAAGACGCTTCGCGGCGCAAAAATGGAGGATGTGATCTTCGGCGGCACCCAGAAGCGGCCTGCGGTGGGCTTTGCGGAAGCGACGCTGACGCTGGACAATACTGACCGTGCCCTTGCCTATGATGCCGATGAGGTGATGGTCACCCGGCGGTATTACCGCAGCGGTGACAGCGAATACTATATCAACCGCCAATCCTCCCGCCTGCGGGATATCCATGAGATGTTCATGGATACGGGTCTGGGCAGAGAGGGCTATTCCAATATCGGGCAGGGTCGTATCGACGAGATCCTGTCGCTGAAAAGCGCTGACCGCCGTGAGATTTTTGAGGAGGCTGCCGGCATCTCCAAGTACCGCCACCGCAAAGAGGAGACGGAGCGCAAGCTTGCCCACACCGAGGACAATCTCATGCGCATCGGGGATAAGGTCTCCGAGCTGGAGCTGCAGTTAGAGCCGCTGCAGCAGCAATCCGAAAAAGCGAAGAAGTATTTGGAGCTGAAGGGCGAGCTGCGGGGCGTGGAGATCGCCGTGTGGCTGGATACGCTGGACAAGCTCACCGCTGCCGCGAAAAAGGCGGAGGAGGACTTTGCTTCCGCTTCCTTTGTGCTGCAGCAGGCACACGAGGAACTGGAAAAGCTGTACAGCCGTTCCGAGGAGCTGGGGCTGGAGCTGCGCAATAAGGACGCAGAGCTGGAAACTGCCCGTGTCAAGGTCAGCATGATGGAAAGCATGCACCAGCAGCTAGACGGTCAGATGGCTGTGCTGCGGGGTAACATTACCAATAACGATGCCAATATCGGCCGCATCGAGGAAGAATTGCAGGGTGCCGAGGATCGCAGCGGCGGTATCTCCGCCCAGATGGAGCTCTCCCGCAGCCGTATTGCCCAGATCGACAGCGAGCTGGCGGAAAAGAAGCAGCGGCTGGACAAGCTGCAGCAGGAGCTTGCCGCCATGACCGCCAATGCTCAGGGGATGACCAAGCAGTTTCTGGAGCTGCGCAGCCGGGAAACGGAGCTGGCGGCAGATATTGCCGGCAGAGAAGCGGATATGAGGGGCTTGGAGGAAAGTCTTTCCCAGAGCAGCCAGCGCCGTGAGCAGCTCAGTGCCGATCTGACGGCTGGGGCGCAGCGGCAGCAGGAAGCGCAGCAGCAGCTGCACAGCTGTCAAAGCGAGCTACGCCGGGCGCAGGAGGATGTGACCGCTGCCAAGAATACCATTTCCGGTTACACCCTGCGGCAGAACACCCGTGTTCAGCGCCGGGACGCGCTGGCGGAAACGGTGCGCCAGCTCACTGCCAAGCTGGACGGTGTGCAGGCAAAGGCACGGGTATTCCGTGCCATGGAGCGGGATTTTGAAAGCTATCAGAAAAGTGTCCGCATGGTGATGCAGGAAGCCCAGCGGGGAAGTCTGAAAAATATCCACGGGCCTGTGTCCCGTTTGATCCGCACGGAGGACAGTTATACCGTCGCCATCGAGATCGCGCTGGGCGGCGCTATGCAGCAGATCGTTGTGGACAGCGAGAACGACGGAAAGGCAGCCATTTCCTACCTCAAGCGCACCGGCGGCGGCAGAGCCACCTTCCTGCCTATGTCCGTGATCCAAGGCAAGCAGCTTCGGGAAAACGGTCTGGAGGACTGCCGTGGCTTTGTTGGCATCGCCTCTGAGCTGGTTACCTGCCATGAGCGCTACCGGGGTATCGTGGAGAACCTTTTGGGCAGGATCGTCATCGTTTCCGACATCGATGCTGCCATCGCCATGGCGAAAAAGTACGCAAACCGCTTTAAGATCGTTACTCTGGACGGTCAGGTCATGAACCCCGGTGGTTCCATGACCGGCGGTTCTACCAATAAGGAAGCAGGCATTTTATCCCGTGCCAATGAGCTGGAAAAGCTGACGGCACAGGAAAAGGAGCTGCAGGAGAAAAAGGCAGTTGCCGAAGCGGATCTGCAGGAGGCACAGCGACTGACGGATCAGGTCCAGTTCCAGCTTAGTGCTGCCGCCGACCAGCTTCGTGAGGCGGAGGATCAGGTGCTGCGGCTGCAGGGACAGGAAAAGCAGCATGAGATCCTGCTCAATGCCATCAGCGATGCTATAGAATCCGCCCGGCGGGAGCTGGAGGGGATCGATCAGCGGGAGCGGACAGACCGGGAGCGGTTTGCTGCCCAGCAGGCGAAGATCCAAGTGTTTACCGCTGAGCTGGAAAAGACTCGTCTGCAGATCGAATCGCTGGAGGGCAGTCAGACCGAGGCTGCCGAAGCCACCGCCAAGATCACCGGCAGCATGACGGAGCTTAAGACCGAGGAAGCAGCGCTGGAGGCGGAAAAGACCACCGCCAATGCGCATATCGCCGACCTGCAGGGGCTGCGCAGCGCCGTGGAGGGCGACCGGGAGAAGAAGCTGGCGCTGATCGAGGTCATCCGGCAGGATAATGTGCGTCTACGCAGCGAGCTGGAGCAGGTCCGGGAGCATCAGGAAGAAAACGATGCGGAAGCCGGGCAGATGCGTGCCGTGATGAAGAAGGTCATGGAGGACCGCACCAAGGCAGAGGCGGCAAAGACCCTTGCCGAGCGGAACGCACAGGAAAAGAACAAGGATATTCTCAACATGGAGCGTGCCTGCGCTCTGCTGGAGCAGAAGAAGGTGACCAGCTCCATGGAGGAAAGGCAGATCATCGATAAGCTGTGGGAAAACTACGAGCTGACCCCCTCTACGGCACCTGCCCAGCGGGGGGAGATCGAGTCTGTCGCCGCGGGCAACCGCCGCATCGGCGAGCTGAAGCGAAAGATCGGGGCTTTGGGCACGCCAAATCTGGGTGCCATTGAGGAATACGCCCGTGTCAACGAGCGCTACAGCTATCTGGTGACCCAGCGGGACGATGTGCTGACCTCCAAGCGGGAGCTGGAGAGCATCATCCGCAATATTACTCAAGAAATGACCACCATATTCGTTGCCGAGTTCCAGAAGATCGACCATTACTTCGGTCAGACCTTCGAGGAAATGTTCGGAGGCGGCAAGGGACAGCTTGTTTTGGAGGATCCGGAGAATCCGCTGACCTGCGGCATCGAGATCCGTGTGCAGCCCCCCGGAAAGCAGGTCAAGACCATTACACTGCTCTCCGGCGGCGAAAAGGCATTCGTTGCCATTGCCCTGTATTTCGCCATTTTGAAGGTGCGTCCTACGCCCTTCTGTATGCTTGACGAGATCGACGCGGCGCTGGACGACCGGAATGTGGAGCGGTTTGCCTCTTATCTGCACAATCTGAGCAAAAAGACCCAGTTTATCGTCATCACCCACCGCCGCGGCACCATGGAAGCCTCCGATGTGCTCTACGGCGTGACCATGCAGGAGCAGGGCGTTTCCAAGCTGCTGCGGCTGGATCTGAACCAGATGGAGGAATATCTGGGTATCGTTGAGTAAGAAAGGAATCAACTATGGGATTTTTTGAAAAAATTAAGGCAGGGCTTGCAAAAACGAGGGCAGCGCTGAGCAATACGCTGGATGCGGTGTTTTCCGCATACACGGAGATCGACGCAGACTTCTATGATGAGCTGGAGGAAAGCCTGATCCTTGCGGATCTGGGGGTGGAGACTGCCTGTAAGGTAGTCGAGGAGCTGCGCAGTGAAGTGGTGAAGCGGGATCTGTATTCCGTTGAGCAGGCAAAGGAGCATTTGAAGCAGATTCTGCAGGATATGCTGGATGTGGGAGACCCGGAGCTGGATCTTTCTACCACGCCCTCTGTGATCTTGGTCATCGGTGTCAACGGCGTAGGCAAGACCACCACCATCGGTAAGCTTGCCACCCGGTTTGTCCGGGAGGGCAGGAATGTGATGATGGTGGCGGGAGATACCTTCCGTGCCGCCGCTGCCGACCAGCTTGAGATCTGGGCAGGTAGAGCCGGCTGCGGCATCGTCCGCCAGCATGAGGGTGCTGACCCGGCATCCGTTGTCTATGACGGCATCCAGTCCGCCAAGGCAAAGGGGGCGGATGTGATCCTCATCGACACTGCCGGACGGCTGCACAACAAGCAGAATCTGATGAACGAGCTGAATAAGATCAGCCGCATCGTGGAGCGGGAGCTGCCCGATGCCGCTAAGGAGGTTTTGCTGGTGGTGGATGGCACCACCGGTCAGAACGGTCTGATCCAAGCCAAGCAGTTTAAGGAGATCGCCGGTGTCACCGCCGTGGCGCTGACCAAGCTGGATGGCACAGCCAAGGGCGGCATCGTCATCGCCATCAGCGATGTGCTGCAGATCCCGGTGAAATTTATCGGCGTGGGTGAGCAGCCCGACGATCTGATGCCCTTTGAAAGCGAAGCCTTTGTGGAGGCGCTGGTGCAGTGATGAAAGTGGTATTGGCAAGCAAAAACCGCCACAAGCTGGTGGAGATCAGCCGTATTCTGGAAAAGCTGGATATTGAGCTGGTGCTGCAAAGCGAGCTGGGCGTGGATATCGATGTGGAGGAGACAGGCACCACCTTTGAGGAAAATTCTTTCCTCAAGGCAGATGCCGTGATGAAAGCTACCGGTATGCCTGCCTTGGCAGACGATTCCGGCATCGCCGTGGACGCATTAAACGGCGAACCGGGTATCTACTCTGCCCGCTATGGCTTTGATGATTCGCTGGACGATTGGGGACGGCTGCTTCTGCTGCTGAAAAACACGGAGCATGTACCCGATGGGCAGCGGCAGGCACAGTTCGTCTGTGTCATTACCTTGGTGATGCCCGATGGGCAGGTGATCCAAGCCCGCGGAGAAGCCCACGGCGAGCTGCTGCGCAGCGCCGCGGGGCAGGGAGGCTTCGGCTATGACCCCATTTTCTATTATCCGCCCTTCGGCAAGACCTTTGCAGAGGTCAGCGCGGAGGAGAAAAACCAAGTGTCTCACCGTGCGGTGGCGCTGAAAAAACTGTATGAAATGTTAAAGGAGGCGCTGTAAATGCTGACAAGCAAGGAGCGTGCCGAATTAAGAGCCCAAGCCAACAGCTTGGATACCACCTTGATGGTGGGCAAGGACGGCGTTACCGATGCCGTGGTGGCGGAAGCGGAAAACCAGCTTACTGCCCGGGAGCTGGTAAAGGGAAAGGTGCTGGAAACCGCATTTTTGTCCCCCCGGGAGGTCAGCGATGCTATCTGTGAAGCTACGGGAGCTGAGGGTGTCAGCGTCATTGGCACCAAATTTGTGATCTATCGCTTCAGCCAGAAGTGTCAGGAGGAGCGGAATCAGACCGGACGGGCAAAGCGCAAGCCCACCAAAGTCAATCCTGTCCGCAAGGGTGCGCAGGCACGGCGGCAGGCGGCCAAGGCACAGCGGGAGCAGCGGAACCAGTATTTCCGCCAGCAGGCAATCGACAAAGCAATCGAAAAGGCAAGAGAAAAGCAGCTCAAGGACTCTCAGTAAACCGGGAGGAGGCGCGCTATGCAGCGTATCGGTATCTACGGCGGAACCTTTAATCCGCCCCATGTCGGCCACATTCGGGGAGCGCAGTATGCGCTGGAAGCACTGGCGTTGGACGCGGTGCTGCTGATCCCCGACCATACGCCACCCCACAAGCAGCTGCCGGAGGGGTCTGCTTCTCCGGAGCAAAGGCTTGCCATGCTGCGGCTTGCTGCCGTCGGCGCGCAGGGGATACAGGTCAGCGACCTTGCCCTGCAGCGGGAGGGCATCAGCTACACCTATGAGACGGTGGAGCAGGTAAGAGAAAGCTATCCCAATGCCAAGTTGTATCTGCTGATGGGCTCGGATATGTTTGCCTCCTTTGATACATGGAAGCAGGTACAGCGGATCACCGCACAGGCGGAGATCGCGGTGCTGTGCCGGGGGGAAAAGGGAGAGAAGCAGAGGATCGAAACGGCGCTGGAAAACACGCCGGGACAGGTGCTGGAGAATCCGGTGACGGCGATCTCCTCCACAGATCTGCGGCGGCTGCTGGCATTTGATTGTGTAGGAGAGTTTCTTGTCCCGGAGGTGGAAGCCTTCATTCGTGGCAATGGACTTTACGGAACCGATCGGGATCTGCAGGGGCTTTCCATGGAGGCACTGGAGGCTGCCGTTGTGGAGCTGCTCAATCCCAACCGGGTGCGCCATGTTCTGGGCTGCCGGGAGGCGGCAGTAGCGCTGGCAAAGCGCTGGGGCGCTGATGAGACCGATGCCGCCAGAGCGGCGCTGCTCCATGACATCACCAAGGCGCTGGACGGTCCTTTGCAGTTGACACTGTGCCGGGGTTATGGTAAAATATTGGACGATTTTTCCACAAAAAATCCCAAGACCCTTCATGCACTGACGGGAAGTTTGGTGGCGGAGCGAATCTTTGGGGAAAATCCGGCGGTGGTGGCGGCGATCCGATCCCATACCACCGGAAAAGCGGACATGGATCTGCTTGAAAAGATCATTTATGTGGCAGACTATATGGAGCCTAACCGGGATTTTCCCGGTGTGGAGGAGCTCCGGGAGCTGGCTTACAGCGATATCGACAGGGCGCTGCGGCTGGGTCTGGAAATGACGCTGCGGATGCTGAAGCAGCAGGGGAGAGATATTTCTCCCGAATCCAAGGAAGCGCTGCGCTTTCTGACGGAAAGTGAGAAGAAAGGATAGATCGTATGTTATCAACAAGAGAAGTTGCCATCGCCGCTACTAAGGCGCTGGACGAAAAAAAGGGCATGAACATCAAGCTGCTGAAGATCGACCGGGTCTCCAACCTTGCGGACTATTTTCTGATCTGCACCGGCACCTCCAACACCCATGTCAAGACCCTGTGTGACTATGTGGAGTATGCGGTGGAGCAGACCGGTGAGCCCCTCATCGGCAGAGAAGGCCATCGGGGCAATTCTTGGGAGCTGCTGGATTACGGCTGTCTTGTAGTCCATGTGTTCACAGACGAAGCCAGAAAATTCTACGATCTGGAACGGCTCTGGGCAGATGCCGAGCTGGTGGATCTTACGGATATTATCATCGAAGAACCGATGTGAAAGAGGTGCAAAGCCATGAATTACGAACATTCTTCCGTTGAAGCAAAATGGCAGAAATACTGGGAGGAGCATGATACCTTCCATACCGATGTGTGGGACTTCTCCAAGCCTAAGTACTATGTTCTGGATATGTTCCCGTACCCCTCCGGCGTAGGTCTTCATGCCGGACATCCCGAGGGTTACACTGCCACGGATATCATGTCCCGCATGAAGCGGATGCAGGGCTACAATGTGCTGCACCCCATGGGCTACGACTCCTTCGGTCTGCCTGCGGAGCAGTATGCTGTCAGCACCGGCAACCATCCCAACGGATTTACACAGGAGAACATCAAGACCTTTTCTGCCCAGCTCAAGGAGCTTGGGTTTGACTATGACTGGTCTAAGGTGATCGCCACCTCCGATCCCGACTTTTACAAGTGGACCCAGTGGATCTTTAAGAAGCTCTACGAGGCGGGCTACGCAAAGCGGGTAGAGATGCCCGTGAACTGGTGCGAGGAGCTGGGTACTGTGCTCAGCAACGATGAGGTCATCGACGGCAAGTCCGAGCGGGGTGGTTATCCCGTTGTGAAGAAGAACATGATGCAGTGGGTCATCGACCAGCCTGCCTTTGCGGAAAAGCTGCTGGAAGGCTTGGAGGAAATCGATTGGCCCGAATCCACCAAGGAGATCCAGCGTAACTGGATCGGCAAGAGCGTAGGTGTGGAGGTAGAATTCATGCTGGTAGGCGGCGGTGAATTCTCCATCTATACCACCTGCATCGAGACCATTTATGGTATCACCTTCATGGTTCTGGCACCCGACGGCAAGATCGTCCAGTCTCTGATGGATCGGATCCAGAATAAGGATGAGGTCAATGCGTACATCGCCGAAGCCGTGAAGAAGAGCGACATGGATCGCACCGAGCTGAACAAGACCAAATCCGGCTGCCCCTTGAAAGGCGTGTATGCCATCAACCCGGTCAACGGCAAGGAAGTGCCTGTATTTATCGGCGATTTCGTGCTGGCAAGCTACGGTACCGGTGCGGTCATGGCAGTTCCCAGCCACGACCAGCGTGACTTTGAGTATGCCCAAGTCCATAATATCCCCATGATCCAAGTCATCGAGGGCAGAGATGTGTCTGAGCGCGCTTTCGAGAAGCAGGATTATCTGGGCAAGGGCTGCAAGCTCATCAATTCCGAGAAATTTACAGGTTTGACGGTGGAGGAGGCAAAGGAAGCCATCACCTGCAAGCTGGAAAAGGCAGGCGTTGCCAAGCGGAAGGTCAACTACCACTTCCGTGAGTGGATCTTTGCCCGCCAGAGATATTGGGGCGAGCCTGTTCCCTGTGTCTACACCGAGGACGGCAAGACCGTTTTCCTGCCCGACGAGGAGCTGCCGCTGATCCTGCCGGAGCTGGAGGACTACAAGGGCCGCAACGGACAGGCACCTCTGGAAAACGCAACCGAGTGGAAGCAGTATAACAAAAACGGCATCAAGGGTGTCCGTGAGACCTCTACCATGCCCGGCAGCGCCGGTTCTTCTTGGTATTACCTGCGCTATATCGACCCCAAGAACGACAAGACCTTCTGCGATCCGGAGCTGATGAAGCACTGGCTGCCTGTTGACCTGTATGTGGGCGGCCCCGAACACGCGGTAGGACATCTGATGTACTCCCGGATCTGGAACCGGTTCCTGTATGACAACGGTCTGAGCCCCGTGAAGGAGCCCTTCAAGAAGCTGGTGCATCAGGGCATGATCTTGGGCGAAAACGGCATCAAGATGGGCAAGCGTTTCCCGGAATTTGTGGTCAATCCCAGCGATATCGTCCGGGACTACGGTGCCGATACCCTGCGGCTGTATGAAATGTTCATGGGTCCGCTGGAGGTGTCCAAGCCTTGGAGCACCACGGCGGTTGCAGGTGCCAAGAAGTTTATCAACCGTGTGTGGAACTTCTTCACTGAGCCTGCCAACATTACCGATACCGACGACGGCAAGCTGACCAAGGTTTACCACCAGACCGTAAAGAAGGTCACCGGTGACTTTGAGGCGCTGGGCTTCAACACCGCGATTGCTCAGATGATGATCTTCGTCAACGAGGTATATAAGAACGGCACCTGTCCCAGAGAGTATGCCGAGGGCTTCATCAAGATGATCTCCTGCATCATTCCCCATGTGGGTGAGGAGATCTGGCAGGTTCTGGGTCACGACAGCACCATCGCCTATGAAAGCTGGCCTACCTACAGCGAGGAAAAATGCAAGGATACTGTCATCACCATGGCGGTGCAGGTCAACGGAAAGATGCGCGGCACCGTGGAGGTGGAGGCGGATCTGCCCAACGAGACCGTCCTTGAGGCTGTAATGGCAGACGAGAAGATCTCCCGCTTCCTCGAAAAGCTGGGCGGCAGTGTTATTAAGACCATCGTGGTGAAAAATAAGCTAGTGAATCTGATCGTAAAGTAATGTTTCGTAATTTTTAGCCCAAAAGCCGCAAAAAATACGGAAATCACCCTTGACATTTGGAAAAACACCGCTTATAATATTCTAGCCTAGCGATTAGGCCCTGAACGCATCCTGGATAGAGCCGGATGCCATCGGAGGGAGGGAAAACCATGTCTGAAATTCGCATCAAGGAAAACGAATCTCTGGAGAGCGCTCTGCGCCGTTTTAAGCGCAGCGTTGCCAAGGAAGGCGTTATTGCGGAGTATAAGAAGCGCGAGCACTATGTAAGCCCCAGCCTGAAGCGTAAGCAGAAGTCTGAAGCTGCCCGCAAGAACAAGAGAAAGTTCTATTGATATCCCTCTTGAATATGCCTGAAGCCGCCCTGCACCGCGCAGGGCGGTTTTTGTTAGAAGCCGCCGGGAAACCGACGGCTTTTTGTGGATTCTATGGAACAGTAACGCAGCAGGGGATAGAAAATTGTTGATTTTGCCCAGAATATGGTATATAATTTACCTGTAATTCTATAATAAAGGGGATGTAATCAATGGACAATCAGTATGAAGCCTTGTTTACGCCGTGGAAGGTGGGCAATGTGGAGATCAAGAACCGCATTGTACTGTGTCCCATGGGCGGAACCTCACTGTTCGGCTGGTTTGAGCTCACAGGCTGCAAGTTCGATAAGGAAGCGGCAAACTTCTTCTTGGAGCGGGCAAAGAACAATGTTGGTCTGATCATTCCGGGTATTGCCCCTCTGCGGGATACCTTCTGGGGCAAGTGGCTGTGGCAGAATGAGAAGATGTTCGAGGATCTGAAGGTATTTATGGACGAGATCCATGCCACAGGAGCCAAGCTGTTTATCCAGCTTACCGCAGGCATGGGCAGATCTTGGGCAATTACCGATCTGGTGGCTCCGCTGCACAAAAATAAGTTCACCCGGGCGCTGATCAAGCCGGTCATCGATACCAGCCATGAGCTGGCAAGCCCCTCAGAGCTGCCCTCCCGCTGGGATCCGGAGATCACCACCCCTGCGCTGACCGTTGAGCAGATCCATGAGATCATCGAGGCCTTTGCCAAGACCGCCAAGCTGTGCCGAGATGCAGGCGTAGACGGTGTGGAGGTGCACGCAGTCCATGAGGGCTACCTGCTGGATCAGTTTACCATGGAGTGGACCAATAAGCGTACCGACCAGTACGGCGGCTCCTTTGAGAACCGTTACCGCCTCCCGGTGGAGATCGTCAAAGCCATTAAGGAGCGCTGTGGCTCGGACTTCCCGGTTTCCCTGCGCTATAGTGTGGAGTCCAAGGTCAAGGGCTTCCGCAGCGGCGCTGTCCCCGGCGAGAAGTATACTGAGGTGGGCCGCTGCATGGCAGAGTCGGAGAAGGCAGCCAAGTACCTGCAGGATGCGGGCTACGATATGCTCAACGCCGACAACGGCACCTATGATTCTTGGTATTGGGCGCATCCGCCCATGTATATGCCCCAGAACTGCAATCTGGAGGATGTGGCGCATATCAAGCAGTTTGTGGATATTCCCGTGGTCTGCGCCGGCAGAATGGAGCCGGAGGTGGGCGCGCAGGCGGTTGCCGAGGGCAGGATCGACGCGGTGGGCATTGCCCGTCAGTTCTTGGCGGACGGCGAGTGGATCACCAAGCTCATCGAGGAGCGCTTGGAGGATATCCGTCCGTGCATCTGCTGCCACAACGGCTGCTTCAACTTCTGCAGCTATAAGGGGCATGCCAATGCTCAGGATCTGAAGGATACTATGGGTCTTGCCCGGTGTGCCATCAATCCCGAGACCATGCAGAGCAAAAAGTACAAGATCAAGCCTGCCAAAAAGGCAAAGAAGATCGCCGTTATCGGCGGCGGCATCGGCGGCATGGAAACCGCCATCGTCTGTGCCAAGCGGGGGCATGATGTGACGCTGTACGAAAAGAGCGATAAGCTGGGCGGCGTGTTTATTGCGGCGGCTGCACCCTCCTTCAAGGAAAAGGACCGGGAGCTGATCGCTTGGTACCGCCGGGAGATCGCCAAGTACCCCAACATTCAAGTGAAGCTGAATGCCAAGGTAGAGAATGTTCAGACCTGCCAAGCGGATGAAGTGGTGGTCGCAACCGGTGCTAAGGCAAACCGCATCGGCGTACCCGGTGTGGATCTTGGCATTCAAGCTGTGGATTTCCTGCTGGGCAACCGGGAGGTCGGGGAGAATGTGACCATTGTAGGCGGCGGTCTGACCGGCTGCGAGATCGCATACGAGCTGTATCTGCAGGGCAAAAAGCCCACCATCGTGGAGATGAAGGACGATTTGATCGCTGTGACCGGTGTATGCCTTGCCAACTCCAGCTATCTGCGGGATTTCTTCAGCGCAAATAAAGTCCCCGTCCATCTGGAGACCAGCTTGGTGCGCATTGAGAAGGATGGTGCGGTGGTCAAGGATAGCAACGGCATGGAATTTAAGATCGCTGCCGATTCTGTGATCCTCTCCACCGGCTATAAGCCCGATCCGCTGGCGGAAAAGGCAAAGAATGTCCACATTGTAGGCGATGCAGCACAGGTTGGCAATCTGCGCACGGTGATCTGGCAGGCGTGGGATGTTGCCATGAAGCTTTGAGGAGGTAGATCATGTACTTAACCGATGAACAGCAAGCCATACTCAATGGCGAAAAAGGGGAGACCATGGCAAAGGTCATGCAGACCCTTGTAAAATACGGCGAGATCTTCGGAGCTACCAAGATGGTGAGCGTTACCGGAAAGCATAACCATCTGGTCACATCCTTTGGACTAAAGGCGCTTGCTCCGGTGTATGCACTGATGGATCAGCTGATCGAAGCCGGTGCGGTTTCCAAGCAGACCTTCTCCGTAGACCCCCGTCCGCTGGACAAGAATGTGCCCAGCAACCTGCTGCTGGACTTTATCTTCAAAAACTTTATGTACTCCAAGCAGGATTTCTATGAGGGTCAGCTTCAGAAGCTGGGTCTGATGGACAAGGATGCCTTTACATGCACCTGCTATATGGAGCAGGTGGGCAATAAGCCCCAAAAGGGGGATGTGCTGAGCTGGGCAGAGTCCTCTGCCGTGGTGTATGCCAACTCTGTGCTGGGTGCCCGGTGTAACCGAAATTCCGGCATCATGGATATCATGGGTTCTATCGTGGGCTTTGTGCCTTACTTTGGCTTGCTCACCGATGAAGGGCGCAAGGCAACATGGCTGGTGGAGATCAAGACCACCAAGAAGCCGGAAGCCCAGCTTTTGGGCTCTGCCATCGGCATGAAGGTCATGGAGGAGGTTCCTTTCATCACCGGTCTCAGCCAGTGGCTGGGAACGGAACTGGACGATGCCGCCTGCACCTATCTGAAGGATATGGGCGCTGCCACAGCCTCCAACGGTGCGGTAGGTCTGTACCATGTGGAGAATCTGACCCCCGAAGCCAAGGAGCAGGGGGCAGGCTTGATCGCAGAGGGTGTGAAGGTCTATGTGATCGATGATGCGGAGCTGCAGCGTGTTTACGACAGCTACCCTGTGATCTGGAAGGATAGGGAAGCCAAGCCTAAGCTATGCTTCATGGGCTGTCCCCACATGAGCCTGCAGCAGCTCAAGGACTGGACCGACAAGGTGGAGCAGGGCTTGAAGGCTGCGGGAAGTACCAAGGTGGTGATCCCCACGGTGTTTACCGCCTCTCCCGCCGTGCTGAAGGAGTTCAATGCCACGCCCTATGCCCAGCGGCTGAAAGCTACCGGTGTCATCACCTCCTATATCTGCCCGCTGATGTATATGAATAATCCCTTGGCGGGTAAGATGCCGGTGATCACTTCTTCCAATAAGCTGCGCACCTATACCACCGCCCGGTACTATACCGACGATGAGATCTTGGTTCAGATCACGAAAGGAGGCAAGTAATATGAAGACATTTCAAGGCCGTGTCATCACTGCCGGCACGGTAAAAGCGCAAGCTCTGGTTTCCCACGGCGGTCTGAATACCCTTGCGTCCTTCCAGAAAGCTCTGCAGTTCGGTGATAAGAAAGCCACCTGCGGTGACCAGAATAACCCCGACCTCTATGGAAAGCAGATGGCAGGGAAGGCGCTGTGTCTGCCTATGACCATCGGCTCTACCACCGGTGGTTTGGTGCTGTACTGTGCCTGCTCCATGCACCGGCAGCCTGCCTGTATGCTGTTCTCCAACCCCATTGATTCTCTGGCTGCCGCAGGCGCGGTGCTGGCGGATGTATGGCTGGAGGATGTGTCCATGCCTGTTGTGGATAGCCTAGGGGAAGAATTTCTCCACTATGTTAAGGACGGCATGACCGTCACCATAGGGGAAAACGGTGTTGTTACCGTGGAATAAAGCTAGAAGCCGCAGCATTCGCTGCGGCTTCTCAATTTACAGTTATTCTCCGTAACCGTTTGGATTACTGCGTTGCCAGTTCCAAGAATCCCGGCACATATCGGTCAGATTCTTTTCTGCCTTCCAGCCCAAGAGCTGAGCGCTCTTGGTGGGGTCTGCGTAACAGGTGGCAATGTCACCGGGGCGGCGCTCTGTAATGCGGTAGGGAACCTCCAAAGCATTGGCATCGTTGAACGCCTTCACCATATCCAGCACGCTGTAGCCGGTGCCGGTGCCCAGATTGAACACCTCGCAGCCGGTGTTTTCCAATGCGTACTTTACCGCTGCCACATGACCCTTTGCCAGATCCACCACATGGATATAGTCCCGAACACCGGTGCCGTCATGGGTGTCGTAATCGTTGCCGTAAACACTGAGATATTCCCGGCGTCCTACAGCCACTTGGGTGATATAAGGCATCAGATTGTTGGGGATGCCACGGGGATCTTCACCGATGCGGCCAGACTCGTGGGCACCGATGGGGTTGAAGTAGCGCAGCAGCACCACGCTCCACCGGTTGTCCGCATGGGCAATGCCGGAGAGGATCTGCTCGGTCATAAATTTGGTCCAGCCATAGGGGTTGGTGCAGTTGCCGGTGCGGCTGGTCTCCCGTAGGGGCATTTCGTTGTCGGCAGTATACACGGTGGCAGAGGAGGAGAAGATCAGATTTTTCACGCCTACTTCCGCCATCACCTTGGTCAGCGCCAAGGTGGTGTTTAAATTGTTGTCATAATAGGTGTGGGGCATGGCAACGGATTCGCCCACGGCCTTCAATCCGGCAAAGTGGATCACACCGCAGATCCTGTTTTCTGAGAAGATCCGCCGCAGCAGAGCCTCATCTCGCACATCACCTTTGTAGAATTTTACGGTTTTCCCGGTGAGTTCCTCCACGCGGGCAAGGCTTTTTGGATTGGAATTGCACAGGTTGTCGATAACGGTGACCTCATAGCCGCTGGTTAATAGCTCTACACAGGTATGGGAGCCAATGTAGCCGGCGCCGCCGGTGACCAAGACATTCATACGATGACCTCCTGCCATCATTTTTCTGTGGAAAGTATATCATAAAATCTGCGGCGATTCAACCTAAAACAGATCCGGAAGCTTTGGTAAAAAGCACAAAATCCGGCTTCCCGGTTCGTGCAAAACAGGGAGAATTTCAAATTCTATTTACAAAACTTCGGCATTTCGCTATACTTATCCCAGAGAAAAATTAAGTTGGAGGAAACGATCATGGCAGCTTCTGTACTTAAAATCTCCCCCGAAATGAAGAAAACGCTGGATTCCGGCTTTGCCGCAGCCTTTGGTGGTGTGCCCACCCGGTATTTCTCCGCACCCGGCAGAACCGAGATCGGCGGCAACCATACCGACCATCAGCGGGGCCGTGTGCTGGCTGCGGCGGTAGATCTGGACACGGTGGCGGCAGTCCGTCCCAACGCAACGGATACCATTCGCATCCTGTCCAAGGGATACCCCCTTAGCGTTGTGCGCATCCACGAATTGGAGCCGGTTGTCTCGGAGATCAACTCCACGCCTGCACTGATCCGGGGTGTGGCTGCCCGGTTTGCTCAGCTTGGCTGCAAACTGGGAGGTTTTGATGCCTACTGTGAGTCCACGGTGCTGCCCGGCAGCGGCCTAAGCTCCTCTGCGGCTTATGAGGTTTTGATCGGAACGATCATCAATGCCATGTTCTTTGATGGGAAAGCCAGCCAGCCTGAGATCGCAAAGATCGGTCAGTATGCGGAAAATGTCTTTTTTGGAAAGCCCTGCGGTTTGATGGATCAAACGGCGTCCGCAGTGGGCAATCTGGTCACCATCGATTTCTTGGATAAAGAAAACCCGGTGATCCGGGGGGTGGATTTTGATTTCGCCGCCTGTGGTCACGCCCTTTGCATCATTGATACCCGTGCAAGCCATGCCGATCTGACCGATGAGTATGCCGCGATCCCCAATGAGATCAAATCTGTATGCGCCCGGTTCGGCAAGGAAGTGCTGACCCAGATCGATGAGAAGGAGTTCTTTGCGGCGATCCCGCAGCTGCGCAAAAGCTGCGGCGATCGGGCTGTGATGCGCTGTATTCATTTCTATCAGGAGAATGCACGGGTGCCCAAGCAGGTGGCAGCGCTGGAAAACGGAGATTTTGAGACCTTCCTGTCGCTGGTGAAGCAAAGCGGCTATTCTTCCTATATGTACCTGCAGAATGTGATCCCCGCAGGCTATAAGGAAAAGCAGGATGTTGCCTTGAGCCTTGCCCTTTGTGAGCATTTCCTGCGGGGTGCGGGAGCATACCGTGTCCACGGCGGCGGCTTTGCCGGAACGGTGCAGGCATTCGTTCCTGTTGATATGCTGGAGGCGTTTGTTGCCGGGATTGACGGTGTTCTGGGACAGGGCGCTTGCCATGTTCTGTCCATCCGTCCCCAAGGCGGCATAGAGCTGGAAGCATAAAAAGTATATAAAAAACTGCTGCACTTTGAATTGTGCAGCAGTTTTTTGATGTAGATCTTACTTCAGAACCTTCAGGTAATCCAGAACGCTCAGAATCACGCCGATCAGAACATACAGATCCACCAGACTGCCCAGCAGACCGATGATGATGCCGATGATAGGCAGCTTAGCCACCAGAGCAATGACCACACCGGCAACGGCGCCCACAACGATGTAGACGATGATGTTGATGATCAGAGCAGCGATGTCCTTCTTGGCAGCAAAGGAGTAGGGGAAGAACTTCTTCAGAATATCCATTCGATTCACCTCCTTTTGCGTCAGTTACTAATAAAAGAATAGCATATTTTTTGTAAAAAGCAATAGATATTATGAAAAATTATCCATATTTACGAATCTAACCATTCGGTATACGGCGATTTTTGGATGAATGACAGAGAAAATGCATGTCCGGCATGAATAACTGAAAAATTGGTGAAAGTGCAAAAAAATACTTTACAGTTTTTGTGATATTGTGCTATAATCAGTTTCAAATTCGGAAAGAGAACCGAGGCGAGGGATCATGCAGATCATTGATTTTCATACTCATATTTATCCGGAGACCATTGCCCGGAAAGCTGCGCAAAGCATCTGCGATTTTTATGAGCTGGATGGCGGAGGCATGTGCGGTACGGTGTCTCAGCTTTTGGAGCGGGGCAAGCAGGCGGGAATCAGCCGTTATGTGGTGCTGCCTGTAGGACTGAAGCCCAACCATGTCCGCCATATCAACGAGTTTATTCTGAGTGAAGCAGAGAGGCACCCGGAGTTTACCGGCTTCGGTACCGTCCATGCCGGGCAGGAGGATCTGCTGGAGGAGACCCAGTTTATTCTGGACAGTGGTCTGCACGGGATCAAGATGCACCCGGATACCCAGCTTTTCAATATCGATGATGAGCGGCTGTTCCCTATGTACGACCTGTTACAGGACAAGATCCCGGTGATGCTTCACATGGGTGACAAGCGCTACAGCTATTCCCATCCCGCACGGCTGCGCCGTGTGATGCAGCAGTTTCCCCGGCTGCAGGTCATTGCTGCCCACTTCGGCGGCTATTCCGTGTACGATGAGGCATACGAGAATCTGCACGACATGAACTGCATGATGGATGTTTCCAGCTCGCTGATGTTCATGAGCAGGGAAGAGGCAGTGAAGCGTATCCGCAGCTACGGCGCGGAGCGGCTGCTTTACGGAACGGATTTTCCTCTGTGGGATCCGGTTACGGAGGTTGCGCGTTTTCAAGCTCTTCCGCTGACGGAAGCAGAATTCGATCTGATCTCCCATAAAAATGCCTTGGCGATCCTAGGGAAGTAGTCAAAAGCTATGAAAACGAGTGGGATTTTGCTTGCGTTTTTAGGGAAAATTACAGGTTGATTTTTCTGCTTTACTACGCTAAAATTTTTTGTATAACCATATAGAAATGCAATGAAGATACTAAGCAAGCAGCAGGTCTTTCAGAGAGCCGCCGGGTGGTGCGAGGCGGCAGAGCGGCACTTGCGTCTCCTATCTGAGCAGGGCTTTTGAAACAGCAGTAGGAAGCTCCGGGTGATCCCGTTATAGGTCGGGGGCTTGTTGGAGCCTCGCTAAGCGGTCTCCTTTTCGGGGGCAATACGGGTGGTACCGTGGTCGATTGTTTGTTGATCATCCCGCAGAGAGTATATCTCTGCGGCTTTTTTATTATTGAAACAGGTGAGGGATCGTTATGAAAAAGATAATTGTATCGGATACTACGCTGCGTGTACAGAGCGATGTTCTGAAGAATGCTCTATCCTTCCGTCAGCGGTTGAATATCGCGGCTGCGCTGGAAAAGGCTGGGGTGGATGCTATTGAGCTAAGCCCGCTGACCGGCAGCAAGGAAGATGCAGTTGTCTGCCGTACCATCGCCGGCAGTGTGGGCTGCAAGGTCTGCATTCCCTGCGGTGACAGCGCCGAGTCTGCGGAAGCGGCGTATAGCTGTGTGGAGGGGGCTGTCAAGCCCTGCCTCCAGGTCATTGTTCCCATCTCCACCGTGCAGATGGAGTATACCTATCATTTGAAGTCCGCTAAGATGCTGGAAAAGATCGCTGGACTTTGCAAGGCTGCTTCCGCTCTTTGCGCGGATGTGGAATTTGTCGCCAAGGATGCCAGCCGTGCAGAGGAGGGCTTTGCCGCGGCTTGCTGCAAGACCGCTGCGGAAAACGGTGCAAGTGCAGTGACCCTCTGCGATGACGGCGGTGTGTATTTCCCCGACGAGCTTGCCGCGCTGGTTCGACAGGTCAAGGAAGCGGTGGAGGTTTCTGTGTATGTGCAGCCCAGCAATGCGCTGAATATGGCAGCCGCCTGCGCCGTGGAAGCCATCAAGGCAGGTGCTGACGGTGTCAAGACCGCCGCAGGCTGTGAGGAAGCCCTTTCCGCGGATAAGCTGGCGGATATCCTCCGTGCCAAGGGCTCTGCCATGGGCGTGGAAGCGGGTCTGGATAGCACCGCCATACACAACATCCTTTCCTGCCTTTCCGGCAGCGAGGTAGTCGCTGGCTCTGCGACCCAAGCCGTTTCCGATGCCGTGCAGCTGGATGCCGGCTGCAGCCTTTCCGATATCGCCGCTGCCGTGGGTTCTCTGGGCTATGAGCTGTCCGATGAGGATGTGGGCAAGGTCTATGAGGAGTTCCGCCGTATGGTAGAGCGGAAGGCTACGGTCAATGCCCGTGAGCTGGAAGCCATCGTTGCCACTGCAGCTATGCAGGTGCCCTCTACCTTCCACCTTGTAAATTATGTGGTCAATTCCGGAAATATCATTTCCGCCACCGCCAATATCACGCTGGAAAAGGACGGGGAGAAGCTCAGCGGTGTCAGCGCCGGTGACGGTCCCATTGACGCCGCGTTTCATGCTATCGAGCAGATCATCGGTCACCACTATGAGCTGGACGATTTCCAGATCCAAGCGGTCACCAAGGGCAGGGAAGCGGTTGGCTCTTCGCTGATCCGCCTGCGGGCCGAGGGGAAGCTGTACTCCGGCAACGGCATTTCCACCGATATCATCGGTGCCTGTATCCGTGCCTACATCAATGCTTTGAACAAGATCGTTTACGAGGGCAAGTAATATGAAGCTTTCTTTTTCTACCCGGAATGTAGCCTCCCGGTCTTTTCTGGAGCTGTGCAACAAAACGGCGCAGTATGGCTTCTCCGGCTTTGAAATCTACGATGCGGTTTCCGAAAAGGAAAACCATGACGATAGCATCCTCCGTTCTGCCAATACCGCCGCTTCCCGGCGCAAGCTGGTGAACCGGCATATCGGTATTTCCGCGCTGACCTTTCCCCAGACCATTTCCGCTCTCACCGATCCCGGTCATTTGATCCGTTACATCGAGTTGGCTGCCAGAGCCAGCGTGGAAAATGTGATCGTGCAGTTCGATTCTCTTCCTACTGAGGCGGAACTGCAGGCGGTGCTGACCCCTGCCGTCCGCCGGGGAGAAAAGCTGGGTGTTATGCTGCTGCTGGAGACCATGGGTGAGCTTGCCCACACCGACAAGGTGCTGGATGTGATCAATCTCTTTGGCTCTGCGGCGCTGGGTGTCTGCTGGAATATCCGACAATCCTATTTCGCTGCCGGAGAAACTGCCGACAGCACCATCCAGACCCTTGGCTCTTACATCGGCTATGTCCGCATCGGCGATCGCAAGGGCGATACCGATGTGCTCATCGGTGACGGCACTTTGCCGGTGCAGGAGTTTATGAACGCCTTGAGATCGCTAAACTACGATGGCTTCATCTGCGCGGATTGGAACGAGGAGATCTGCTCTGAGGATATCGTGCTGACCCATTTTGAAAGCTATATGAGCCGTGTCCGGGGAGATAAGCGGGCGACCAAGCCTGTTTACTACAACCGCAGCCATACCGGCACCCATCCTTGGAAGAAGTATGATGTTCTGGATCTGACCTTCTCTCAGGTGCTGGACGAAATGGTGGAGCGGTATCCCGACCAGTACTGCTTCAAGTACACCACGCTGGACTATACCCGTACCTATTCCCAGTTCCGGGATGATGTGGATAGGGTGGCAGCATCGCTGATATCGCTGGGTGTCAAGCCCGGCTACCATGTGGCGATCTGGACTACCAATATCCCCCAGTGGTTCTTGACCTTCTGGGCAACGGTGAAGATCGGCGCGGTGCTGGTGACGGTAAATACTGCCTATAAGATCCATGAGACGGAGTATCTTCTTCGCCAATCCGATACCCATACTCTGGTGATGATCGAGGATTGCAAGGATTCCAACTACAAGCAGATCATGGAGGAGCTGTGCCCAGAGCTGAAGTCCCTGCAGCCCGGTGAGCCTCTGTATTCCCGGAAGCTGCCCTTCCTGCGCAATGTGGTCACCGTGGGCTTCCGTATGGACGGCTGCTTGGAGTGGGAGGAGATGGTTGCCCGGCATACTATGATCCCCCGTGAGGAGGTTCGCCGCCGTGCCGCCGCCGTACATCCCGGAGATGTGTGCAATATGCAGTATACCTCCGGCACCACCGGCTTCCCCAAGGGCGTCATGCTGACCCACACCAATATCGTAAACAACGGCAAGATCATTGGCGACCGGATGGATATCTCCACCGCAGACCGCATGATGATCCAAGTGCCTATGTTCCATTGCTTTGGCATGGTGCTTTCCATGACCAATATGATGACCCACGGCGGCACCATGTGCCCCATGCCTTACTTCTCTCCCAAGTCCAGCCTTGCCTGCGTCAATGATGAGAAGATAACCTGCTTTAACGGCGTTCCCACCATGTTCATTGCCATGTTCAGCCATGAAGACTTTGCCAAGACCGACTTTTCCCATATGCGCACCGGTATCATGGCAGGTGCCAACTGCCCGCCGGAGCTGATGCGCCGGGCGGCTGCGGAAATGAATATGACGGAGATCCTCAGTGTTTACGGTCAGACCGAGGCTTCCCCCGGCTGCACCATGGGACAGGTAGACGAGGATATCGACCACCGGGTAGAGACGGTGGGCACTGCCTTCCCCGGTGTGGAATGCAAGATCATCGACCCGGAGACAGGTGAGGAGCTGCCCGATGGGCAGAACGGCGAGTTCGTAGCCCGTGGCTACAACATCATGAAGGGCTACTACAAGATGCCCAAGGCTACGGAATCCACCATTGACAGGGAGGGCTGGCTCCACTCCGGCGATATCGCCTGCCGCACCTCTGACGGCTATTACAAGATCACCGGACGGCTGAAGGATATGATCATCCGCGGTGGTGAAAACCTGTATCCCCGTGAGATCGAGGAATTCTATCTGACCCATCCCAAGGTTCGGGATGTGCAGGTGGTGGGCGTGAAGGACCCGCGCTACGGCGAGGAAGCCTGCGCTTGGATCATTCTCAAGGAAGGCGTGGATGCCGACGAAGCGGAAATGCGCGGCTATGGCAACGCCAACATGGCAAAGCACAAGGTGCCCCGCTACTTCCTGTTTGTGGAGGATTTCCCCATGAACGCTGCCGGTAAGATCCAGAAGTTCAAGATGAAGGCAGAATCCGAGCAGATCCTGGGACTTGTCTAAAATTTTGGCAGTTTTTACTAAAACGATTGCGAAAGTTCTTGACAACATCACCAAAGAGTGTTACAATCAGTTCAAATTTCATAGAAAAGCGATGACGAAGACGGATCCGGCAAGGGCGTTTCAAAGAGAGCTGGGGGCGGTGGAAGCCCGGCAGACAGCGGCCACGATCTTATCACTTCCGAGCTGAAAGTCCCAAAGCGCAAGCAAGTAGGGCTTTTCGTGAATGCTGCGTGAATGCATAGGGCTTGTTGGAGCCTGAAGGGGTATGGCTTGCCATACAATTTGAGTGGTACCGCGGGTATTGTTTTACAGACTCGTCTCAAAGCAATTTGAGACGAGTCTGTTTTATTATTAACAAGGAGGATAAACGCAATGAAGACCAATACAACCATGCTTCAGCTTTCCGAGATCGCTGCCCGTATCAAGGAGATGCGGGATATTATGGGCTGGACCGTCACAGAAATGGCTGAAAAGACCGATGTGACCGAGGAAATCTATCTGATTTACGAAAGCGGCAGTGTTGACATTCCGTTTAGCTTCATACATAAGTGTGCGCTTGCTTTTGATGTAGAAATGATGGAGCTTCTGGAGGGCCGCAGCGCACGGCTGACCAGCTACACCGTGACCCGCAAGGGCGGCGGTCAGAAGACCGCTCAGGAGGACGGCATCGACATCACCAATCTGGCACCCAAGTTCCGGGATAAGATCGCCGAGCCTTATTGGGTACGCTATGAGTACGATCCCGCCCAGCAGAACAAGCCCATCCATCTGGCGACCCACAGCGGTCAGGAATTTGACCTTGTGATCTCCGGTAAGCTGAAGGTGCAGATCGGCAAGCACATTGAGATCCTTAATGAGGGCGACAGCATCTACTACGATTCCTCCACACCCCACGGTATGATCGCCGTGGACGGACAGGACTGCGTGTTCTGTGCTGTGGTTCTGCCCGGTGAAAAGACTCAAGAGGCAGAGGTCAGAAGAAGTGTCATCACCGCCAAGTCCTCCGAGCCGCTGGTCTGTGAGCAATTTGTGCAGACCAAGGAGGATGAAAACGGAGCGCTGCAGAGCATCGAGTTCCTGAATACCGAGCGATTCAATTTCGGCTTTGATATCGTGGACGGCATTGCCCGCAAATACCCGGATAAGCTGGCCATGCTTCATCTAGATAAGCACAGAAATGAGCGCCGCTTCACCTTTAAGGATATCAAGGATTATTCCAACCAGACCGCCAACTACTTTACCTCTCTTGGCATCAAGAAGGGGGATAAGGTGATGCTGGTGCTGAAGCGGCATTACCAGTTCTGGTTTGCCATGGTGGCGCTGCACAAGCTGGGCGCAGTGGCGATCCCTGCCACCAACCAGCTCAAGGAGCATGATTTTGTCTACCGCTACAATGCTGCCGGTATTTCCGCCATCGTCTGTACCGCAGACGGCGACACTGCAGATATCGCCGCCGCAGCGGCAGAGCAGTGCCCCAGTGTCACCACCAAGATCCTTGTGGGCGGCAAGAAAGAAGGCTGGCACGATTTTGACGAGGAGTTCAAGCTCTTTACCCGCCATCTGGACAGACCTGCCGATGCAGGGGCAGGGGATGACATCGCGCTGATGTTCTTCACCTCCGGCACCACCGGAAATCCCAAGATGGCAGCCCATAAGCATACTTACGCGCTGGGTCACTATGTTACCGCAAAATATTGGCACTGCTGTGAGCGGGACGGCTTGCATCTGACCATTTCCGACACCGGCTGGGGCAAGTCCCTGTGGGGCAAGCTCTACGGTCAGTGGCTGTGCGAGGGCGGCGTGTTTGTCTATGACTTTGACCGCTTTGATGAAAACGACATCCTGCCCATGTTCGCCAAGTACGGCATCACCACCTTCTGCGCACCGCCTACCATGCTGCGTATGCTGATCCGTGGCGATCTGAGCAAGTATGACCTGTCCTCCATCCACCACATGACCACCGCCGGTGAGGCGCTGAACCCCGAAGTGTTCAAGCAGTTCAAGGCGGCAACGGGTTTGGAGATCATGGAAGGCTTCGGTCAGACCGAAACCACTCTTGCCATTGCCAATCTGGTGGGCACTGCGCCTAAGATCGGCTCTATGGGAAAGGCATCGCCCCAGTTCGATCTGGACATCGTGGATCCTGACGGAAATTCCGTTGCGCCCGGTGAAGTGGGTGAGATCGTGATCCATACCGATAAGAAAGTACCCTGCGGCCTGTTCCGTGAGTACTATCTGGACGATGAAAAGACGCAGGAAGCATGGCACGACGGAATGTACCACACCGGCGACACCGCATGGCGGGATGAGGACGGCTATTTCTTCTATGTCAGCCGCATCGACGATGTGATCAAGTCCTCCGGCTACCGCATTGGACCCTTCGAGATCGAAAGTGTTATTATGGAGCTCCCCTATGTGGTGGAGTGCGGTGTCAGCGCCGTGCCCGATCCCATCCGCGGGCAGGTGGTCAAGGCAAGTATCGTGCTGACCAAGGGCACCGAAGGCACCGAGGAACTGAAAAAAGAGATCCAAAACTATGTAAAGGTACACACCGCACCCTATAAGTACCCCAGAGTGGTGGTGTTCAAAGACGAGCTGCCCAAGACCATCAGCGGTAAGATCCAGCGCAACAAGCTGTAATGGGCAGTGTCCACAAGAAAAATGCATTTGTTTTGGTGATAATTACAAAAAAAGATTGACAATTTTTAGTGAGATGTGATATCATAGCGGCAATAAAGGCGTTGACGAAGAGAGCAAAGGATGTTTCTTCGCTGCAGAGAGGCGGCGTTTGGTGTAAGCCGCTGCGAAAGTCCTGTTGCTTGTCACTTCTGAGCCGGAAGGAAGAAAGGGGATCCCCGAGTAGAGCCTTCCCGTGATGGCTGCGTAAAGGTCTACGGCTTATTGGAGCCTGAGTGGCACATGCTTTGTGCAATTTGAGTGGTACCGCGGGTTATGCAACAATAGCTCGTCTCAAGGAAAACGCATCTTTGAGACGGGCTATTTCTGTTTTTTACCCGTCTAATAAGGAGGATTCTTCTATGTCTACCAGAACCGGCTTGGAGTTTAAGATCCAAGAGATGGCGCAGCGTATCAAAACTCTGCGTGAGATCATTGGTCTGAGCGCTGCGGAAATGGCGCTGAAAACCGGTGTCAGCGTCAATGAATATTTGGACTGCGAGGCAGGCAACTCCGATCTGAATTTCGCGTTCCTGTACCGCTGTGCGCTGGCGCTGGGTGTTGATGTGACCGAGCTGATCGAGGGCACCAGCCCCCGTCTGGCGGGCTATACCGTCACCCGCCGGGGCGATGGCCAGCAGATCCAGAAGGCGCATGGCATGACTTATTTCAATCTAGCGTCCGCCTTCAAGAACCGTATTGCCGAGCCGTTGTATGTGGTGTCGGAATTTGATCCCAAAGCCCAGCATGGCGATATTGAGCTGACCAGCCACGACGGTCAAGAGTGCGACATCGTTGTAAAGGGCGCGCTGAAGGTGCAGGTGGGCGACCATGTGGAAGTCCTCCATGCCGGCGACAGCATCTACTACGATTCTTCTGTGCCTCATGGCATGATCGCCGTGGAAAACGCGGATTGCGAGTTCTATGCCTTCGTTCTGAACCCCAACAGCGAGCCCATTGACAAGATCGTACATAGCGGCGTCCGGGATTTCACCCTGCCGCCGGTGAAGAAGAAGGAAGAAAAGGTCTACCGTGTCTGGGAGAACTATGTGGAGCCCACCGAGGATGAAAACGGCATTTTGAAAGCCATTTCTTTCAAGGGTGAGGATAAATTCAATTTTGCCTTTGATGTCATCGACCGTCTGGGACGGGAGAAGCCGGATAAGCTGGCAATGCTCCATATTTCCCGGGATAAGACCGAGACTCGCTTCAGCTTCAAGGATATGAAGGATGCCTCCAATCAGACAGCCAACTATTTCCGCTCCCTCGGCATTAAGAAGGGGGATAAGGTGCTGCTGATCCTGAAGCGGCACTACCAGTTCTGGTTTTCCATGCTGGCGCTGCATAAGCTGGGAGCGGTGGTGATCCCCGCATCCAACCAGCTCAAGGAGCACGATCTGACTTACCGGCTGAATAAGGCAGGAGTCAAGATGGTTGTCTGCACTGCCGATGACGGTATTCCCGAGGAAATGGACAAGGCTGCAGCCAATAGCCCCTGCCTGCAGACCAAGGTGATCGTCGGCGGCGAGCGGGAGGGCTGGCGCTGCTTCAACCAGGAGTACAGCCTGTTTACCCGCCATCTGGACCGGCCCGAGGATGCTGCCTGCGGTGACGATCTGATGCTGATGTACTTCACCTCCGGCACCACCGGCAATCCCAAGCTGGCAATGCACAACTATAAGTACCCGCTGGGGCACTTCATCACCGCCAAATACTGGCACTGCGTCAACCCCGAAGGCCTACATTTGACCGTTGCCGATTCCGGCTGGGCAAAATGCGCTTGGGGCAAGCTGTACGGCCAGTGGCTGTGCGAGGCAGGTCTGTTCGTATACGACTTTGACCGTTTCGATGCCAACGATATCCTGCCTATGTTTGCCCAGTACGGCATCACCACCTTCTGCGCACCGCCCACCATCCTGCGCATGATGATCAAGCAGGATCTAAGCCGGTTCGATCTTTCCACCATTGAGCATATGACCACCGCAGGTGAGGCGTTGAATCCCGAGGTGTTCCGTCAGTTTGAAAAGGCGACCGGGCTGCAGATCATGGAGGGCTTCGGTCAGTCCGAGACCACCGTTGCCCTTGCCAATCTGGCAGGAACCAAGGCTCGCCTTGGCTCTATGGGCAAGCCTGTGCCGCTGTACGACATCCATCTGGTGGATGCCGATGGCAAGGATGTGGATGTGGGCGAAGTTGGCGAGATCGTATTCAATATCGCTGACGGCGCACCCTGCGGCTTGACCACCGGCTACTTCGAGGATGAGGAAAAAACCGCCGAGAGCCGTTACGGCGGTTTCTACCACACCGGTGACACCGCATGGCGTGATGAGGACGGCTATTTCTGGTATGTGGGTCGTGTGGACGATGTGATCAAGTCCTCCGGCTACCGCATCGGACCCTTTGAGATCGAAAATGTCATCATGGAGCTGCCCTATGTTCTGGAATGCGGCGTTTCCGCCCAGCCCGATGAGGTCAGAGGTCAGGTGGTCAAGGCAAGCATCGTGCTTGTCAAGGGCACTGAGGGCACCGACGCACTGAAAAAAGAGATCCAGGAATATGTCAAGAAGCATACCGCACCTTATAAGTACCCCCGTGTTGTGATCTTCCGAGATGAGCTTCCCAAGACCGCAAGCGGCAAGATACAGAGAAACAAACTTTAATGAGGGGAGAAACTACTATGAAGTACGAAATTTCTATTCAGAAAACCACCGCTCCCAAGGCAAAGCCCGCCGACGAAAGCAAGCTGGGCTTCGGTCGGATCTTTACCGACCACATGTTTATGATGGATTACGCCAAGGACAAGGGCTGGTATAACGGCCGTATCGTTCCCTTTGGCCCCATTTCCATCCATCCCGCGTCCACCGTGCTGCACTATGGCGCGGAGATCTTCGAGGGCATGAAGGCATACCGTGCTGCCGACGGCACCATCCGTATGTTCCGTCCCATGGAGAACATCAAGCGTCTGAATACCAGCGCCGAGCGGCTGTGCCTGCCCCAGCTGGATGAGGAGGGCGCGCTGGACATCCTCAATACCCTTGTAGAGCTGGAAAAGGATTGGGTCCCCCACAGCGAGGGAACATCATTGTATATCCGTCCCTTCCTGTTCGGCAACGACCCCCATCTGGGTGTCCATGCGGTGAAGGAAGCTACCTTTGTGGTGATCTGTTCTCCCGTTGGCGCATACTATGCCGAGGGCATCAACCCTGTGAAGATCGCCATTGAAAGTCAGGATGTCCGTGCCGTCCGCGGTGGCACAGGCTTTGCCAAGTGCGGCGGCAACTATGCTGCCTCCCTGCGGGCAGGTCAGCGCGCCGAGGAGCAGGGCTACACCCAAGTCCTGTGGCTGGATGGCGTGGAAAGAAAGTACATCGAAGAAGTGGGCGCCATGAATGTAATGTTCAAGATCGGCGGTAAGATCGTTACTCCCGCTCTCTCCGGCTCTATTTTGCCCGGTATTACCCGCAAGTCTTGTATCGAGCTGCTGAAGGACTGGGGCTACACCGTTGAGGAGCGCCAGATCAGCGTGGATGAGCTGTTCGCCGCTGCTGCTGACGGTTCTCTGGAGGAAGCATGGGGCACCGGAACCGCTGCCGTTGTGTCTCCCATCGGTCAGCTTTTCTACAACGGCAACGCCTACACCCTCTGCGACAATAAGATCGGTGCTGTTGCCCAGAAGCTGTACGATGATCTTACCGGCATCCAGTGGGGCAAGCTGGACGATGCCCACGGCTGGAGCTACAAGGTCTGCAATGGCTAAGCGGATCACCATTTTTGCAGGTCATTACGGAAGCGGTAAGACCAATCTGGCAGTAAACTACGCGCTGTGGCTGAAGGAGCAGGGGATAGCGGTTCGGATCGCGGATCTGGATATCGTCAATCCCTACTTCCGCACAAAGGACAGCGCCGAGGTGCTGGAAGCAGCAGGAATCGAGCTGATCAGCCCTGCTTTTGCCAATTCCAATGTGGATCTGCCTGCATTGCCTCAGCAGCTTTACAGCTTGGTACAGCGCAGAGATACCCATGCGGTGCTGGATGTGGGCGGTGATGACCGTGGCGCCTATGCGCTGGGCCGCTATACCCCCTATATTCTGGAAGAAAACGACTATGAAATGGTGTTCGTTGCCAATTTCTACCGTCCTCTGACCACCACACCGGAAGAAGCGCTGGAGGTGATGGGGGAGATCGAAGCTGCCTGCGGTATTCGCTTTACCTGCATCGTCAATAACTCCAATCTGGGCGGCATCACTACCGCCGCCGATGTGGAAGCCACCGCCGAAAAGGCACTCGCTCTGGCGCAGCTTTCCGGTCTGCCGCTGTGGATGACCGCTGCGGAAAGATCCGTTGCGGCGCAGATGGAGAGCACCGTATTTCCCATGAAGCTACAGGAAAAATACTACGATATAAAGGAGATCTAACATGGCTAAGGTAACATTCAATTCAGACCTGTGTAAGGGCTGCGGTCTTTGCGTGGATGCCTGTCCCAAGAAGATCGTTGTCATTGCAAAGGATAAGATCAATGCAAAGGGTCACTCTCCCGCCGAGGTCATCGAGCAGGAGAAGTGCATCGGCTGCGCTTTCTGCGCCACCATGTGCCCCGATTGCGTCATTACCGTAGAAAAGTGAGGTAAGGATTATGGGTGAAAAAGTACTTATGAAGGGCAATGAAGCCATTGCCGAGGCTGCCATTCAGGCAGGCTGCCGTCACTATTTCGGCTATCCCATCACACCCCAGACCGAGCTGGCTGCCTACATGGCGAAGCGTATGCCCAAGATCGGCGGTGTGTTTCTGCAGGCGGAAAGCGAAGTTGCCGCCATCAACATGGTCTACGGCGTTGCCGGTACCGGCAAGCGTGTTATGACCTCCTCCTCCAGCCCCGGAGTTTCTCTGAAGCAGGAGGGCATCTCTTACATTGCCGGCGCGGATCTGCCTGCGCTGATCGTCAATGTCCAGCGTGGCGGCCCCGGTCTGGGCGGCATCCAGCCCTCTCAGTCCGACTATTTTCAGGCTGTCAAGGGCGGCGGTCACGGCGACTACCATCTGATCGTGCTGGCGCCTGCTTCCGTGCAGGAGATGGCAGATCTGACAGTAAAGGCATTTGACCTCAGCGAGAAGTATCTGGTTCCTGCCATGCTACTGGCAGACGGCACCATGGGTCAGATGATGGAGCCTGTGGAGCTGAGCAATATCCCTGTCTCCAATGTGGAAAAGCCTTGGGCCGTCACCGGTACTGAGGGCAAGCGCAAGCACAACATTATCAACTCTCTCTATCTGAACCCCGAAAAGCTGGAGCAGAAGAATTTTGAGCGCTATCAGCGCTATCAAACCATCGAAGAAAACGAGTGCATGTGGGAATCCTTTATGATGGAGGATGCCGAGTACTGTGTGGTCGCTTTCGGTATCGCTGCCCGTGTTTCCAAGAATGCCGTTGTGGCGGCACGGAAAGAGGGCATCAAGGTGGGATTGATCCGTCCCATCACCCTGTGGCCCTTCCCCAAGGCACCTCTGGCAGAAGCTGCGGACAAGGTCAAGGGCTTCCTCAGTGTGGAGCTGAGCATGGGTCAGATGATCGAGGATGTGAAGCTGTCCATTGATTGCAAAAAGCCGGTTGTCCTGTGCAACCGTACCGGCGGAATGATCCCCACCCCCGAACAGGTGCTGGATGCCATCCGTAACATGGCAAAGGAGGATAAGTAATATGGCTGTTGTATTTGAAAAGCCCAAGGCATTGACCGATGCCCCCTTCCATTACTGCCCCGGCTGCACCCATGGTATTATCCACCGTCTGGTTGCCGAGGCCATCGATGAGCTGGGCATTGAAGGCAAGACCGTTGGCGTTGCCCCTGTTGGCTGCGCGGTCATGGCTTATGACTATTTCGCCTGCGATATGGTAGAGGCTGCCCACGGCAGAGCCCCCGCCGTTGCCACAGGTCTGAAGCGCGCCTTGCCGGAGAACATTATTTTTACCTATCAGGGTGACGGCGATCTGGCGTCCATCGGTATGGCGGAGACCGTCCATGCTGCGACCCGCAACGAGAATATCACCATCATTTTCGTCAATAATGCTATCTACGGCATGACCGGCGGTCAGATGGCTCCCACCAGCCTGCCCGGTCAGGTCACCCAGACCTCTCCCTACGGCAGAGATGTAAAGACCGCAGGTTTTCCCATCAAGGTATCCGAGCTTCTGTCTGCATTGGATGCGCCGGAGTACATTGAGCGTGTTGCCGTCAACAATGTGAAAAATGTCCGCAACGCTAAGAAGGCGATCAAGAAGGCGTTCCAGAACCAGATCGAAGGCAAGGGCTTCTCTCTGGTTGAGGTTGTTTCCTCCTGTCCCACCAACTGGGGCATGACCCCCAGCAAGGCGCTGGAATGGGTGGAGGAGAAGATGATCCCTTACTATCCTCTGGGCGTGTACCGGGATAAGAGTGCGGAAAAGAAGGAGGACTAATGCCATGACCCATCAGATTCTGATTGCCGGCTTCGGCGGACAGGGCGTTCTGTTCGCAGGCAAGTTTTTGGCTTATAAGGGCCTGCTGGAAGAAAAGCAGGTGAGCTGGCTGCCCTCCTACGGCCCCGAAATGCGTGGCGGCACCGCCAACTGCTCCATTATCATCAGCGATGAGCCTGTGGGCTCTCCCATCGTATCCAGCCCCGATGCATTGATTGCTATGAATCTGCCCTCCTTTGATAAGTATGAGCAGACCGTGGTTCCCGGCGGCAAGGTGTTTGTAGACAGCACCCTGATCGGCAGAAAAGCTGTCCGTGAGGATATTTCCGCTTTCTACATCCCTGCTACCAAGATGGCGGCAGACGCAGGCATTCCCACCCTTGCCAACATGATCATTCTGGGCAAGATGATCAAGGAGACCGGTGCTGTATCCTTCGAGGATCTGGTATCCGCCATGAAAAAGGTTGTCTCTGCCAAGCGTGCCGAGCTGATCGATGTAAACATCAAGGCGCTGGAAACTGGCTACAACTATCAAGATTAAGCGAAAGCGGGTCGGGTATTTGCCCGACCCGCTTTATGTCTGAATCGTTAACAATATTTGGCCTATTCTCAAAACAGGGAATTTGTGTTATAATTGCCGCAACATGCATGTGAATTCCAAGATTTTGAGGTGAACCCTATTAAGCGATTTCTTTCCGTTTGTATTATTTTTGGTCTGGCAGCAGGTCTATTTTTGCTGCCGCTGAAGGCTGAAGCCGTAACCGGGCAGCAGGCGGGCAAGGTGAGCGTTTCCTCCGGCTGGCTCAATGTGCGCACAAGCCCAGCCACAAGTGCCTCTGTTGCCGGGAAGCTGACCAAAGGCAGCTATGTGACACTGCTAAGCCGATCCGGGGCTTGGTGGTATGTGGAGTATGCCAAAGGACGCTATGGCTATTGCCACGGCGATTACATCACACAGATCAGCGCCACAACCGCTGCTGTGAAAACCAATTCCTCCAATTTGAATGTGCGCAGCGGTGCCGGTACATCTCATGCCCGCGTTGCCAGCCTGCCCAAGGGGCAGCAGGTGCTGGTTCTTTCCTCCTCCGGGGGCTGGAGCCATATTTTGTTCCATGGGGGCAGCACAGGCTATGTCAGCAGCCGATATCTGTCGGTTTCCTCGGGCTACAGCCCGGTTTCTCTGGCAGTGCCCAGCTTCAAACAGAATGACAGCCGCTGGGCAAGTGTGAAAATCGGCTCCTACGGCAAGACCATGGCGCAGATCGGCTGTGCTACCACCGCCATTGCCATGATGGAATCCTACCGGACAGGCACAACTGTTTATCCGGACGCTATGGCGCAGAAGCTGCGCTACACTTCGTCGGGAGATGTGTACTGGCCGGGGAACTACACCGCCGTGACCAACAGCAGCGGCTATTTAGAAGCCATTTATCATAAGCTGCAAAGCGGAAGGCCGGTGTTGTTCGGTGCGAGAAACAGCTATGGCAGCCAGCATTGGGTAGTGATTACCGGATTTACCGGCGGCACGCTGACGGCTTCCGGCTTTACCATTCACGATCCCGGTACATCCTCCCGTACCACGCTGCAGCAGTTTCTTAGCGGCCATCCCAATTTCTATAAGTATTTCTACTACTAACAGTGCAGCCGCCGGTTCTCCGGCGGCTGTCTCCATTGACAGGAGAGGCAATGTCGATTATAATAATGCCATCATATACAAGGGGGAACTGCCATGGCACCGTCCAAGGTCTATTTTACCAATTTCCGCACCTCTTTCCGGGAGAATCTGCCCCAAAAGCTGGCACGGCTGGTCAAAAAAGCCGGCATGCTGGAAAATATTGATTTTTCCAATAAGTACACAGCCATTAAGATCCATTTCGGAGAGCCGGGAAACCTATCTTACCTGCGTCCTAACTATGCCAAGGTCATTGTGGATCTGATCAAGGGGCAGGGGGGCAAGGTGTTTTTGACGGACTGCAACACACTGTATGTCGGCCGTCGGAAAAATGCGCTGGACCATCTGGATTCTGCCTATGAGAACGGCTATAACCCTTTTGCCACCGGCTGCCATGTGATCATTGCCGACGGTCTGAAGGGCACGGATGAAGCGCTGGTTCCCATCGACGGTGACTATGTGAAGGAAGCCAAGATCGGCAGAGCCGTTATGGACGCGGATATCTTCATTTCGCTGAACCATTTTAAGGGTCATGAGTCCACAGGTTTCGGCGGTGCGCTGAAGAATATCGGCATGGGCTGCGGATCCCGAGCCGGCAAAATGGAGATGCACAGCGCGGGCAAGCCCATCATCTATGCCGATAAGTGTATCGGCTGCGGAGCTTGCCGGAAGAACTGCGCCCACGGTGCGCTGACCATTACTGACAAAAAGGCCTATATCGACCATGATAAGTGCGTTGGCTGCGGCCGCTGCATCGGCGTGTGCCCCATGGATGCGGTGGATGCGGCAAACGATGAATCCAACGATATCCTCAACTGCAAGATCGCGGAGTATACCTATGCGGTGCTGAAGGGCCGTCCGCATTTCCATATCAGCCTTGTGGTGGATGTGTCTCCTTACTGCGATTGCCACGGCGAGAACGATGTTCCCATCGTGCCCAATGTGGGTATGTTCGCTTCCTTTGACCCGGTGGCGCTGGATGTGGCGTGTGCCGATGCGGTGAACCGCCAGCCGGTCATGGCAGGCAGCATCCTTGCGGAAAAACCCCACCGTCACCATGACCATTTCACCAACACCCACCCGGAGACCAATTGGGTCAGCGCCATCGACCATGCGGAAAAGCTGGGACTTGGCAGCCGAAGCTATGAGCTGATCGAGATCTGACAATAAGCTGCCATTGCGAGTGAAATTCACGATGGCAGCTTATATTTTCAGAAATTTTATATAAAACATATTTTGCTATGCTATACTGATTAAAAAAGGAGGTCTACGCCATGAAGATCACATTTTTAGGCGCGGTACATGAGGTGACCGGCTCCTGCACACTGCTGAGCGTGGCAGGGAAGAATATTTTGATTGATTGCGGCATGGAGCAGGGAGCAGATACCTATGAAAACTGTGACCTTCCGGTTTCTGCTATGGATATTGATGCGGTTTGTTTGACCCATGCTCACATCGACCATTCCGGCATGATCCCGGCGCTGGTTGCACAGGGTTATAGGGGACCTATCTATGCTACCGAGGCTACCCGGCGGCTGTGTGATATCATGCTGCGGGATTCTGCACATATTCAGGAGTCGGAAGCGGAGTGGCGCAACCGCAAAGCAAAGCGTTCTGGCGACCGGTCCTATGTGCCGGTATATACCATGGCAGACGCAGAGCAGGCACTCCGGCAGTTTATGGCATACCCCTATGAGCAGACAGTGATCCTGTTTCCCGGTGTGACGGCATGCTTCCGAGATGCGGGACACCTGCTGGGCTCTTCCAGTATCTATTTTGAATTGGAGGAGGATGGGCAGAAGCGCTCTGTGGTGTTCTCCGGAGATCTGGGCAACACCAACCGTCCGCTGATCCGGGATCCCAAGCCCGGCGTTTATTCGGATTATGTGGTCATTGAGTCTACATACGGTGACCGCAGCCACGGTCCCAGACCGGATTATATAGGACAGCTTACTGCTATCCTGCAGCAGACCTTTGACCGGGGCGGCAATCTGGTGATCCCCTGCTTTGCTATCGGCAGAACACAGGAGATGCTGTATTTGCTGCGCACCATTCGCGACGCGAACCTGTTGAAGGGGCACGATGACTTCACGGTGTATGTGGACAGCCCCCTTGCTGTGGAAGCTACACGGATCTATGCCTGCGGTCTGCTGGAATTTTACGATACCGAAACCTTAAAGCTATTGGAGCAGGGGATTGACCCCATTTGCTTCCCAGGGTTGAAGCTGTCGGTAACATCAGCGGAATCCAAGCTGATCAACGAGGACAGAACACCCAAGGTCATTCTCTCCGCCTCCGGCATGTGCGAGGCTGGCCGTATCCGCCATCATCTGAAGCATAATCTATGGCGCGGAGACAGTACAGTGCTGTTTGTAGGCTACCAATCTCCGGGAACGGTGGGACGCCTGCTCATTGACGGGGCTAGTCAAGTGAAGCTGTTCGGCGAAACCATTGAGGTCAATGCCAGCATCGAGACCTTGGACGGCATTAGCGGCCACGCAGACCGTGAGCAGATGATCGGCTGGCTGAAAGCCATGGGTAAACCGCCGAAGCAGGTATTCGTCAACCACGGTGACGATACTGTGTGTGACAGCTTTGCGGCTTCCGTGACTCAGGTGCTGGATTATCCGTCACTTGCGCCCTACAGCGGCGATGAGTACGACCTGATCACAGGAGAATGTACTGCTAAGGGCAAGATCGTGAGGATCAACAAAAAAACCGAGGGCAGACAGAAGGCGAATGCCATCTATGATCGGCTGTACTCCGCCGGACAGCGTTTACTCAGTGTGATCAAGAAGAACAAGGGGCTGAATAACAAGGATCTGGGCAAATTTGCCGATCAGGTGAAAGCGCTTTGCGACAAGTACGACAGATGATTTGATATATGCGACTAAATCGGGACGCCTGTCAACAGCCGTCCCGATTTTTGTAAGAGAAAACCACTGGCAGTGTGCATCTTTCGGTGGTCATGATTTGTACAGGGGAAAGGGACAGTGTGGGTATGGGCCTTGGCACCTATCAAAAGATAGTGCGTTGCGAAGAAGGAGGGAGAGATTTGAATTATATATAGTTACAAACTTGACATAACTGTAACAAAAGGTTATAATGTATGGGAACAAACAAGGAAAGGTCGTCGCGTACCCCAATGAATCGTTTAATCAGTTTGCTGTTGGTTTTTGTGATCGTTTGCAGCTTTGTCCCCGTGGAGACATTTGCAGTCCAACCGGAGACTTTGACACTGGCGCAGCTTCGGGAAAAATTTCCTCACGGAAAATATTGGAACCATGCGGATAACCCCGGTGCGTCCAATAATAATCAAGACGGATACACCTCCACACCCTGCCCCCGGCATCAGAATATCGGTACCAGCAGCCAGACCTGTAACGGCTTCGCGCCCAACGGCAGGCAGCTTTCTTGGCAGTGCATGGGTTATGCGGAGAAGCTGGGCTATGATGCCACCGGCTACAATCCAAGGGAAAACGCCAACGGCTGGTATACCTACAAAAGTGTATCCGCATTGGATAATTTGAAGCCCGGTGACATTGTCCGCCACGGCAGCCATTCCATCTATATTACAGCGGTAAACGGCGAGACCGTTACATATACCGATTGCAACTATACCAAGGGCTGCGGCATCCGGTGGGACGCAACCATTACCATGAGCGCTTTGCGTAACTCTTTTGTATATCTGCAATCTGCACCCTTTTCTATGACCGGTGAGCCGGTGGGCTGCGGCTGCTCCGAAGAATATGCAGGTACCTACCGCTGTACCACCAGCACCTCCACCTTAAACATCCGCGCCGGACACGGCACGGGGTATTCCGTTGTGGGTTCGATCCCTCCCGGTGGAGTGGTTACGGTTTCGGCTGCCAGCGGCATTGGAAAGTCCGATTGGGCGCATGTGGAATACAATGGGATAACGGGGTATACCTCCATGCAGTATTTGGCAAAGGTGACACCCTTGGAGGAAACGATCTGGCTCTCATCAAAGCCTATGGGTGAGACACTGGATACGGTGAACGCAGGTGATTCGGTATATTTGTGCTATGAGATCACCGACACTGATTCCGGATTGGAGCTAAGTCAGCTGCAAGATAAGGATTACACAGTAACGGAAACTGTATGGGATCCCGATGGATCTTTGGCATACAGCTACTCCTGCAACGGCTATGAGGACGGTTATATTGGCATCGGGTGCTATGCTGTAGGCACCTATTCCTACCGGATCGAGCTTACCGGAGACTTGATCGGCTCTTTTGCCGGCAGCTTTTCAGTGACGGACAGCGATGCGGATGACCTGTTTGATCTGGCTGGTGCAAATATGGTTCTGGGCAACGATCTGACCCTGTATCTGTATATTAACAAATCGGATGTTGCCGATGAGGATTGCTATATGCAGATCACGAAATCCTTTGCGGACGGCAGATCGGATACTGTGAAAAAGGTATCCATTTCTGATTGGACAGATTACGGCAGTATGTACCGGGTGGGCTTTTCCGGTGTTGCGGCCAAAGAAATGACCGATGATCTGACCATTACCGTTTATAAAAATGACGGTACTCAGCTTAGTAATACCAAGGTAATGTCGGTTGCGGACTATGCGTTGGCGGCACTGAACAGCACCGATACCAGCAGCATTGCCAGCCATACCTTGATGGCGGATATGCTTCTGTATGGCGCTGCGGCACAAAAGCAATTCGGCTATGCTACTGACGATCTTGCCAGCGACGGTATGACACAGGCACATCTTGCCTGCGCCACCCAAGAATTTTCCATGGAGCAGTTTTCCAATGAAGCGGTGAAGGGTCCCGGTTTTTTGGGCAGCAGCCTGTTGCTGGAAAGCAGCATCTGTCTAAACTTCTATTTTGACCCTGACATAGTGGACAGCTCTATGACCGCAAAGGTCAGTTATACCGACCACTACGGAACAGCCGTCAACTATCAGATCCCCGGAAGCCGTTTTTTCACAATGGCATCTACAGGCTATGTCGGCGTATCTGTGTCCACTATGGCGGCAGCGGATATGGCAAGTCTCGTAACGGTAGAGATCTACGATGGCAGCGAGTTGGTGGCAAGCGGCACCAACAGCATCCGATCCTACACTTATGTAGGTTATGAAAGCTATCCACTGTTTACGGATCTTATGAAATTCTGTACCAGCGCCCATCGCTATTTCCATTAAAAAACGGGAGACGCTTTCCTTAGGAAGCGTCTCCCGTTTTGCGCTTATTTTGTAGGCTTGTAGCTGTCTTTCAAGCTGACGGAACGGTTGAATACCAGATGCTCCGCAGAGGAATCCTTGCTGTCGGGGCAGAAGTAGCCCAGACGCATGAACTGGTAGGAATTGGGAGCTTTGGCGTCTTGCAGGCTCTTTTCCACCTTGCAGCCAGTGAGGATCTCAAGAGAATTTGAATTGAGGCAGGCAAGAAAGTCCTTACCGGAAGCGTCCGGATCGGGGTCGTCAAACAGGTTGGAGTACTGGCGGACTTCAGCCTCGCAGCAGTTGTTGGCATCCACCCAGTGGATGGTAGCGCCCTTGACCTTCCTGCCATCGGCAGGATTGCCGCCCTGAGATTCCGGGTCATAGGTGGCAAGGACTTCTGTCACATTGCCGTTTTCATCGGTAACACAGCCGGTACAGGTGATGAGGTATGCGCCCTTCAAACGGCACTCCGGTCCGTTGGGGAACAGGCGCTTGTACTTGGGGATGGGCTCGGCAAGGAAATCGTCAGCCTCGATCCACAGATTCCGGGAGAAGGTGACCTGACGCGTACCTGCATCGGGATCGTTGGGGTTATTCTCCACCTCAAAGACCTCGGATTTACCATCGGGGTAGTTGGTGACGGTGAGCTTCACAGGCTTGACCACCGCCATGACCCGCTGGGCGGTTTCATTCAAATCCTCACGCAGGCAGTGCTCCAAGAAAGCAAACTCGATGGTGTTGGGAGACTTAGCCACACCGACACGCTCGCAGAAATTGCGAATGGACTTGGGGGTATAGCCACGGCGGCGCAGACCGCAAAGGGTGGGCATACGGGGATCGTCCCAGCCGGAGACATAACCATTCTCCACCAGTGCCCGCAGCTTTCGTTTGGACAGCACGGTGTGGTCGATGCCCAGACGGGCAAACTCGATCTGCCGGGGATGGTGGGGCACGGACACATTTTCCACCACCCAGTTGTACAGGGGGCGGTGATTTTCAAATTCCAGAGAGCAAAGACTGTGGGTGATGCCCTCCAATGCGTCCTGGATGGGGTGGGCAAAATCGTACATGGGGTAGATGCACCACTTGTCGCCCTGACGATGGTGGTGCATATGGCGGATGCGGTAGATCACCGGGTCGCGCATATTGAAGTTGCCGGAGGCAAGATCGATCTTGGCGCGGAGGGTATAGGTGTTGTCTGCAAATTCGCCGGCGCGCATCCGGCGGAACAGATCTAAGCTTTCTTCCACGGGTCTATCGCGATAAGGGGAGGTGGCAGGGGTGTTCAGATCGCCCCGGTATTCCTTAAACTGCTCCGGGGTCAGCTCACACACATAGGCAAGACCCTTTTGGATCAGCTCCTCGGCAAAGCCGTAGGTCTTTTCAAAGTAATCGGAGCCGTAGAAGAAGCGGTCGCCCCAATCAAAGCCCAGCCAGTGGATATCCTCTTGAATGGCTTCCACGAACTCCACATCTTCCTTGGTGGGGTTGGTATCGTCCATACGCAGGTTGCACAGACCGCCATACTTCTCCGCAGTGCTGAAGTCGATGGTCAGCGCCTTGCAGTGGCCGATGTGCAGGTAACCGTTGGGCTCGGGAGGGAATCGGGTGTGAACGGTCATACCCTCGTAGCGACCGCCCTCGGCGATGTCCTCTTCAATAAATGCGTGGATGAAATTTTTGCTTTCGGTAATTTCAGCCATATTGGAAAACCTCTCTTTTGGATTCAATAATGAAGTATTATAACCCATAAGCCAAGCTTTTGCAACCAAAAACTGCACAGGGCAGGGGAATTTCCCAACAATGGAACAGAAAAATGAAATTTCGGAAAACATTTTTGAAAAATTAAGAAATTGTGGTTGTCAATTCGGCTGTCTTGTTATAAAATGGGAAAGGATATAAACAAGCAAGGAGGGATCATACTTGAGCGAGGTCAAGTATAAGCGGATCTTACTGAAGGTGAGCGGAGAGGCTCTTGCCGGAGACGCCCACCGCGGTTTGGACTTTGAGATCGTAAACAGCCTGTGTGCTTCTGTTAAGGAATGTGTGGATATGGGTGTGCAGGTGGGGCTTGTTATCGGTGCAGGCAACTTCTGGCGTGGTGTGAAGGACGGTGCGGACAAGATGCAGCGCTCTCATGCCGATGCTATGGGTATGCTGGGCACGGTGATGAATGCCATTGCCGTGGCGGACGCGCTGGAAAAGCACGGTATGGACGCACGGGTACTTAGCGCTGTGGAAATGAACAAGTTTGCCGAGTATTTCACCCGGGATACCGCTGAGCGTTATCTGCAAAGCGGCAAAGTGGTGCTGTTTGCGGCAGGCACCGGCAATCCCTATTTCTCCACGGACACCGGTGCGGTGCTTCGGGGCGTGGAGATCGAAGCCGACGCAGTGCTGATGGCAAAAAATGTGGATGCCATCTATTCTGCTGACCCCAACAAGGATCCCAATGCCATTCGATATACCCAGATCACCTATGGCGAGGTTCTGGATCAGAACCTGCGTGCCACCGATATCACTGCCATGGCTCTGGCGATGGACAATGATATGACCATGGTGTGCTTCGGCTTGGATGAGGAAAATAGTATTGTCCGTGTGGTTCGCGGCGAGCAGATCGGAACCACCGTGAAAAACAAATTCTAAGGAGGACTGTATCATGAGTGTAGATTTTAAGGAATACAGCAGAAAAATGGACCGCACTCTGGACCATCTGGCAGAGGAGTTCGGCGCTGTCCGTGCCGGCCGTGCCAACGCCAAGGTTCTTGACCGCATCTGTGTGGAATATTATGGACAGGAGACCCCCCTCAACGGCGTTGCCACCATCTCCTCTCCCGATGCCCGTACGCTGGTGATCCAGCCTTGGGATACCAAGCTGCTGAAGGACATTCAAAAGGCGATCCAGCTTTCCGATCTGGGTATCAACCCCCAGAATGACGGCAGAGTGATCCGTCTGGTGTTCCCCCAGCTTACAGAGGAGCGCCGTAAGGAACTGACCAAGCAGGTCAAGAAGTACGCCGAGGAAGCCAAGGTGGCTATGCGTAATATCCGCCGTGACGGCATGGACTATGTAAAGGGTCTGAAGAAGAAGTCCGAGATCACCGAGGACGAGCAGAAGAAGGCAGAAAAGGATCTGCAGGATCTGCTGGATAAGTATATCAAGAAGGTCGATGTGGCACTGGCTGCAAAGGAAAAGGAACTGATGGCGATCTGATCGCGGTAATGTCGGGGGCGCTTGCGCCCCCGAACCACTATTGAGAAAGAGGTGTGGATGTGGCAATACCGAATAACGAAGCCAAAAAGCCTGCCCCGCCGTGCCACATTGCCATCATCATGGATGGAAACGGAAGATGGGCAAAGAACCGGGGCCTGCCGAGAACAGCGGGTCATGCCGCGGGAGCGGAGGCGTTCCGAAAGATCGCCAACTATTGCCGTACCCTTGGTGTTCAGTATTTAACTGTGTACGCCTTCTCTACAGAGAACTGGAAGCGTTCTCAGGAGGAGGTCGCCGGGATCATGAAGCTGTTGGGGGCTTATTTGAAGGAAGCCCTCCGTGATATGGAAAAAAACCGGGTCAAATTTTGTTTTTTTGGAGATCTGACCCGTTTGAGCCCGGAGCTGCGGAAGCTGTGCGATCAAGCCCAGCGGCAGTCCCGGGAATATGATGTGCAGGTGAATTTCTGCCTGAACTATGGTGGCAGAGACGAGATCGTGCAGGCTGCCCGCCGGTTTGCCCAAAAGGTTGCGGCAGGGGAGGCAGAGGCAGATGCACTGACGGAGGGTGTTTTTGAAAGCTACCTCTATTCCGCCGGTGTACCTGATCCGGAGCTGATCGTCCGTCCCTCCGGGGAGCTGCGTACCAGCAATTTTCTGCTGTGGCAGTCTGCCTATTCGGAATATGTGTTTATGAATGTACTGTGGCCGGATTTCGGACCGGAGGAGCTGGACCGTGCCATTGAAGAATATCACCGGCGCAGCCGCCGTTTTGGAGGAGTTTAACTTATGAAGACCCGTGTTATTGCCGCAATGGTCATGGTTCCGCTGTTATGCATTGCGGTATTTGCCCTCCCCAAGGTGGCGACGGCGATTTTGTTTGGCGCAATGGCAGCGCTGGCAGTATATGAGCTGCTGTACCGCACCGAGTTGGTGCGTCATGGCAGAATGATCGCATATTCCATGGTCACGGCCTTTCTGGTGCCTGTCTGGTGCTGGGCAGAGCTGCAGGAGGGCTGGGGGCTGCTGGTGGTGCTGCTCTTTGTGGCGGCGCTGTTCGGCGAGATGATGAACTCCCATATTAAAGTACCCTTTGAGCATCTGGCTTATTGCATGGTGGCGGGGCTGCTGATCCCTTATCTGTTCAGCAGCATCGTGCGCATCCATAACGGCGATCTAGGTGACCGGGTGGTGATCATTCCCTTTATTCTGGCGTTTTCGTCGGATACCGGTGCCTATTTTACAGGCAGATTTTTCGGAAACCATAAGCTGGCTCCGGTGATCAGCCCGAAAAAGACCGTGGAGGGCGCGATCGGCGGCGTGATCGCCGCTGTTGTGGGTATGCTGATCTATGGCATCGTTATGAAGCTGGGCTTCAAAATGCAGGTCAACTTCGGCTATGCTGTGATCTATGGCTTGGCGGGTTCTGTGGCTGGCGTGTTTGGAGACCTGTGCTTCTCTGTGATCAAGCGCCAGACCGGCATCAAGGACTACGGAAATCTGATCCCCGGTCACGGCGGTATTCTGGATCGCTTTGATTCTATGATGCTGGTAGGCCCTCTGTCGGAGGCGCTGATCCTGCTGCTGCCGGTAATTGGAGTGTAAAATATGATGAACTGTGTCAGTATTCTTGGCTCTACCGGCTCTATTGGTCGGCAAAGTCTGGATATTATTGAGCATTTGGGTATCTCCGTGGCGGCGCTGACCGCCGGAACATCTGTGGAGCGGATGGCGGAGCAATGCCGCAGGTTTCTTCCCCGTCTTGCGGTGATGGCAACACAGGAGGGAGCGGCAGCACTGGCAAAGGAGCTTTCCGGTCTGCCCATCGAGATCGCATGGGGCGAGGAGGGATTGTTGCAGGCAGCAACCCTTCCGGAGGCAGATTGCGTGATCACTGCTGTGGTAGGCATGGTAGGGTTAAAGCCCACCCTTGCCGCCATCCGAGCCGGAAAGCGCATCGGTCTTGCCAATAAGGAGACCATGGTCTGTGCCGGTGAGCTGGTAATGGAGCAAGCGCACAGGTACGGTGCCGAGATCATCCCGGTGGATTCGGAACATTCTGCCATTTTCCAGTGTCTTATGGGCTCCCACAGCCGCGAAGAGGTCAAACGGCTGATCCTTACCTGCTCCGGAGGACCTTTTTTCGGTATGGATAAGGCGCAGCTTCGCAATGTGACGAAAGCAGACGCGCTGAAGCACCCCAACTGGAAAATGGGCGCGAAGATCACCGTGGACTGTGCTACCTTGATGAACAAGGGGCTGGAGGTCATTGAAGCCATGCGGCTGTATGAGTTTCCTCTGGAGCAGGTGGATGTGGTGATCCACCGGCAGAGCATCGTCCACAGCTTTGTGGAATATGTGGACGGAGCTGTGATGGCGCAGTTGGGCTCGCCGGATATGCGTCTGCCCATTCAGCTTGCGCTGACTTATCCGGAGCGCAGGGAATGTATCGTTCCGCCGCTGGATCTTTTGACCTGCGGAGCGCTGACCTTTACCGCGCCGGATATGGAGGCGTTTCCCTGTCTGGCGCTGGCGAGACAATGTGCCAAGGCAGGCGGCACGGCATGCCCTGCCATGAACGGTGCCAATGAGGAGGCGGTCGCCCTGTTCCTGCAGGACAAGATCGGCTTCTATGACATTTATGATCGGGTCTCCCGTGCGGTGGATGCAGTGCCTTTTGTGGCGCAGCCCACGCTGGAGCAGATCCTTGAGGCGGACCGGCTTGCCCGGATGGAGGCCGCCAAATAATATTTCAAGCGAGGAACCTTATGACCATTCTTTTTGCGATCCTTTTGTTTAGTTTGCTGATCTTCGTTCATGAGCTGGGGCATTTCGTGGCAGCCAAGCTGTCCGGTGTCCAAGTCAATGAGTTTTCTATTTTTATGGGTCCTGCCATTTTCAAAAAGCAGGTGGGGGAGACTCTGTATGCCCTGCGGTGTATCCCCTTTGGCGGCTACTGTGCCATGGAGGGAGAGGACGAGGAAAGCGACAATCCCCGTGCCTTCGGCGCTGCGGCTTGGTGGAAGCGGCTGATCATTCTGGTTGCCGGCGCGGCTATGAATTTCATAGCCGGTATCGTGCTGCTGGCGATCTTCTTCGCACCTTACGAGACCTTGCCGGTGCCGCAGATCGTCTCCCATGTGGAGGAGAGCTTGATCTTTGATGCCGGGGAGCTGCAGATCGGCGACCGGATCATGGAGATCGACGGAGAAAAGATCTATATTGCCGGAGATGTGTCTATGCTATTGCAGCTCAATGGCGCAGATCACCATGACCTGCTGATCCTTCGGGACGGACAGGAGATTTTCTTCGACGATTTCTATATGGAGCCCTATTTGACTCAAACCAATGAGGACGGAACGGTCAGCAAGACCTACGGCTTCAGCTTTGGCTATGAAGATGCCGGTCTTGCAAATCGGTTGGACTATATCTGGAACACAGCAAAGGACTATGTGCGCATGGTGCGGCTGAGCCTTGCTATGCTGCTGAACGGACAGGCAGGACTAAAGGATATGTCCGGCCCTGTGGGCATCGTTCAGCAGATGAGCGAATCTGCCGAGGCAGCCGGTTCCGCGGTCAAGGCTATCCGTACCATCGTGAATTTCGGCGCTTTGATCGCCATTAATCTGGCTGTGATGAACCTGCTGCCCATTCCCGCACTGGATGGCGGCAGAGCAGTTTGTTTGCTGATCACCACAGCTGTGGAAAAGGTGACCAAGAAAAAGATCGATCCCAAGTATGAGGCGTATCTCCACGGGGCAGGCATGATCCTGCTGCTGGGGCTGATGGCAGTGATCACCTTTAAGGATGTATTTGCGATCTTCAAGTAAGACCGCATCAGTGGAGGAGGGAAACCAATGACCAGACAGATCATGGTGGGCAATGTACCCATTGGCGGCGGTGCGCCCATCGCCATTCAATCCATGCTCAATACCCGCACCACCGATGTGGAGGGTTCTCTTGCCCAGATCCGCCAGCTTCACACGGCGGGCTGCCAGATCGTCCGTCTGGCGGTGCCGGATCAGGAAGCGGCTCGGTGCTTTGCCCGGATCTGCAAGGAAAGCCCCTTGCCGCTGGTGGCGGATATCCATTTTGACTACCGTCTCGCCATTGCCGCCGCAGAAGGCGGCGCTGCCAAGATCCGCATCAATCCCGGCAACATCGGCGGGGAAGCTAATGTGGAAGCGGTGGTCTCCGTGTGCAAGGAGCGCAATATTCCCATCCGTATCGGTGTGAACGGGGGCAGTCTGGATAAACGACTGCTGGAAAAGCACGGGCATCCCACCGCCGAAGCGCTGGTGGAGAGTGCCTTTGAGCATATCGCATTGCTGGAAAAGTTCCGGTTTTACGATACATGCGTATCCATGAAGTCCTCCACCGTGCCTACAATGGTGGCTGCAAGCCGCCTGTTCCGGGAAAAGTGCGACTATCCGCTGCACATCGGCGTTACTGAGACAGGACCTGTGCGTATGGGTCTGATGAAGTCTGCCATGGGCATTGGCGCTCTGCTGCTGGACGGCATCGGCGATACCATCCGTGTCAGCCTTACCGATGATCCTGTGGAGGAAGTCTATGCCGCCAAGGATATTTTGAAGGCCGCAGGGCTGCGTAGGGAGGGCGTGAACATCATCTCCTGTCCCACCTGCGGACGCACCCGCATCGATCTGATCGGGCTGGTGAACCGGGTGGATGAGGCACTGAAGGATTGTCAAAAGCCTATTACCGTAGCGGTCATGGGCTGTGTTGTCAACGGTCCCGGAGAAGCCCGGGAGGCGGATATCGGCATTGCCGGCGGTGACGGCTTCGGCATGATCTTTGAAAAGGGTCAGCCTGTGGAAAAGCTGCCCTATGACCGGCTCCTAGAAGCGCTTTTAATGAGGATCGAAAATTTTTAGGAGATCTATGAAAGAGAACATTTACTTTTTGAATATGTTTTCTGAGTATAAGCCGCCTGAGGCGCTGGAAAGCGCTTTTTCTCAGGCGGCTATCATCGCTGCCCAGATCTATCCGGAGGAGCGCCGTGTGGAGCTGGAGCTTTCCTGTCCTAAATACATCCCTCTGACCGCTTTGCGGCAGGCACGGGTGGATATTTGCGGCATCTATGGGCTGAAGGATGTGGCGATGAAGATCAAGCATCCTGCCCATCAGCTCCATAGCATTGAGCCGGAGGAGCTTGCCATGCTGTTTGTGGAGCAAAACTCCATGAACATGGGTACCCTTGCCGGGGCTTCGTGGCAGTGGCGGGAGAACACATTGGTGGTGCACCTGCAGGGCAACGGAAAGCAGACCCTGCTGGAGTGCAGCCGGGCAGTGCAGGAAGATTTGCGCAGCCGATTTGGCATAGCGGTGGAGATAGAATTTGAGGTAGGGAACTCGCTGGAAGGACAGGCTCTGTTTGATGCACTGGAAATCATGCGCAGTGAGATTATGGACAACCTGCCTAGGTCGGCAGCCGCCGAGGAAAAGCCCAAGGAGAAGAAGCCGGAGGCGATCTACGGAAAGCCCTTCCGGGGAGAAGCTGTTCCCATGGAAAAGCTGGTGCTGAACATGGGTAATGTGGTGGTAGAGGGCAAGGTATTTGCCATTGAGCACCGCTTCTTGGAAAAGAACAATGCTTGGGTCATCTGCTTCGACATCACGGACAATACCTCCTCTGTCCGCGTCAGCCGCTACATGAAAAAGACGGAAGCACAGCCGATCTTGGATGCGGTAAAGATGGGCTCTGTGCTCCGTGTGCTGGGCAGACAGGAGGTTGACCGCTACAGCAACGATGTGGTGATGCGTCCTGCTGCCATCATGCCCGGCAGTATGCCCAAGCGGCAGGATACTGCCTCCGGCGGCAAGCGGGTGGAGCTGCATCTGCATACCACCATGAGCAAAATGGATGCGCTTACCGTTACGGAAGACGCCATCAAGCAAGCGGCAGCTTGGGGACACCGCGCCATCGCCATTACCGACCATGGCTGCGTCCAATCCTTTACCGATGCGCTGCATGTGGTGGAGTCGTGGAAGGGTGCGCCTAAGGTTGCAGGCACCGACGAGGATATCAAGATCCTCTATGGCTGCGAGGGCTACTACATAAACGATGTGGATGACCGTCTGGTGGTTCTCGGCGATGGCGATATGACCATGGATGGGGAGTATGTAGCTTTTGATCTGGAAACCACGGGACTTTCCGCTGAAAATGACCGGATCATCGAGATCGGTGCTGTTCTCATGCGGGACGGCAAGGAGCTGGAGCGTTTCCAAGCCTTTGCAAATCCCGGTCAGCCTCTGCGTCAGGAGATCGTGGAGCTGACAGGTATCACCGATGAAATGCTTTCCGACGCGCCGGATATCCGTCAGGTGCTGCCGGAGTTCCTCGCCTTTGTGGGCGGACGGATGCTGGTAGCCCATAATGCCAAGTTCGATACCGGCTTTGTACGGGCAGAGTGTAAGCGGCAGGGGATCGCCTATGATCTTACCGCTGCCGATACGCTGATTCTTGCCCAGCAGCTTATGCCCCAGCTCAACCGGTTCAAGCTGGATATCGTGGCAAAGGCGCTGAGCCTTCCCAATTTCAACCATCACCGGGCGGCAGATGATGCCAATATCTGCGGTTTGATCATGGCAAAATTCTTGAAAATGCTGCAGGAGCAGGGCTACCATAGCCTGCAGGAGGCAGGCGCGGCACTGCTGCGCCAGCGCTCCAAGGGTGTGATCTTCTCCCGGAAACCTCAGCATATCATTCTCATTGCCAAGAACCAGATGGGCTTGCGCAATCTCTACCATCTGCTGTCCAATGCCAATCTGGAATACTTCAAGGCGCAGCCCCGGATCCCAAAGTCTGAGCTGATGGAGCTGCGTGAGGGTATTATCATTGGCTCTGCCTGTGAAAACAATGAGCTGTATCAAGCGGTTCTGGCAGGAAAGCCGGAGCATGAGCTGAAGAGGATCGCTTCTTTCTATGACTATCTGGAGATCCAGCCCATTTCCAACAACCGTTTCATGCTGGAAAGCAGAGATGGAAAGCCCCCCATTGTGGGCTCTGTGGAAGCGCTTCGGGACATTAACCGTACCATCGTCCGTCTGGGCGAGGAGCTGGGTAAGATAGTGGTCGCCACGGGAGATGTCCACTTCCTGAACCCGGAGGACGAGATCTTCCGGCATATTCTGCTTGCGACCAACGGCTACAAGGACTGCGATAATCCCAATCCCTTGTATTTCCGTACCACCGATGAGATGCTTCAGGAATTCTCTTATCTGGGAGAGGACAAGGCGTACGAGGTGGTGGTCACCAACACCAACCTCATTGCGGATATGTGTGATCTGGTGCGTCCTGTACCCCATAACCTGTTCGCGCCTTCCATCGAGAATTCAGTGGAGGATCTGAAAAGTCTGGTCTACGGCAAATTCCGTTTGCTTTACGGAGAGAATCCTCCGGAGTTGATGGTCAAGCGCGTGGAGACGGAGCTCAACGACATTATCAACTGCCACTATGATGTGATCTATATGTCTGCCCAGAAGCTGGTGCAGAATTCTTTGGAGCACAACTATCTGGTAGGCTCCCGCGGTTCTGTGGGCTCTTCTATCGTGGCGTACCTTTCCGGCATTACGGAGGTTAATTCCTTCCCACCCCATTACCGCTGCCCCAATGAAGCATGTAAGTACACCACCTTTGATGTGCCTGCCGGCTACGGATGCGGTGCGGACCTGCCGGACGCGGTGTGCCCAAAGTGCGGCACCCCGTTTGAAAAGGACGGCTTTAACATTCCCTTCGAGACCTTCCTTGGCTTCGGCGGCGACAAGGTGCCGGATATTGACTTGAATTTCTCCGGTGAATATCAGGCAAGTGCCCACGCCTACTGCGTGGAGATGTTCGGAAAATCCCATGTGTTCCGTGCAGGCACGGTGGGCACTGTGGCGGAAAAGACCGCTTTCGGCTATGCAAAAAAATATCTGGACGAGCGGGGCTTGAATCCCGGCAGGGCAGAGGAGAACCGTCTGGCGGCGGGCTGCGTAGGTGTTCGACGCACCACGGGTCAGCACCCCGGCGGTCTGGTGGTCATTCCCCAAGAAAACGAGATTTGGGATTTCTGTCCGGTTCAGCACCCTGCCGACGATCCTAAATCCGACCAGATCACCACCCATTTTGAATACCACTCCATGGAGGAGAATCTGTTGAAGCTGGATATGCTGGGACATGACGATCCCACCATGATCCGCATGATGGAGGATCTGACCGGCGTGGATGCCAAGAAGATTCCGCTGGACGATAAGAAGACCATGTCCATCTTCACCTCCTCCAAGGTGCTGGGCTATGAAAACGATCCGATTCTCGGACCCACCGGCGCTGTAGCGGTGCCGGAATTCAACACCCGGTTCACCCGTGGCGTGTTGCTGGATACCAAACCCACCAAGTTTGATTTTTTGGTGCGTATCTCCGGTTATACCCACGGAACCGATGTTTGGCTGGGCAACGCCAAGGATCTGATCGTGTCCGGCACAACGGATGTGGACGGTACCATAGGCTGCCGTGACGATATCATGCTGTATCTGATCTCCTGCGGACTTCCGGAAAAGCGGGCGTTCAAGATCATGGAGATGGTTCGTAAGGGCAAGGGCTTGCCTGACGGTGCCGAGGAGGAAATGCGCAAGGCAGGTGTGCCGGAGTGGTACATCGGCTCCTGTAAAAAGATCAAATACCTGTTCCCGAAAGCCCATGCGGTGGCGTATGTTATGATGGCGTTCCGCATCGCGTGGTTCAAGGTCTATTATCCGCTGGCGTTTTACGCCGCATATTTCTACCGCAGAAGCCAGAAGGGCGGCTTTGATGCCTTGCTTATGACCGGAGGGCTGGAATCGGTGAAGGAGAATATCAAAGCCATTGAAAATGACGCGGAAGCAACCGATAAGGACGAGGGTATGCTGACCACGCTGGAGGTGGTCTACGAATATTACCTCCGGGGCTTTGAATTCCTGCCAATCGACATTTATAAGAGTGATGCCACCAAATTTTTGGTGGAAGGGAATAAGCTGCGCCCGCCCTTTGTAGCGATCTCCGGTCTGGGCGAAAGCGCCGCCCATGATATTGTGGCAGGCAGAAAAGGCAAGACCTTCCTTTCTATTGAGGACTTTTCTGCCGCCTGTCCCAAGGTCTCTAAGACCCATATTCAAATGCTCAAGGATGGCGGCGCCTTCGGCGACCTGCCGGATACCAGTCAAGTAAGCCTATTCGGCATGTTCTGATTGGGCATAAAGAGCATAAGGCATAAACAGCAAGTTGCGCTTTTCGCGCGGCTGTGCTACACTAAGAAAAAACAAGGAGGGATCTTTATGCAGGCTACGGAAAAACAGTTTCATATCCGCTGTAGCAAAGGAGATGTAGGTCGCTATGTATTCCTACCCGGTGATCCGGGGCGGTGCGAAGCCATTGCGTCTTTCTTTGATGATCCGGTACATATCGGTATGAACCGGGAGTACAATATTTACACCGGTTATCTGCTGGGGGAGAAGGTTTCCGTATGCTCCACCGGTATTGGCGGCCCTTCCGCTGCTATCGCCATGGAGGAGCTGGCTGCCATCGGCGCGGATACCTTCATCCGTGTGGGTACCTGCGGAGGCATCGATCTGGATGTGCTGCCCGGAGATGTGGTGGTCGCCACAGGTGCCATCCGCTATGAGCATACTTCGCTTGAGTATGCTCCCATCGAATTTCCTGCGGTGGCGGATTTTGGTATTACCGCAGCGCTGAAGGCTGCAGGTGAGGAGTTGGGCTATAATACCCATGTGGGTGTTGTCCAATGTAAGGATTCCTTTTATGGGCAGCATGCCCCTGAGAGATCCCCGGTGTCCTATGAGCTGCTGCAGAAGTGGGATGCATGGAAGCGGCTGGGTGTCAAGGCAAGCGAGATGGAATCTGCCACGCTGTTTGTGGTTGCGGCAGCGCTGGGCGTACGGTGCGGAAGCTGTTTCCATGCGGTCTGGAATCAAGAGCGGGAAAAGCTGGGAATGTTTATGCCCATGACAGAGGATACTTCCGCCGCGATCCGTGTGGGCATCGAAGCAATGAAGCGTCTCATCCGTACCGATAAGAATTAACAGGGTCTAGAACAAAAGTGTAGAAGAAAGGAACCTATATGTCGTCTTATATCTTCAATATCATCTCCCTGCTGGGCGGTCTGGCGCTGTTCCTATTTGGTATGGACACCATGGGTAAGGCGCTGGAGCGGCAGGCAGGCGGTAAGCTGCAGACCATCCTCGCAAAAATGAGCTCCAATGTCTTTAAGGGCTTTTTGTTGGGTATGGCGGTTACTGCTGTGATCCAATCCTCCTCCGCTACCACCGTCATGGTGGTTGGCTTCGTAAACTCCGGCATTATGACGCTGAAGCAGGCGGTAGGCGTGATCATGGGCTCCAATATCGGTACTACCGTGACCTCATGGATCCTTTCCTTGAGCGGTCTGGAGGGCAGCAGCTTCATTGTTAAGATCTTTAAGCCATCCACATTGGCACCGCTGATCGGCATTGTGGGCATCGTGCTGTTCATGTTCACCAAGAGTGAAAAGAAGCGGGGCATCGGTGTTATTATGCTGGGCTTTCTTGCGCTGATGACCGGCATGGACATTATGGGCGACAGTATGGAGTTTTTGGAGGATGAGCCTTGGTTTGCTCAGCTTATGATCTCCTTCAGCAATCCTATCATCGGTATCCTGTTTGGTGCACTGCTGACAGCCATGATCCAATCCTCCTCCGCATCCATCGGTATTCTGCAGAGCCTGTGTCTCACCGGCGTGGTGACCTATGGCGCCGCGATTCCCATCATTCTGGGACAGAATATCGGTACCTGTATCACTGCGATGATGGGCGCCATCGGTGCCAATCGAAATGCCCGCCGTACCGCTATGGTGCATCTGCTGTTCAATGTGGTGGGTGTGTTGTTGTTCAGTATTGTGTTCTATGGTCTCGGTTTGTTCATTGATTGGAGTTTCCTAAATGAATCTGCCAGCGCATGGAATATCGCTGTGATCCACACCATTTTTAATGTGGGCGCTACCGCAGTTTTGATGCCTATGAACGGGCTGCTGGTAAAGCTTGCCTATCTGTTTGTACCTGCTGAGCCTGTTCATCAGACGCCTGTTCTGCTGGACGAGCGTTTGTTGGCTACCCCGGCGGTCGCCATTCAGCGCGCTCACGATATCGCCGGAAAGATGGGTGCGGATGCTGCCGAGGCTATGCGCCTTGCCATGGGACTTACCGTGAGCTTCAATGCGGACACCATGACTAAGGTGCTGGAGCTTGAGGATAATACGGACCGTTATCAAGATGCTCTGGGCACTTATCTTGTGAAGCTTTCCGAGAAGAGGCTCTCCGTTGCGGATAACCGTATCCTCAATACCATGCTATATACTGTTTCCGACATGGAACGGATCGGCGACCATGCGGTTTCCATTGCCAAGGCTGCACTGGAGATCGAGGAGAAGAAGATCACGTTCTCCGATCAGGCAAAGGCAGAGCTGGAGATTCTGAGGAAGGCAGTTACCGATGTGGTGGATCGCACCATCGCTGCCTATGAGAACTTCGATGTACAGCGGGCTATCAAGGTTGAGCCCCGGGAGCAGGTGGTAGACTCTCTGGTTCGTGAGATCAGATCCCGCCATGTCCGCCGTCTGCGTGACGGCCGCTGCTCCGTGGAATATGGCTTTGTTCTGGAGGATATGCTGACCGCCTACAAGCGTATTGCTGACCACTGCTCCAATATTGCCGTGGAGATCCTGCAGGTGGCAGAGGGCAAGCTGGAGGCGCATGAATACCTCAATGCGCTGAAGGCAGGAGAGCTGGAGGAATCCGCAGCGTTCTCCGAGCAGTTTGCCCGGTACAAGGCACTGTATGCTTTCCCTGAAGAAGAGTAATAAGAAAAAATCGGCTGAGTCAAACTCAGCCGATTTTTTATGGAGTCTGTTTTTTTGTTTTAATGGGGATTTGGGAAAGGATGACGGCGGCAAACACCAGCACGCAGCCGATGGTTTCGTTAGCACTCAGTCTTTCATGAAGCAGCAGGCAGCCGAAGAGCACCGCGAATACCGATTCCAAGCTCATGATCAGCGATGCGGGAGTGGGCTCAAGCCGCTGCTGTCCTAGGATCTGCAGGGAATAGCCTGCGCCAAGTGACAGGAAGCCGGCATACGCCAAGGGAACGAGGCAATCGGAAATGCCTTGCCAAGTAGGCTGCTCCGTGCCCACCATCGCGATGGCAGAAAGCACGGTACACACCAGAGATTGGATACAGTTGAGCCGCAGAGCATCAACGGAGTCGGCAAAATGATCCACAACTATGATCTGGATGGCAAACATCAGCGCACAGCCCAACAGGAACAGGTCACCCTGATTGATTTGGGCAACACCCGCACAGCTCAGCAGATACAGTCCTGCTGCCGCCAGAAGTACAGCAAAAGGGATCATAGGAGAGGGCTTGCGCTTCAAAAACAGCCCGATCAGCGGCACCATAATGATGTACATAGCGGTAAGGAAGGCGGATTTACCTGCGTCGGTATCAATAAGCCCGATCTGCTGCAGATTCACAGCAAGGAACAGGGGGATACCGCACAGGATCCCTGCCAGCCACAGCCGTTTGTCCATCCAACGGGAGAGATAAGTCTTTCCGTCCTTTTTGGGTCGGTCAAACAGATAGATCACAGGCAGCAGACCGATCACTGCCATAGCGCAGCGAACCGCTTGAAAGGTAAATGGACCGATATGATCCATGCCTACGCTCTGAGCAACAAATGCGGATCCCCAGATAACCGTTGCCAGCAGCAGAAAGGCACTGCCCTTAATTCGTTCTTTCATAAAATAATCACCGAGGGGGAATATACCACATTTTAGGGAAAAATGCAACCGCTTGCAATGTTTGGTTTTTATGGTATAATAACTGCAAAAGTGGTTGTTATACCAATTTATCGCCATATTCCTCCCCGGTGCTGCCGGGAACCGGAAAATATGGCTATAGTATACCATTTCGCTTACGCTACATGGCATACTAAAGAAAAAACGGAGGCGATCAAAAATGAGTGATACTATTCGGGAACGCAGCCAGATCCCGGTTGCGGATACTTGGAATCTAGCGGATATGTACGCCGACGATGGGGCGTGGGAGCAAGAGCTTGCGACTTTGCAGACAGATAAGGAATTCCTTTCCGGCTTTGCCGGAAGATTGGGAGATAGCGCTTCGCTGCTTGCCTATCTGACCCGGATGGAGCAGGTCAATGCTAAGCTGGAGCTGCTTGCCAACTACTGTATGCGCAAGGCGGATCAAGACACCCGAGACAACGCCTGTCAAGCCATGGTGGGCAAATTCATGGGTATCATGGTGGAGCTCAGCGCCGCTATGAGCTTTGAAACGCCGGAGATCATGGCAATTTCCGAGGAAGCATTGGCGCAGATGTATACTGCTGAGCCGGGCTTGGAGCGCTACCGCCGGTATCTGACGGATCTGCGCCGTATGAAGGAGCATATCCTATCTCCCGCGGAGGAAAAACTGCTGGCAGCGGCAGGGGAGATGGCGGCTGCGCCGGACACGATTTTCGGCATGCTTTCCGATGCGGACATGACCTTCCCGGATGCTGTGGATGCTGAGGGAAAGCCCCATACGCTGACCCAAGGGACTTTCGTTTCCTGTCAGGAGAGCGCAGACCGTGTCCTCCGCCGCAGCGCCTATGAAAATCTCTATGATACCATCGGCAGCTTCAAAAACACCGCTGCCGCCATTCTGAATGCCCAGAATAAGCAACTGAAATTCTTCGCGGAGGCTCGCCGTTACAGCTCTGCTTTTGAGGCAGCGCTGGACGGTACCAATGTGCCTACCGCCGTATATCTGAATCTCATCGAGGCAGTTCATAAGAATATGGACAAGATGCACCGCTATGTTGCCCTGCGGAAAAAGCTGCTGGGTGTAGATGAGCTGCATATTTACGATGTGTATACGGCGCTGGTGCCCGGTGTAGAGGAGAAGATCCCCTTTGAGCAGGCAAAGCAGACGGTCTATGAATCCTTGGCTCCGCTGGGAGAGGAATACCGCGCGATTCTGAATGAAGGCTTTGAAAACCGGTGGATCGATGTCTATGAAAATGTGGGCAAGCGCAGCGGTGCTTATTCCGCTGGAGCATCCGTCCATCCCTATGTGCTGCTGAACTATACCGGTTCTCTGGATAGCCAGTTTGTCCTTGCTCATGAGATGGGGCACGCACTTCATTCCTACCTGTCCAACAAGAACCAGAACCCTGTAGATGCGGATTATGTGATCTTTGTGGCAGAGGTGGCGTCCACCTGTAACGAAGCCCTGCTGATGGAGCATCTGCTGGCTAAGACCACGGATAAGAAGCAGCGGGCATATCTGATCAATCACTTCTTGGAGCAGTTCAAGGGCACGCTGTTCCGCCAGACTATGTTTGCTGAGTTTGAGCTGAACATCGGGCGGATGGTGCAGCAGGGACAGACCTTGACAGCGGAGGTGCTTTGCAAAGAGTACCGTCGGCTCAATGAGCTGTATTTCGGAGATGCTATGGTGGTAGATGACCGGATCGCGCTGGAGTGGGCACGGATCCCCCATTTCTACTATAATTACTATGTGTTCCAGTACGCCACCGGCTATTCTGCCGCCATCGCCTTGTCTCGCAAGCTGCTTGCAGAGGGACAGAGCGCGGTGGATGCCTACCTTGGCTTCCTGTCCGGCGGCTGCTCCAAGAGCCCCATCGAGCTGTTGAAGGGCGCGGGAGTGGATATGACCGGACCCGAGCCTGTGGAGCAAGCGCTGGAGCTGTTCGGCGAGCTTCTGGATGAAATGGAAGCGCTGATGGAGGAATAAGATGGCAGTGGATATTTTCATTCCCACGCTGCATACCTTTGCCATGAACAATATCTTTACCGGCTCTTGCGGAGCGCTGCGGTTTCGCATTGTGCCCAAGGTGGAAATGCTTACGGCAAAGGAAGTGGACATGGAAAACAGCAGCATCTATGCCCAGTTTTGGCACGGCGTTTTCTGCTATGAGAAAAGCCGGATGGAGGGGGAGGCAACCTTCCCCATGTCTGAAGAAGGCCGCCTTGCCCTAAAACAATGGCTGGAGGCGCAGGTGTAACCTCTGAATATGCCGCTTTACCCAACCCGGTGCCATGTATGGCACCGGGTTTTCTGTGATGGGATATCTTACGATACTACTACAGGGCGGTCAATGTCCGCACTACACCGATCTTTCGATACGGCACCCAAGGGTCCCCTCTGACGAGGGGGCTGGCAGCCGAACAGGCTGACTGGGGGAGAGAATAAGTTCCGTTGTTTCTTTCCCTCCGTCTTTTGCTTCGAAAAATACAGGGATTGTCTAATTGCAGGCACAATGTACAAAAAAGATGTCACTGGTGTGCAATCCGTATTCGTTTCTGGAGAAACGGATTCCCACGCCGCCTATAGCGGCTCGGAATGACAATTTTTTTCGATACTGCATTCATTTTACCGACAAATCAGGATTTATCTTTCTGATTGGTGGATATTTACCTGCAAATTGGAAACTTTCCCTTGCTTTTCCTGCTGTAGGGGCTTATAATTTCAATAAATGGATGGGTTTTTTGCTTTTCTGCGAGAAATAATCGTGGAGGTATATCTATGAAAAAGCTTTGTACCGTAGTTTTGAGCTTGACGCTGCTGGTGGGCTGTCTGTTCCTGCTGCCCGTAGAATCTAAGGCGGCAACGGTGGAGGATCTGACCTATGAGATATGGGAAGGTGAGGTGACCATCACCGGTTGCGACACTGCCGCCTCCGGTGACCTGATCATCCCGGATACCATCGAGGGCTATCCTGTTACACGCATTGGCGAATGGGCGTTCTGGAATTGCAGCAGTCTGACGGGTATCACAATCCCGGACAGTGTGACCGGCATTGGCAGTTCTGCGTTCTATTATTGCAGCAGTCTTGCGAGCATCACCATCCCGGATAGCGTGACCAGCATTGGCGATTCTGCATTCGAAGGCTGCACCGGCTTGACGAGCATCTCCATCGGCAATGGTGTTACCAGCATTAGCGATTATGCCTTCGCTTACTGCACCGGGTTGACCAGCATCACCATTCCGGACAGCGTTACCGGTATTGACTATTATGCCTTCAGAGGCTGCACCGGCTTGACGAGCATCTCCATCGGCAGTGGTGTTACCAGCATTAGCGATTATGCCTTCGCTTATTGCACCGGATTGACCGGTATTTGGGTTTCTCCCTCTAATGCGAATTATTGCAGCGATGAGAAAGGTGTGCTGTTCAACAAATCAATGACGGAATTGGTGAGTGCGCCTGCTTGCATTTCCGGAGATTATGCAATTCCGGACAGTGTGACCATCATTGGCGATGATGCCTTCTATAACTGCAGTGGCTTGACAAGCATTACTATACCGGACAGCGTTACTGACATTGGCGGTCGGGCCTTCTATGGCTGCAGCAGCTTGACAAGTGTCACTATACCGGACGGTGTTTCCATCATTTCCGGCAATACCTTCGCTTACTGCACCAGTCTGACCAGCATTACCATCGGCAGCGGCATTACCGACATTGGCGATCATGTCTTCAATGGCAGTGAGAATTTGACGGATGTATATATCTCCGATGCAAATGCATGGTGCAAGATCATGTTCGGTAATTTTTCTGTCAGCAACCCGATGACATATGCAGATCATCTGCATATTCTGGATGAAAACGGAGAGGAGGTTACAGAGATCACGCTGGATTCTTCTGTCACCGCGATCCCGGATTATGCGTTTAAGGGCAGCACAATTACAAGCATCACCATCCCGGACAGTGTGACCAGCATTGGCGGTTCTGCATTCGAAGGCTGCACCGGTTTGACAAACATTACCATTCCGGACAGCGTTACTGCTATTGGCGGTTGGGTCTTCGATGGCTGCACCGGTTTGACAAGCGTCACCATCCCGGACGGTGTTACCGGCATTGAAATGTATGCCTTCTCTGGCTGCAGCAGCTTGACAAGTGTCACCATCCCTGAGAGCGTTACCCGCATTGATTATCGTGCCTTCTCTGACTGCAATAGCCTAACGGATGTATATTACAGCGGTACAGCCGATCAATGGGACGACATCTATATTGTTGATGACAACGAAGCCTTCACCAACGCAACGATCCATTATCAGTGTGTTGAATTATTCAGTATTGCCGGTGTGAATCTGGCGCTGAACAACGATATCACTCTGTACATGTATGTGATGGCAGAGAACTACGATCCCAGCTACACCATGGAGATCACCAAGTCCTATGCCGATGGCACCTCTGTCACGAATACCGTCGCTGCTGCCGATTGGGAGAGCTACTACGGCACTATGTACCGTGTGGGCTTCAACGGCATCGCCGCCAAGGAAATGACCGACGAGATCACCGTCACCGTCTATGACGCAAGCGGAAACGCGGTGAGCAAGGAATTCGTGACCACCGTTGCGGATGCTGCCGTGCTGGTGTACAAGAGCGAGGCAAACGCTGCTTCCTTCACCATGATGGCAGACCTTCTCAACTACGGCGCTGCTGCACAGGGCAACTTCCGCTACAACACCGATGATCTTGCCAACACCAGACTTACCGCCGAGCAGGCAGCTTATGCTTCCGCAAGATTCGACATGAGCACGGTAACAGGCAAGGCTACCGGTACGACCGGTGCTATGGGTGCGACGCTGTATCTGAACACCAACATCCAGCACAACTTCATCTTCGATGCCGCTGTGGTGGACAGCACCATGACCGCCAAGGTCAGCTACACCAACTACAAGGGTGTAGCGAATAGCTTCACCATCCCCGGCAGCCGGT
>JAFQFP010000025.1 GCA_017398625.1 Oscillospiraceae bacterium
CAACACCATGACGGCAAAGGTCAGCTACACCGACCACTACGGCAGAGCCAAGAGCTACACCATTCCCGGCAGTGAATTCTTCCTGCTGCAGGGCGCGGGGTATGTGGGTGTCCGTGTGGATACGCTGGTGGCAGCGGATGTCTACAGTGTAGTCAGTATTGAGATCTGCGACAGCGGCAACAATGTGGTGGCTACTGCGGGCAGCAGCGTGGAGACCATGGCTGTGCTCAACTACAAGACCTACCCGCTGTTTGTGGAGCTGATGAAATTCTGCGTCAGCGCCTATGATTCCTTCCACTAAGCCATATGGTCTGCGGGTCGTAAGATCCGCAGACCCGGCGTGGATATACAGAGCTGAGCTCAGTCGCCAAGTACGCTGATTTTGGCCCTGCGTACTGCCCTTGCGACGGTACAACCTATTGAATTTTTAAGAAAGGAGAGGTTAACATGAGAATGTTTGAAGAGCCCATCATTGAGGTTCAGGTGTTCGAGGTAGAGAATCTGGTTACCGTTTCTTACGTCCCCGGCGAGAACGAAACTCCGTTCACCCCCTGCTTATAATCTTTGTGAATCCAGCCGGGCGGCGTATGCTGCCCGGCAATTCAAAACTTATGTTTGCCCATGGTCTTTTGCTGAAAAGAGACTGTGTGCAAGTATAATTTTTTGCTTATTGGAGATATGTGATGCAAACTTATCGAATCGCGGATCTGCTTGTCAATATGGATGTTCACGGGCGTACCGCGGTGCAGGCTGAGATCTATAAAACAGACAATACAGACAAACCGGAGATCACCGTTACCCTGAATTTGAATAAAACCGTTAACGAGGGAGATTTTTCTCCCAGTGATGTGGAGTATATGGATAGCTGCAGCGTCTTTTACCGGCAGCTGCTGTGCTTCAACGGCTTGCTGCTCCATTCCTCGGCTGTGGTCATGGACGGCCGGGCGTATTTATTCTCCGCGTCCAGCGGCACCGGCAAGTCCACCCATACCCGGCTTTGGCAGCAGGTGTTTGGTGCCGACCGGGCGCAGATCATCAACGATGATAAGCCTGCTTTGCGGCAGATCGACGGGGTCTGGTATGCTTACGGTACGCCATGGAGCGGAAAAAGCACCACCAGCTTGAACCTGCGGGTGCCCATCGCCGGGATCTGTTTTCTAAAGCAGGGAAAAACCAATGAGATCCGGAAGATCTCTGCCGCTGATGCCGCTTTCCGTGTTCTGGAGCAGACCATTCGCCCCAAGAACAGTATCTTGACGGCTATGCTGCTGGAATCGGTGGACAAGCTGGTTTCCCAGGTGGAGACCTATGAAATGCAATGTAATATGGAGCCGGAGGCGGCCATGCTGTCTTATCAGACCATGTCCGCAGGCACTTGACAAAGGATTGGAGAATTGCTATGAAGATCAAGGATGGTTTTATTTTGCGCCGGATGGCCGGCACTACTGTGGTGATCCCCGGTGGGGATGATCTGGATATGAACATGATGATCACCCTCAACGATACCGGCTGCTTCCTCTGGGAGCTGCTGCAGACCGAGACGGATGTGGATGCCATGACCGCAGCCGTGGTGAAGGACTACGATATTGGGGAAGCCGAAGCCAGAGCTTATATCGAAAAGTTTGTGGCACGGCTGAAGGAGCTGGATTTCCTTGCCTGAACGCATTGTTGAGCTGGAGCAGGTCCTGCCGCTGCTGCAAGAAACGGTCTCCAGAGGGAATCGGTTTCGGTTTTCTCCCAAGGGTACCAGTATGCGGCCTATGCTCATTATGGGGCGGGACAGTGTGGAGCTGATAAAAGCCCCGGAAAAGCTGAAAAAGTATGATATCCCTCTGTACCGCCGGGATGACGGGCAGTTCGTGCTGCACCGGGTGGTAAAGGTGGGGCAGAGCTATACCTGCATCGGGGACAACCAGTTTGTATATGAGACGGGGGTTCGCCCGGAGCAGATCCTTGCCGTTGTTTCCGGCTTTTCCCACAACGGAAAGCACTATGCCGTTACGGATCTTTCCTACCGCATTTACTGCCGCTTCTGGCATTACAGCCGCCCTGTGCGGCATCTGCTCCTCCGGGGAACACGGTTCCTAAAGCGCATTTTTTCCTAATAAGCAAGGGGTGCTGCCTGTTCGCAGCACCCCTTTTATCTGTCTTGTTATCGCTCGCCCCCCACGGGATCTACCCTTGATCCGCCGTAGGGTGCGAAGACCGCTTTGGCACGACCCCCCTGTTTACCGAAGTAAACAGGGGGGGGTCGTGCAGTTTGTTAGTTCTGCTCCCAGTTGTGCCAGACGTTCTGGACATCATCGTCCTCTTCCATGACATCGATCATCTTTTCCATCAGCTTGATGTGCTCCTCGCTCTCCAGCTTCTGGTAGTTCTGGGGAACCATTTCGATCTGGGCGGAGGCGAAGCTGTAGCCCTTCTGACCCATAGCCTCTGCCACGGCGTTGAAATCGTCGGGATCGGTGTAGACCGTGAAGCAATCCTCATCCGGCTCAAAATCGTCGGCACCGCAATCCATGGCGTCCATCATCACGGTGTCCTCATCATAGTCGCCGTCCTCATTGTCGATGACCAGCACGCCCTTCTTGTCAAAGCTCCAAGACACGCAGCCGGAGGCACCCAGATTGCCGCCGTACTTATCGAAGTGGTGGCGCATGGAGCCTGCGGTGCGGTTGCGGTTGTCGGTCATGGTCTCCACGATCACGGCAACGCCGCCGGGACCGTAGCCTTCGTAGGTGATGGATTCGTAGCTGTCACCGCCGCCTGCGCCGGCAGCCTTTTCGAGACAGCGCTTGATGTTATCGTTGGGCATATTGGCGGCCTTAGCCTTGGTGATGACGGTGGCGAGCCGGGAGTTGTTGGCAGGATCGGTGATGCCGCCGCCCTCCTTAACTGCCACGATCAGCTCCTTGGAGATCTTGGTAAAGGCTGCGGCGCGCTTTGCGTCCTGTGCGCCCTTGGTTTTTTGGATGTTATGCCACTTGGAATGTCCGGACATAATGATCTTCCCTTCTGTTTCTGTGAATTTTCAATGTATTTTAGCACAAAGTGCCTGCAAAATCAACCTTTACAGGAAGAATTTCATGCAATCGCCGTGTTTTTCGGATTCGATGACTTGAATCTCCGGGAATGCGGCACGAAGTTTTTCCGCAAGGACGGCGCAGACCGGGTTTTCTGTGTAAAAATGGCCTGCGTCGATGAGGTTCATGCCCAGATCGGCAGCATCCCAGAATTGGTTGTAGCGGACATCCGCGGTGACGAAGGTGTCGCAGCCTGCGCGCCATGCCGCCATCAGCTCTCCGGCACAGGCACCGCCGCCCACAGCTACCTGATGCACCGGCTTGCCGCCGTCACAGTAGCGCAGGGCAGGAGCCCCCAGCGCCTGCTTCACATGGGTGAGGAAATCGGCAAGCGTGCCGTCCCAAATGCCTGTGCGGAGAAGTCCCCAGCTTTCCCCATTGGCGTCCACACCGCCGGGCTCTACCACGGCGACCTCCTGCAAGCCCAAGCGGCTTGCCAGCGTGTCGTTGACACCGCCGGGGGCACAGTCCAGATTGGTATGGGCGTTGATGGCGGAGATCCCCTTTTCGCACAGGAACAGGATGCTCCTGCCCACGGCGGTCTGGGTGGTGATGCTCTTTAAGGGCTGGAAGATCAGCGGATGGTGGGTCACGATGAGATCCGCCTCCAGATCGTGTGCCTCGTAGCACACACTTTCAAAGGGATCCAGCGCCACAAGGATCTTGTGGACGGGGCAGTTGGGGTCGCCGCAGAGCAGCCCCACATTGTCCCAGCTTTCCTTCATGTAGCCCGGAGCCAAGGTCTCGATATAGGCAAGTACATCTTTTACGGTGGTCATTTTGTAGCCTCCTTCAGCCATTGCAGGTCGGGGTCGTTCCATAACTCGTTGTATGCTTGACGGAGCTGGGCAGGGGCGTGGTCGCCCTGTGCGTCTATGGCGTATTTCAAATTGTCCGTGACCCGGCGGTAAAACTCCGGCAGCTCCAAGGCAGGATTTTCCAGCAGGGCAGGGGGAAAATAGCACTGTCCGGGGGTGAGAGGGTGTCCGGGCTCGTAATAGACCTCCATGACGGTGTATAAGAACCGGCCGTCCCGCACTACGCTCTCCTCGGTGATCCGCCAGCCGTTGTCCGACAAATAGCGGCGGAGCATGGGGCGCTTGCTTTGGCATTGGAGGATCAGACGGTAGCGGCGATCCTGCAGCCAAGGGGCGGCGGAGAGGATGCTGACCATGGTGTCAGCGCCCATACCGGCGCAGACCAGCGTATCAAAGTCCCTTGGGATACTCTGCACACCGTCGGACAGGTAAAACTCCATAAGGTGGGCGCAGCCGAACTTTTCCGCGTTGCGCTTGGCGGCGGAGAGGGGTCCCGGCACCACATCCGAGGCGATGACGCTGCTGGCGAGCCCTTGCTGCAGCAGCCAGATGCCCAGATAGCCGTGATCCGTGCCCACATCTGCCACCCGCTCGCCGGGGAAAACAAAGCCGCAGCAGACCCGCAGCCGGGGAGAAAGGGGTATTTTCATACAAACCTCCGAAAAAACTGCTGCCTGTGATAGCAGGCAGCAGCGAAAAGCTTAGTTTTTCTTTTCTGCCTGGTCAGCCTCGTAAGCTTCCAGGAAGTGGTTCAGCTGCGCAAGGAAGGAGTCGCAGTCGATGCCGTGAACCATGCAGGCTTCCTCTACGGTCTCACCCCGGGAAGAGGGGCAGCCCAGACAGTGCATGCCGATGGCGAAGAACAAGGGCGCAGACTGGGGCGCGATGTCCAGCACATCACCGATGATGGTTTCTTTTTCGATTTTAACAGCCATAATAAGACCTCCTGTTGATTTCTTCGCCTATTATAACCTGTGCCGCGTAAAAAAACAAGAGGGAAGTGGGAAAATACCGCAAATCGGTTTGTTTTGGATGAAAAGGCGTGAAAACGGAGATCCGATAAAAAAAGTAAAAAATTACGAAAAAAAGACTTGCTTTTTCTGATGCTGTGTGCTATTATACTTGGGCATGTTAAGTGATGTGCGTATGCGCCGATAGCTCAGTTGGATAGAGTGACTGACTACGAATCAGTAGGTCGGGGGTTCGAGTCCCTTTCGGCGTACCAATAAAAGACGGAGTGAATGATAGATTCACTCCGTCTTTTATTTATGCATTGAGGAAGGGACTCGAAAGGGCGGCACCAGTGCGCACACTGGTGCAACCAAGTGTCCGGGGGACACTTGGTTAGCCCGTGGGAGAGTCCATAGAAGAAAGCCGCATCCTGTATGGATGTTGGCTTTCTTCTATTTTAATATTCGTAGATTTTTGTAGCCGAAGGGACTCGAACAATCTAAATGCAACGCGGATGAGCGTTGCCCGCTGCGGCTAGTCGCAGCGGAACCTTAATTTTCATTCCCTGCGGGGATGAAAATGCAAACGAGTCCCTTTCGGCGTACCAATAATAAAAGCCAGCCATAAGGCTGGCTTTTATTATTGGTGTGCCGGAAGGATGGACTCGAAAGGGCGGCACCAGTGCGCACACTGGTGCAACCTTGTGTCCGGGGGACACTTGGTTAGCCCGTGGGAGAGTCCATAGAAGAAAGCCGCATCCTGTAGGGATGTTGGCTTTCTTCTATTTTAATATTCGTATTTGTGGGGTTCGTATCCTACGGGGGGATGCCGCCTCATCCGTCACGGCTATGCCGTGACGCCTTCCCCTCAAAGGAAGGCTTAGGGGGTTTTACCGAAGAGGATCCCCCGGCGCTTCGCGCCGACCACTTTTAGGTAGGGGAGCTTTCGGGGCAGGCAAAGGAGCTTTGGCGCGGCGGAGAGCTGTGCAGCAAGAGATCCGTGAGATTTGCGCTTTGCCTTGACAGGGATTTATCTAATGTTGTAAAATATCATAAGAAGCAAGGAGGCGGCAAATGGAACAGAAAATATTAAAAATGCTGCCCCGGGTGCTGCCGGATTGGTATGCCGTCCACCGCCGGGAGCTGCCTTGGCGGCAGGATCGGGAGCCTTATCCTGTATGGCTGTCGGAGATCATGCTGCAGCAGACCCGCGTGGAAGCGGTGAAGGGCTATTACACCCGTTTTTTGCAGGCGCTGCCCACGGTGGAGGCGCTGGCGAGCTGCCCGGATGACCGTCTTATGAAGCTGTGGGAGGGGCTGGGCTACTATTCCCGTGCCCGAAACCTAAAGAAAGCGGCCATTCAGATCATGGAGCGTCACGGCGGCGTATTTCCCCGGAAATATGAGGAGGTTCTGGTGCTGCCCGGTGTGGGAGCATACACGGCAGGGGCGATCTGCTCTATCTGCTATGACGCACCTACCCCGGCGGTGGACGGAAATGTGCTGCGGCTCACCGCAAGGCTTTGCAACGACCCCACACCCATCGACCTGCCTGCGCAAAAGGCAAAGGTCACAGCCGCACTGGCGGCGGTGTATCCGGAAAGGGCAGGGGATTTTACCCAAGCGCTGATGGAGCTGGGGGCTACGGTCTGCGGCCCTAACCGAAAGCCGGATTGTGAGCGCTGTCCCTGCCGGGATTTCTGCCTTGGGGCAAAGCTGGGTACAGCGGAGCAGCTTCCCGTAAAGACGGAAAAGCAGAAGCGCCGTCAGGAGGACAAAACAGTTCTGATCCTAAGCTGCGATGGCAGCTACGCCTTGGAGAAACGGGAGGATAAGGGGCTGCTGGCAGGTCTTTGGCAGTTTCCCAATGTGTCCGGCAGGCTCACCGCCGGGGAAGCGGTGGTGGCTGCGGAGAAAATGGGTCTGAAAGTTCGGGAAATTACCAGAATAGCTGAGAAAAAGCATATTTTTACCCATATTCAGTGGAATATGCAGGGAGTTTATATGGAGGTCGCGGAGCAGGCCGGGGACTTTGCGTGGTTCACGGCGCAGCGGCTTCAGCAGCAGGCGGCGCTGCCTACGGCGTTCCGCCAGTTTTGGGAGGGTAGTCAAAATGTTTGATTTTCACATGCACTCGGTGGTGTCCTTTGACGGCAAGGCCACCCCGGAGGAGATGGCGCAGGCAGCTCTGCGGGAGGGCCTGCAGGAGATCTGCTTCACCGACCATCTGGACTATGAGCTGGGTAAGGATGTGCAGGTCATGGTCTTTGATACCGAGGTTTACAACGCGGCATACGATCACCTTTCGCTGCCCGGGCTGAAGATCCGCCGGGGTGTGGAAATGGGGCTGAAGGAATACAATCAGCAGCAGGTGAAGCAAGATCTGCAGCGCCGGGAGTTCGACTTCGTGCTGGGCTCCATCCATTTTGTAGACGAGATGGATGTGTATTTCAAGGAATTCTGGGAGGGCAAGACCGTCTCCCAAGCGGAACGGCGCTTTCTGGAGCAGACCCTTGCCTGTGTCCGTGTCCATGAGGACTATGATGTGCTTGCCCATCTGACCTATTTAAGCAAGACCCGTGGGCATCCCTGCCCCAGACCCATTTCCTATGAGGAGCATCGGGAGATCATTGACGAGATCCTCCGTGTCCTTGTCAGCAAGGGAAAGGGCTTGGAGCTGAATACCAGCGGTGTTGACCGCTGCGGCAGCTACCTGCCCTCCATTGACTATTTTAAGCGGTTCAAGGAGCTGGGCGGAGAGATCGTCACCGTGGGCTCCGATTCTCACGCACCGGACAGGGTGGGGCAGTACGCCCATGCCGCCTGCCAGATGCTGAAGGATCTGTTTGGCCATGTTTGTACCTTTGAAGGACGAAAGCCTATTTTCCATACATAGGAGGGATATTATGAGAAGAATACTGGCGATGGTGCTGGCGCTGTGCATGACGGTGCTTGCCGGGGCGGTGTTTGCGTCGGCTGCCACCGGAAGCTGCGGCAGCGGTGTGACATGGACATACGATGCCGCCACCACCACCTTGACGGTTTCCGGCAGCGGTGCCATGGAGGATTACTACGGTCCGTCCTATACCCCTTGGCAGGAATATCGCAGCGCCGTTACCGCGGTGGTCATCGGAGAGGGTGTTACTGCCGTGGGCAACAACGCATTTCACTCCTTTGTCAATTTGCGGACGGTGAGTATTGGCAGCGGCGTGGAGCGGATCGGCAGCAGTGCCTTTCTGATGTGCGGCAAGCTGGAAAGCATTTCCGTTCCTGCCGCCACCAAGCAGATCGGCAGCGCTGCGTTCTTTGGCTGCGCCAAGCTGTCCGCCATTTCCGTGGCGCAGGATAACAGCGCCTATACAAGCGACGGCGGCGTGCTCTACAACAAGTCTATGACCACGCTGATCCAAGCTCCCGGCGGCCTTACCGGCAGCTACCGCGTGGCGGATACGGTGACGAAGATCGGGGATCAGGCGTTTTTCGGCTGCTCCGGGCTCACCGGGCTCACCCTGCCGGAAAGCCTGCAGACCGTTGGCGAGGCAGCTTTCCAGAATTGCACCAAGCTGAAGTCGGTGGCGATCCCGAACAGTGTGAGTGCCATCGGTGAGGGTGCGTTCCGTGGCTGCAGCGCCCTTAGCGGCATCGAGGTGAGCGAGAACAACCAAAATTACAGCAGCGATGCAAGCGGCGTGCTGTTTGATAAGGCAAAGACTGTCTTGCTCCAAGCCCCCGGCGGTCTCAGCGGCAGCTACACCCTGCCTGCTTCCGTCACCGCTGTGGCAGACAGCGCATTCTGGTACTGTGAGTCGGTGTGGGAGGTCAACCTGCAGGGAAATGTACAAGCTCTGGGTAAGGCTGCCTTTGCAAGCTGTTCCGGTCTGGAGAGCATTACCCTTTCCGCCAGATTGACAGTGATTCCGGAGGATGCCTTCAGCGGCTGCTTCTCCTTGCGGCAGATCACCGTCCCTGCCGGGGTCACCGAAATAGAAAGCAGCGCATTTACCTACTGTGAGGCGCTGGAAACGGTTCGGTTCTTAGGAGATGCGCCCAAGATCGCGGGGGATGCCTTTACCAATGTGTACGCGGATGCCTATTACCCCAAAGGAAATGCCACATGGACTTCTGCAAAGCAGGCAGACTACGGCGGAGAGCTGACTTGGGCTGAGGATCAGAACCAGAGAGTGCCCTTTGAGCTGGCAGGCGTGAATCTTGCGCTGAACAACGACATCACCCTGTATCTGTATGTGATGGCGGAGAACTACGATCCCGGCTACACCATGGAGATCACCAAGTCCTATGCCGACGGCAGAGAGGTCACCAAGACCGTTGCCGCAGCCGATTGGGAGAACTACTACGGTACTATGTACCGGGTAGGCTTCAACGGCATTGCCGCCAAGGAAATGACCGACGAGATCACCGTCACCGTCTATGACGCAAGCGGAAACGCGGTGAGCAAGGAATTCGTGACCACCGTTGCGGATGCTGCTGTGCTGGTGTACAAGAGCGAGGCAAATGCCCGTTCCTTTACCATGATGGCAGACCTTCTCAACTACGGCGCTGCTGCACAGGGCAACTTCCGCTACAACACCGATGATCTTGCCAACAC
>JAFQFP010000026.1 GCA_017398625.1 Oscillospiraceae bacterium
AATCCCTTGATTTTCAGGGTCTTTTTGGCGGTATATCCTAGGGAGCTGTGGAGACTTGATGAAGTATCCCCCCTGTCAGCTTCGCTGACTTCCCCCCTTTAGGCAAGGGGGGCTTTGGTGCTCAGCAACCACCAACACCCCGGTAAATCGAAATTTGTGCATGTATAACCGGAAAAAACGCAAGCCCCGCCGTCGGCGGGGCTTGTGCTGTCAAAGGTATTACTTCGCGGAAAGATCCACGCTGCGGCGGAGGATGGAATAGGCGGGAACTTGGCAGGGGAGCTGCATATAAAAGGGCATTTGGGGTGTTCTGGGCTCCTGTAAGGAATTGCCCTCCACATCCGTCATATTCCCGGCGGTGACGGCAAAGGGGCGCAGATCCGGTCCCACCACCTCCAGCGCCTCTCCCTCGGAGAACTTATTGCGCAGGCTGCACAGGGCTTTTCCCGTCTCATCGCAGCTTTCCACGATGGCGCAGACCTGCCACTGGCGGATATAGCGGGAATTTTCCGTATACTGGCCGGGGTAGCCGTAATAGAAGCCGGTGGAGTAGATCCGGTGGGACACATGATCCACCTCATCCCGCCAAACCGGGTCGAGCTCCCGTCCGGCAGCCATATCGTCGATGGCATGGCGGTAGGCACCGGTGATGATGGCGGCGTAGTAGGCGCTTTTTGCCCGACCCTCGATCTTGATGCAGTCGATACCGGCGTTTTGCAGATCCTTCAGATGGTCGATGGTGCACATATCCTTGGAATTTAAGATGTAGGTGCCCCTTTCGTCCTCAAACACAGGGAAATACTCCCCGGGACGCTTTTCCTCCATCAGTGCGTACTGGTAGCGGCAGGGCTGGGCGCAGGCGCCGCGGTTGGAATCCCGCCCGGTCATGTAATTGCTCAGCAGGCAGCGGCCGGAATAGCTGACGCACATAGCGCCGTGACCGAAGGCTTCGATCTGAAGCTCCTTGGGGGTCTTTTGCCGGATCTCGGCGATCTCCTCCAAGCTCAGCTCCCGCGCCAGCACCACCCGCTCCGCGCCCAGATCGTGCCACGCACGGGCACATTCGTAGTTGGCGACGGATTGCTGGGTGGAGATGTGCCGGGCACACTTGGGGGCGTACTTGCCTGCCAGCATGAACGCGCCCAGATCCGCAAGGATCAGCGCGTCCACCTTGGCATCCTGAAGCTGCTCCAGATAGGCGCTGAGCCGGGCGGCTTCGGAGTTGCGGGGCATGGTATTGACGGTGACATGGACCTTTACGCCGTGGCTGTGGGCAAATTCCACTGCCTTGGGCAGCTCCTCCGGGGTGAAATTCCCGGCAAAGGAGCGCATTCCAAAGCTGGTGCCTGCCAGATAGACGGCATCCGCACCGTAAAGCACGGACATTTTCAGCCGTTCCATATCCCCGGCAGGGCTGAGAAGCTCGATTTTTGCCATATCAGTCCTCCATAGAGGCAATATAGTTCTGGTGCTGCTTATAGGTCTCAGAGAAGTGGTGGGCACGGAGGGAAGGATCGTACACATAGTAGTAGTAGGAGGTATCCTCCGGATCCAGTGCCGCATTCAGGCTGGAAATACCGGGGTTGGAAATGGGACCGGGGATCAAGCCTCTGTGGGTATAGCTGTTGTAGGGGCTGTCGATCTTCATATCCTCGTCGGTCAGCGGATCGGTCTTTCCGCCCAGCGCGTAGATGATGGTGGCGTCGATGTTCAGATAGGGGTATTCCTTCTGGTTGGTCAGACGGTTGTAGATGACAGAAGCGATGGTGAAGCTCTCAAGACTGCCGGAGGTCTCCTTTTCGATCATGGAGGCAACGATGACCACATCCCGTACCGTCAGCAGATTCTGGTCGATATAGGTCTGGTCATAGCCGTTCTTCTTCATCATGGCAGCCAGCCGCTGATTCAGCGTGTCCAGCTTTTCCTGCATGATATCCGTAAAGCGGACATCAAAGCCGCCGACACCGTCGCCCAGCAGCTTGCTCAGCACACGGCCCGGGTGGTCGCCTACATAGAAATCGTAGGTATCGGGGAACAGGAAGCCCTCAAGGCAGTACTTGCTGCCCCGTTCTACACCTTCCAAGAACCAGTAGTCACCCAGCTCCCCGTTGGCGGCATATTCCTCCAGCTCCGCTGCGGTGCACACACCCTTTTCCTCCAGAAGCGCAAAGATCTGGGCGCAGGTGTAGCCCTCGGGAATCAAAACACTGACCACATCCCGGGAAGAGCTGGAGGTGGACATGAAGTTCACCAGCGCATTGTAATCGTAGATGGTATCCAGCTCATAGGTGCCGGGATCGATCTCCTCTTGGGCATCGGTGATATCGGCATACAGCTTGAAAAGCTGGGGGTACTTGATCAGTCCGGCATCCCGCAGGTTTTCCGCGATGGTGTCCAGATCGTCGCTCGCGGACACGGTAAAGCTGACCTTTTCGCTCTGTCTGCCGAATGCCAGCACATCCGACGCGCAGACCCAGATCAGCCTGCCTAGAGACACGCCGACGGTAACGGCAATGGCAAGCCAGATCACGGTGGCGATCAGATGGGGGATGCCAAAAAGACCGTAGCCGTTCTTTTTCCGGGGACGGCGTTTTTTCATGGGAGCTTCCTCCTCAGGTTCTGTTTCTGTTTCCTCGGCGGAGGGGTAAAGGTCAAGGATAGCTTCCGGTTCCCCGGTCAGCGTCTCCTCTGCCGGCGCTTCCTCAAAGATCTCCTCCAAGGCTTCTCCGTTTTCACCGAATGCCATGCGGAATTCTTCGTCTTGGAAAAGCTCTCTCGATTCCTCCGCCGGCGCTTCCTCTGCCAGCAGGGTAAGGATCTCCGGCTCCTCCGGGAGTACGGGGATCACATTGGTATCGCCGCAGATCGGCTCCTCCGGTTCAGCATCGATCCCGGAAAGGGCAGGCTCTGCCAGCTCCTCTGCCAACTGGTCGATCTTTGTATCGTAAATGATCTGCTCCAGCTCCAGCTCCGCAGGGTCGGTCAAGCCGGCGGCGGTGACGGCTTGCTCGTCCACGCCCAGCTCCTCACCCAGCTCCGGGGGAGACAGAAGCTCGTCCAGCCAATCCGGTTCCAGAGGCTGGTCGGGTCTGATTTCGTTGTCCATAATTTCCTCCTGTCAGCGCAGAACGATCTGCTCTGCCACAGTGTTTGCCACAGCTTCACCCTTCAGTGCGGTGATCAGCGCCAGAGCAAATGCGGTGGCGCAGCCGGCAGAGGTGCCGGTGATCAGCTTGCCGTCGGTAACGCTGGCGGCGTTGGGGATCATGTTGGCGCTGCCCATGCCGCCTTCGCAGCCGGGATAGCAGGTGGCGTTTTTACCGTCGGTTATGCCCAGATCTGCCAGCACCGTAGGGCCTGCGCAGATGGCAGCCACATACTTGCCGTTTTCCCATGCAAAGCGAACCGCTTCCATAGCCTGCGCGCAGCCGCGGATGGAGGCAACGCCGCCAAGACCGCCGGGCAGCACGATCATGTCCATTTGGGTCAGATCCATGTCCTCCGGGGCGATGTCCGCTTCCACACCGATGCCGTGGCCGCCGAAAACGGTCTTGCCGTTGATGCCTACGGTGAGCACCTCCACCTTTGCCCGCCGCAGAAGATCCACGGGGGTCAATGCTTCGATCTCCTCAAAGCCGGTGCCTAAAAGAATATATACCATACTTTATGCCTCCAAACATGCCTGCGCCAGCGCGCAGATCTCGCTGTGGATATCCTCTATGCTGCGCATCTGCCCATCCCGGACACAGCCGATCACCTTCCAGCCGTAGTATTCGGCGGCGGCTCGACCCATTTCCCGGCAGGTGGCAAGATAGTTCATATCCTGCTCATGGATGTCTGCTTTGGTGTTGGTGTCCTGCTCCCGGCGGCGCAGAAGCTGCTCGGTAAAGCTGGTAGGCACATCCAGATAGATCACCAGATCCGGCTTGGGCAGCCCCAGCTTGTCATACTCAAATTCATACAGCCATTTCAGAAACGCTCCGCGGCTTTCCGGCTGCTCCTTGGATGCCTGATGTACGGCATTGGAGGTGGTATAGCGGTCGGAGAGGATCAGACCGCCCGCCTCGTAATAGCTGCCCCAATCCTTTTTGTAGGATGCGTAGCGATCCACCGCATAGAAGGCGGAGGCGGCGTAGGCATTGACATCGGAGGGGGAGCTGCCGAATTCACCCCCCAGATACATCCGGATCAGCGCAGAGCTGGGCTCGGAATACTGGGGAAACACCAGCGTGCGGAAGGGGATGTCCTGCTGCTGCATTTTTTCCTTGAGAAGCCGGAACTGGGTGGACTTGCCGGAGCCGTCCGTTCCTTCGATGACGATCAGTTTACCCATAGTTTACCCATGCCTCCTGTAATGAACATAGTATATTACAATACAATATACCACAAACCACGGTTTTTGTCCACAGTTGGCTGCTTTTGAAATATTAAATTTCTATAAATCGGCACAACGGTTGCAAAAGTGCGCAAAAGTTGCTACAATAATACGGACTATTGGAAAAAGGACGATTATTATGGAAGAAAGTATGATCACCTTTGCCCAGCTTGGCTTAAGCGACGCCATGCTGAAGGCATTGGAGAAGAAGGGGTACGGCTACCCCACCACCATCCAGCAGCTTGCCATCCCCGCTTTTTTGGAGTGGAAGGATGTGATCGCCAAGGCACCCACCGGTACCGGTAAGACCTTCGCCTTCGGCATTCCCATGATCGAGCATATCGATGCCGCGGCGGAGGAGGTGCAGGGTCTGATTTTGGCACCCACCCGTGAGCTGGCGCTGCAGATCGGCGATGAGCTGCGGGGTCTGCTGACCTACTATCAGGGCATCCGCGTGGCGGTGCTTTACGGCGGCGCAGGCATCGGCGGTCAGATCAAGCAGCTGGAAAGAAAGCCCCAGATCGTGGTGGCGACCCCCGGCCGGCTGATGGATCACTACAACCGCAAGACTGTCCGGCTGGACAAGATCAAGACCGTGGTGCTGGACGAGGCAGACCGGATGCTGGATATCCGCTTTTTCAAGGATGTGACCCGGATCATCGAAAAGGTGAAGAACCGGAAAAATCTGGGTCTTTTCTCCGCCACCATCTCCCAAGAGGTGATGACCGTTTCTTGGATGTACCAGCGGGATGAGGTGGAGATCACCGTAGAGCCCAAGCAGGAGGACAGGCCGGATATCGACCAGTACAGCCTTACGGTGACCCCTCTGGAAAAGGCAGAGACCACCCTGCGGCTGATCCGCACACAGGGCTTTGAGCGGGTGATGATCTTCTGCAACACCAAGCATATGTGCCAGCGGCTGTGTGACGATTTTCAGCGCGCAGGGCTGGATTGCCAGTGCATCCACGGCGATATCCGCCAGAGCCTGCGGGAAAAGACCATGCAGCGCTACCGGGACGGTAAGCTGGCGGTGCTGATCGCCACGGATGTGGCATCCCGGGGCATCGATGTGGATGATGTGGATTGCGTCATCAACTACGATGTGCCGGAGGAAAACGAATACTATGTCCACCGCATCGGCAGGACCGGCAGAGCCAAGCGCAAGGGCGCTGCCTACTCCGTTATCGGCAATTTCCCGGAAAAGGCAAAGCTGGATGAGATCGCCAAATTCTCCGGCTATCAGATCAAAGCCATGGTTCTGGGAGCTGACGGCACGCTGACCGAGGAAGCGGTAAAAGCGCCTACGCCGCCTAAGCGGCGGTTCCGTTGAACAGCCGGGAGCAGGGCTTCCTGCTGCTGACAGGGCAGTTGGGAGATCCCGGCCGCAAGCCTTTAACGGTGGCGCAGTTTCGCGATCTAACCGCCCGGGTGCGGACGATGGAAAAGCCCAAGGAGGATCGCCGGATCTGTGCCGGGGATCTGACTGCGCTGGGCTACTCGGCAGCTCAGGCGGATAGGATTTTGACCTTGCTTTCCCAGCGGGAAAGGCTTGAATACTATCTGTATAGAGCAGCCCAGCAGGATTGCCGCCCCATCACCCGTGTGAGTGAGGGCTACCCTCTGCGGGTGCGGCAGGCTCTGGGAGAGGACAGCCCCGGCTGCCTGTGGGTAAAGGGAGAAATCTCTCTGCTGGGACAGCCCTGCGTCAGCTTGGTGGGCAGCCGTGAGCTGCGGAGGGAAAACCGCAGCTTTGCCTGCCTTGCGGGACAGCAGGCAGCCCGGCAGGGCTATGTGCTGGTGTCCGGAAACGCCCGGGGCGCGGACAAGGCTGCCCAGCAGGCTTGCTTGGAGGCAGGGGGAAGTGTGATCTGTATCGTTGCCGATTCTTTGGAAAGCCACGGCGGTCAGGAGCGGGTGCTGTACATATCCGAGGATGGGTTTGACCTACCCTTTTCCGCTCAGCGGGCCCACAGCCGCAACCGGCTGATCCACAGCATCAGTCCGCTGGTGCTGGTGGCGCAGACGGATCATGGCACAGGCGGCACATGGAAGGGCACACAGCGAAATCTGCAGCGTGGCTGGAGCCGTGTGTGCTGCTTTGACGACGGCAGCGCCGGTGCCCAAGCCTTGATGGGGCAGGGCGCGCTGGCGGTCTCCGAAAAGGCGCTGGATTCTTTGCTCCGGCTGATACAAATGCCAAATACTCTATTCGACCTGTGACGCAGCTTCGCCACAGGTCGAATTTTTATAAAAATTGTCTTTTCCTGTAGAAATCCCACGGGATATGTGGTATACTGAACCAAATTGCCACCTACATTAACGATCATGGAGGGATCCGCCGATGAGCAGAGCAGATGAGCTGTACCGGGCAACCTGTCTGGACATTTTGGAAAACGGATTTTACGATACGGAGCTGGAGGTGCGCCCCCGGTGGGCAGACGGTACTCCTGCCCATACCGTAAAGAAATTCGGCGTGGTGAACCGCTATGACCTCCGGGAGGAATTTCCCATCATGACTCTGCGCCGCACCTATTGGAAATCCGCGGTGGATGAGCTGCTGTGGATCTGGCAGAAGAAGTCCAACCGCATCGCGGATCTGGGCAGCCATGTCTGGGACGAATGGGCTGGGGAGGACGGCACCATCGGCAAGGCATACGGCTACCAGCTTGGAATCAAGCATCAGTACAAAGAGGGCGAGTTTGACCAGGTGGATCGGGTGATCTATGATCTGAAGCACAATCCCGCTTCCCGCCGCATCCTCACCAATATTTACAATTTTGAGGACCTGCATGAGATGAACCTGTACCCCTGCGCCTATTCCATGACCTTCAATGTCACCGGCAATACCCTCAATGCTATTTTGAATCAGCGCAGTCAGGATATGCTCACCGCAAACAACTGGAATGTATGCCAGTATGCGGTGCTGGTGCACATGATGGCACAGGTGGCAGGGCTGGAGGTAGGCGAGCTGGTGCATGTGATCGCCGATTGCCATATTTATGACCGCCATATTCCGGCGGTGAGAGCCATGCTGGAAAAGGAGGGCTATCCTGCCCCCAAGTTCTCCATGGACAAGAGCATCACCGATTTTTATGCTTTTACCAAGAACAGCTTCCGGGTGGAGGATTACCGCTATCACAGCTTCGATTTTGAGATCCCCATGGCGATCTGAGGTGACGGTATGGAGCTGATCGTTGCGGTTTATGAGGATTGGGGTATCGGTAAGGATGGCACCCAGCCCGTCGCCCTGTCTGCCGACCGGAAATTCTTTCGGGAGACCACCCGTGGGGCAATGGTGATCGTGGGCAGAAAAACGCTGGCGGATTTTCCCGGTGGGAGGCCTCTGCCGGGAAGGGAAAATGTGGTGCTCAGCCGCAGCCGCCGGGAGATCCCCGGTGTTACGGTGTGCCGCAGTCCCGAGGAGGCAGCGGAACTGGCGCAAAGCGCGGAGCGTGCCTTTGTCATCGGCGGCGGCAGTGTGTACCGGCAGCTGCTGCCCTATTGCAGCCGTGCCTATGTGACCAAAGTCCATGCGCAGGTGGAGTCGGACACCTTTTTCCCGAATCTGGATGCCGATCCGGATTGGAAATTGACACAGGTGCTCCAAGCCGGAGAGGAAAACGGCATTTTCTATGAAATGCTGCTGTATGAACGGCAAGAGACCGTTTGATGAGAGACTCGTATCACGAAGGCAGCTTTGCGCTACAATATAAGATATAAATTACAGAAAAAGAAGGTTTGCTTCTATGGGGAAATATGAAAGCCGCAGCTATGCCAAGCGCCGTGCCCCCCGTTGGGTGCTGCCGCTGGTCATCGTGCTGGTGCTGGCATTGGCGGCAGGCGGTATGTATTATGTTTGGGAGAAAAATGAGTTTTCTCTGGTGATGACGCTGAACGGCGAAAGTGAGATCACGCTGGAATACGGTGAAAAGTATGTGGAGCAGGGTGCCTACGCCCGGTTTTCCGGCACCATGCTGCTGCGGCAGCCTAGGGACATCACCGTCACTACTACCGGCGCGGTGGACGACCAGACCTTGGGCACCTATCAAGTGACCTACCGGTCGGATATGGAGCTGGATCTTTGGGTGACCAAGCTGCCCTTCTCCGCGACCCAGACCCGTACGGTGCATATCGTAGACACCTGTCCCCCGGAGATCACATTGACCCAGCTTGAGGGGCACTACACCCTGCCCGGTCATGAGTACCAAGAGGAAGGCTTTGCCGCCGTTGACAATTACGACGGCGACCTTACCGAGGTAGTGGAACGGATCGTGGGGGACGGCGTTGTGGTCTATGCCGCCACCGATTCCTCCGGTAACCGCAGCGAGAAGATCCGGGATATCTATTATTTCGATCCGGAAGCGCCCCAGCTTACCATGCTGGGCGTGGAGCATATCACTGTGGGGCAAGGCGCCGGCTATTTGGATCCGGGCTGTACCGCCACGGATAACGGCGACGGAGACATCACAAGCCGCATCACCGTCAGCGGACAGGTGGATACGGATGTGCCCGGCACCTACACTCTGGAATACTCTGTAGCCGACACCTACGGTAACAAAACCACAGCCACCCGGCAGATAACGGTGAAAAAGATCTCCCATGCCAATGTAACTAAGCCAGAGGTGAACGAAAACAAGATCATCTATCTGACCTTTGACGACGGCCCCGGTCCACACACCGAAAAGCTGCTGGATCTGTTGGATAAGTACGATATCAAAGCTACTTTCTTTGTTATCCACAGCGAGGATTATATGCACCTGCTTCCCAGAATGGCAGCCTCCGGGCATACCGTTGCCATGCACTGCTATGAGCACACTTATTCCAAGATCTACCGCAGCACAGAAGCCTATTTTGAGGATCTGAACAAGATCCGGCAGGAGATCTATGACTATACCGGGCAGACCGCCGATCTGCTGCGCTTCCCCGGCGGCGCTTCCAATACCGTCAGCCGCCGCCTTTGCCCGGGTATCATGACCGTGCTGGCACGGCAGGTGCAGGAGCAGGGAATGCAGTACAGCGATTGGAATGTGGACAGCAACGACGCCGGCGGTGCTACCACATCGGATGAGGTGCTGGGAAATGTGACCGGCGGTATCCGTTCCTTCAAGAAGTCCATCGTGCTGCAGCATGATATCAAGCTCTTCAGTGTCAATGCCGTGGAGGACATCATCCTGTGGGGTCTGAAAAACGGCTATACCTTCCGTGCCATGACGGCAGATGGACCGGTCCATCAGCAACGGATCAACAACTAAACCGGAGAAGTGATATGAGAAGGATTTTGACTGCCGTGCTGTGTCTGGCTCTGCTGCTGTCCGGGTGTGTTCCCAGAGAGCAGGATGCCCTGCTGGGCACATGGTACGCAACGGTGGATCTGTCCGATGCCATCAACGGGGATTTTGCCGATGACCCGGCGCTGGGAGACTATGTAAATGTCACCGGTTTCTGCTTTCCCTTGACGCTGGCGTTCAGCGCCGACGGCACCTACTGCGTCCGGGCAGACCGGTCGGGGCTGGGATCGGCGCTGGCAGAGCTGAAAGCACAGCTTGCCGCGGCGATGGAGCAATATGTCCAATCCCTTTTGGATGGGCAGCAGCGGCAGATCTCCGCCCGTGATTATCTGGCGGCCATGGGGCTGACCCCGGAGGATCTGCTGGATCATGCCTATACGGAGGAAACTGTGGAGAAAATGCTCTCTGCCATGGATTCTCAGGGGAATTTCCAAGTGGAGGAGGGGAAGCTGTTCCTTTCCAACGATGTCCGCTATGCCGTGGCAACGGATTGCTGGGAGCTGTACCGGGTGGAGGGCAACAAGCTGACGGTGGAAGCCGGCGGCATGGACTCGCCCTACGCGGAGCTGATCTACCCGATGGAATATACCCGCCTTGTTGAGGAAGAATAAGCAAAACCGCATCACACAAGCTTTTGCGTGATGCGGTGTTTTTTTATTCCATGTGGGTATGGTTGTTGATATGCTCCTGACAGTAGCAGTAGTAGCCCTTGCAGCGGGAGCAGTAGCGGAATTCCAGCTCCGGGTCGGAAACATCCGTTCTGCCGCAGACGGTGCAGCGGTGGGTATAGGGCATATTGGGCTTTGCGCCGGAGCTTTGAGCTGCTTTTTGGAAGGGGATGGGCTTGCGCGTCGCCCCAGCCGCGGCAGCGGGCTTTTTCCGCAGCTTTGTCCGCCAAGCAAAGGGCAGAAGATTGGGCAGCTTGTCCCCAAAGAACAAAAAGTAGTTCAAAAGACCGATCAGCGGGAACAGGCAGTGGGGGAACAGGGATATGGGATAGCACATATTGAACACATCAACGGCAATGAGCACCAAATAGACCAGTGCCAGCAGCCACGCCCGCACGGGAATCAGAAACATCAGCATGAACTGGGCATCGGGGTAGGAGGTAGCAAAGGCGAGGATCATGCTTAAATGCAGGTAATACGCCATGTTGCTGTAAAAATAGGAGAAATATTCGGGATCTACCAGAAATTCTCCGATATTCACCGTAGTGGTGGGGCAGAAGATCATGGCGAAAACATCCATCAGAACAATGCCGCCCAAGTAATAAAGGTTGAAGCGGAAGGTGCCCACGGAGCTTTCCACAGCCTGCCCCAAACGGTAGAAGAAGTAAAGGAAAATGAAATTCAGCAGAGGATTGCTGCTGAGGCTGTAGGTCAGCAGATAGGTCACCAGTCGCCAGACCTGCCCCTGCAGGATCTTTGCCTTGTCGAAGCAGAGCACCTCATACAAAATGCCGCCGCCGTTGATCAGATTGAGCAGATATACAAGGGCGCTGCCCAGAGAAAGGTAAAGCATCAGATTGGGGATGCCCTTGTCCCTGTGGCGCAGGCAGAACCGTTCATAGCGCTGTCGCAGGTTTTTCAATGGTCTCAACTCCTGTAAAAAATGAGTATTTCTATTTTATCAGCTATGCAAACAAAAGTCTATAGCGGATTTATGAACTTTTTCCCGAAAAAGCGGAAAAAGGTGTTGACAAGCCCGCATTTGCAGGGTAAAATATATCGGAACTGCATATAAGCCTTATCAAGAGCGGTGGAGGGAACGGCCCGATGAAACCCGGCAACCTGTTTATTCAAGGTGCCAAATCCGGCGGCAAACGAAAGATGAGGATTCGATACGGCACACGTCGAATCTTCGGTGTGTGCAGTTTTTTTGTCAATTCTGCGTGCGTAAGAGAAAGGAATCAAAAATTATGGAAAAAAGACTGTTTACCTCTGAATGTGTGACCTGCGGCCACCCCGATAAGGTGGCGGATGCCATCTCCGATGCCATTCTGGACGCCTGTCTGGCGCAGGATCCCGGCTCCCGTGTTGCCTGCGAGACCATGGTCACCACCAACTTCTGCCTGATTTGCGGCGAGATCACCACCACAGCCACCGTGGACTATGCGGCTGTGGCGAGAGAGACCATCCGCTCCATCGGCTATACCGACCCTGCCGACCAGTTTGCTGCCGATACGGTGGAGATCCTCTGCCGCATCCACACCCAGTCTGCCGATATCGCCATGGGCACCAACGATGCCGTGGGCGGTGCAGGCGATCAGGGTATGATGTTCGGCGGTGCCTGCACCCAGACTCCGGAGCTGATGCCCATGCCTGCGGCACTGTCCCGTGCCCTTTCCAACCGGCTGACGGAGTGCATCGCCAGCAACGATCTGCTCCGCCCCGACGGCAAGACACAGGTCAGCGTGGAATTTGACGAGCAGGGCAATGTGGTGGGCATCGACACCGTGGTGGTGTCCGTGATGCACAGCGCCGATTTTGAGATCGGCGAGCTGCGCCGTTACATCCGGGAGGGCGTCATCGCGCCGGTGCTGGAAAAGTACGGCTTCTCCATTGATAATGTGGCGCATATCCACATCAATCCCACCGGCAGCTTTGTCATCGGCGGTCCCAACGGCGACACCGGACTCACCGGCAGAAAGATCATCGTGGATACCTACGGCGGCTATTTCTCCCACGGCGGCGGTGCTTTCTCCGGCAAGGATCCCACCAAGGTGGACAGAAGCGCGGCTTACATCGCCCGGTATATGGCGAAGAATCTGGTGGCAGCCGGGCTTGCCACACAGGTGCAGGTGCAGCTTGCCTACGCCATCGGCGTGGCGGAGCCTGTCTCCGTCCGGGTGGACAGCTATGGCACCGGCAAGGTCTCCGATGAGGCTATGACCGAATATCTGCGCAAGACGGTGGATCTGACTCCTGCCGGGATCATCCGCAAGCTGCAGCTTCGCCGTCCCATCTATTCCGCCACTGCACGGGAGGGTCACTTCGGTGTTGCAGACCGTTCTTGGGAGCAGACCGATCTGGTGGACGAGCTGAAGAAGCTGGCAGGCATTTGACCTATATTTGCAAAAAAAAGGGGCTGTTCGTGTGAACAGCCCCTAAATTTTATTTTCCCAGCTCACGGTTGCGCTGGCAGGCGGCAACGATGCACTCGGCAACGGCGCTGCGCATCCCCTTTTCCTCCAGCTTCCGCACACCGGCGATGGTGCTGCCACCGGGGGAGCACACCGCGTCCTTCAGCACCTCCGGGTGCTGCCCGGTCTTGAGAACCATTTCCGCAGCCCCTGCCATGGTGGCGGCGGCAAACTGCAAAGCCTGCTCTCTGGGCACGCCGCAGGCAACCGCACCGTCTGCCATGGCTTCCAAGAACATATAGCAGTAGGCAGGCCCGCAGCCGGATACCGTGCCTGCCGGGTCGAACAGGGCTTCGCTCACCGCCTCAAGCTGACCGCAGGGAGCCATGTCCTCCAAAAAGAGCGCAAGCTGTTCCTCGGTGACAAGGCTGTTGCAGCAGTAGAGCACCGTGCCCTTGCCCACAGCCACGGGGGTATTGGGCATGATGCGGATAATGGGCAGGTCGCAGCCTGCCAGAGCGGCGATCCGCTGGGTGGTCAGCCCAGCCGCCATGGAGATCAAAAGCGGCTTTTTTTCTGCGAAAATATCCTGCAGGGGCAGCAGTGCCCGCTCCATCATCTGGGGCTTCACCGCCAGAAATACCCGGCTGCACAGCGCCGCTTCCCCGGCACTGCCGTAGGCGATGCCCAGCTCCGCGGCAAGCACCTTGGCTCTGCCGGTACGGTCGGTGACCAGAATATCCTTGGTGGTAAGGCTGAGAGCACGGGCGATGGCACCGCCCATATTGCCGCAGCCGATAAATCCGTATTTCATGGCGTTCTCCTTACCGAATGTGTCCGTTTCCGCGGATCACATACTTATAGCTGTTCAGCTCCCGCAGACCCATGGGTCCCCGGGCGTGGAGCTTTTGGGTGGAAATGCCCATCTCGCAGCCCAGACCGAACTCACCGCCGTCGGTGAACCGGGTGGAGGCGTTGACATACACCGCCGCACTGTCCACGCAGGCGGTAAACAGCTCCGCGGCGGCATCGCTTTGGGTGACGATGGCTTCGGAGTGGCCTGTGGAGTGGGCGGCGATATGCGCCACCGCTTCCTCTGTGCCGGAAACGCACTTGACAGCCAGAATATAATCCAGAAACTCCGTATCGAAGTCCTGCGCTCCGGCGGCAGTACCGGGGATGATGGCGGCGGCAGCTTCATCCAGCCGAAGCTCCACCGGGGTCAGAGCGCTGCGCTGCCGTTTTTCCACCAGCGCTTCGTAGACCATGGGCAGGAAGGCGGGGGCGATGGCGCTGTCCACCAGCAGCACCTCCTGAGCGTTGCACACGCTGGGGCGGCTGGTCTTGGCGTTTTCGATGATGGAAACCGCCATGGAAAGGTCGGCGGTCTGCTCCACATACACATGGCAGATGCCGGTGCCGGTGGCGATGCAGGGCACGGTTGCCTGCCGGACACAGGCGTTGATCAGTCCTGCGCCCCCACGGGGGATCAGCAGGTCGATATAGCCGTTGGCGGTCATCAAAGCGGTGGCGCTGGCACGGGTGGTGTCCGTCACCAGATTCACGGCATTTTCCGTAATGCCCACCTGCTTTAAGCCCATCCGCAGAGCATCAACAATGGCGCTGGCAGAGCGGAAGGCTTCCTTGCCGCCCCGCAGCACGCAGACATTGCCGCTTTTCAGCGCCAGAGCTGCCGCGTCACTGGTGACATTGGGCCGGCTTTCATAAATGATGGCGATGACGCCCATAGGCACGGAGACCTTTTCGATCCGCAGACCGTCACCGCGCTCGTGGCTTTCCAGAACTCTGCCCACAGGGTCGGGAAGGGCAGCCACCTCACGGATGCCCTTTGCCATGGCTTCGATGCGGCTGCCGTTCAGCATCAGCCTGTCCAGCATCACGGGGGAGACGGTAGCCTTTGCCGCTTCCAGATCCAGCGCGTTGGCGCTGAGGATGGCGGCGGTGTTTTCCAGCAGGGCATCTGCCATGGCGTTCAGGGCAGCGTTTTTCTGATCGGTGGTGAGCCGGGCGAGCTCCGGCTTTGCCGCTTTGGCGGCGGTGAGCATCTCGGTCATAGCTTTCCTCCTGCAAAGGTGGTGCCGACGGACTTGCCGTCGAGAATGTCATACAGGTTTTCCGGGCGGCTGCCGTTGGCGATGATCATGTCGCAGCCGCAGTCCATGCAGATCTTGGCGGCGCGGAGCTTGGTCACCATGCCGCCGGTGCCTTGATCCGAGGCGCTGGCACCGGCAAGGGCAAAAATGCTCTCGTCCAGCTTTTCGCACCGGGGGATCAGGGTGGCGGTGGGGTCGGTGTGGGGGTCGGCGGTGTACAAGCCGTCGATATCCGACAGCAGCACCAGCATATCCGCGCCCACACTTTGCGCCACGATGGCGGCAAGGGTATCGTTATCGCCGATGACGATCTCATCGGTGGCGACGGTGTCGTTTTCATTGATGATGGGAATGGCTCCCAGCTCCAGCAGGCGGTTCAAGGTGTTGCAGAAGTTTTGGTGGCGCGTCTCGTTTGCCACATCGTCGCCGGTGATGAGAAGCTGACCTACCGTATGGTTATACTGGTCGAAAAGCTTATCGTATGTATACATCAGCTCGCACTGACCCACCGCCGCAGCCGCCTGCTTGGTGGGGATATCCGACGGACGGCGGCGCAGACCCAGCTTGCCCACACCCATGCCGATGGCACCGGAGGACACAAGGATCACTGCGTGACCCGCGTTTTTCATGTCGCTGAGGATCTTGCACAGCGCTTCTACCCGGCGGATATTCAGATGCCCGGAGGGGTGGGCGAGGGTAGAGGTGCCGATCTTGACCACGATTTTCATAAGCTTTCCCCCATTTTCTATGTATGCAACTATTATAGCCCCTAAAAAAGCGGAAATAAAGATGGTAAATTGCAACGAATTTTGCCTTCAGCAGAGGCGGTAGTTGTAGCGAATGTAGGAATTTCCAATTTGCTATTGACTTTAGCACGATAAAGTGATAAAATGGCTTCCAAATCGCGAAAGGAGCCCGAGACTATGAAGGACACCCGGCAAAAGCTGCTGTTTGAAGCCTTGCTGACCTTGAAAACGCCGGAGGAATGCAAGCTGTTTTTGGAGGATATCTGCACCATCAAGGAGCTGCAGGCGATGCAGCAGCGCTTTGAGGTGGCGTGCCAGCTGGACGCGGGCAAGAATTACAACGCGGTGTATGCCGATACCGGAGTCAGCTCCGCTACCATCTGCCGGGTCAACAAATGCTTAGTTTACGGCGACGGCGGCTACCGCACGGTGCTGGAAAGATTGAAGAAAGCGGGGAAATTGCCAAATGCAGACGGACAAAAAGATTCTGAACAGTGACGAGCGGGCGGTATTTGCCCTGCGCAGCCTGCATAACGGCTATGGCTACCAGCGCTACAAAATGAGCCGCTTTGAGGAGTACGACCTGTATGTGCGCAACAAGGATTTCCTGCTGTCGGATCAGGTCATCACCTTTACCGACCACAGCGGCACGCTGCTGGCGCTGAAGCCGGATGTGACCCTCTCCATTATCAAAAATACCCAAGATACCCCCGGCACGGTGCAGAAATTTTACTACAATGAGAATGTGTACCGTGTGGCAAAGGGCAGCAGCGGCTTTCAGGAGATCATGCAGGCGGGCTTGGAGTGTATCGGCGATCTGACGGACTACGAGATCGGGGAAGTGGTGCTGCTGGCGGCAAAAAGCCTGTCGCTGATCGCGGAGGATTTTGTGCTGGATATTTCCCACATGGGGCTTGTTTCCGCGGTGCTGGAGCAGAGCGGACTGTCTGGGGAGGGCCGGCGAAAGGCTCTGGCTTGCCTCCACGGAAAGAACCGCCATGAGCTGCAGGCGGTGTGTGCTGCCGAGGGAGCCCGGGCAGAGGGGCTGATGTGTCTGTTAGACGGCGATGCCGACACCCTTACCGGGGACGCTGCGGCGGCATGGCAGGAGCTGCGCCGGCTTCGGGAGCTGCTGGAAAAAAGCGGCTACGCAGGCCGTGTCCGTGTGGATTTCTCTGTGGGCAACGATCTGAAGTATTACAGCGGCGTGGTATTCAACGGCTATATCGACGGTGTGCCGGAAAGCGTGCTCTCCGGTGGGCGCTACGATAAGCTGCTGCGGAAAATGGGGCGGCAGGACAGCGCCGTTGGTTTTGCCATCTATGTGGATCTGCTGCAGAGGCTGGAAAAGGCTGCAGACCGCTTTGATACCGACGCGGTGCTGCTGTATAACGGCGAGGAAACGGAGACGGTGATGGCGGTGGCAGAGCGGCTTCGCACAGAAGGCACGGTTTTGGCGGCACGGCAGCGTCCCGTAGGGCGCGCGTGGCGCAGACTTTACGAAATTCGCGGCGGGGAGGCGGTCTTGATTGAAAACAACGGTTAATATCGCTCTGCCAAAGGGGCGCTTGGGCGAAAAAGCCTACGCATTGCTGAAAAATGCCGGCTTTGAGTGCCCTGCCTTGGAGCAGCCCGGCAGAAGGCTGGTCTTTGAAAACCCGGAGAAGGGTGTCCGCTATTTCTGGGTGAAGCCCTCGGATGTTGCCATCTATGTGGAACGGGGAGCGGCGGATCTGGGCATCGTGGGCAAGGATATCCTGCTGGAGTACCGGCCGGATGTGTATGAGCTGCTGGATCTGGGCATGGGAAAATGCCGCATGGCGGTGGCAGCTCCCCGTGGTTTTCGGGATGCCACCGGAACCACACTGCGGGTAGCCACTAAGTTCCCCCGGATCGCCCAGAGCCATTACAACGGCAAGTGCCGGGATATCGACATCATCAAGCTGAACGGCTCCATTGAGCTTGCCCCCATTTTGGGGCTGTCCGATGTGATCGTGGACATCGTGGAGACGGGAAAGACCTTAAAGGAGAACGATCTGGAGGTGGTGGAGACCATCGTGCCCATCAGCGCCAGACTTATCGCGAACAAAGCCGGATACAAGTTCCGCGGCGGTGCTATCGATGCCATCGCCCGGGGTCTGGCACAGCAGGTGGAGAGTGGATTATGATCAGGATCATGAAATACGGCCAGATCCCCAACGGGGAGCTGTTTGCACGGGAGGAGCCGACCTCCAATGTTGCCCCCATCGTGGCGGAGATCTTAGCGGATGTCCGCAGCCGGGGGGACGCGGCGGTGCTGGAATACACCGCGAAATTTGACGGCGCGGTGCTTTCCTCGCCGGAAGTCAGCCAAAATGAGATCGCCGAAGCCGTGGCGCAGGTGGATCCTGCTTTTTTGGAGATCCTGCGCACCGCTGCGGAAAATATCCGCAGCTTCCACAGCCGGCAGGTGAGAAACAGCTTCATCCTCGCCGAGCAGGACGGCATCATCACCGGACAGAAGATCACCCCCATTGAAAAGGTGGGCGTGTATGTTCCCGGCGGACGGGCGGCATACCCCTCCACGGTGCTGATGGATACCATTCCTGCCAAGATCGCCGGCTGCCCCCAGATCATCATGGTCACACCCCCCGGAAAGGACGGAAAGGTGAATCCCGTGATCTTGGCGGCTGCCGCTGTGGCAGGGGTAGACCGGGTGTTTAAGGTAGGCGGCGCACAGGCTGTGGCAGCCCTTGCCTACGGCACGGAAACCGTTCCCAAGGTGGACAAGATCGTGGGCCCCGGCAATGCCTTTGTGGCGGAGGCCAAGAAGCAGGTATTCGGCAGGGTGTCCATCGATATGATCGCAGGCCCCAGTGAGATCTTGGTGGTGGCGGACGGCAAGAGCAACCCTGCCCATGTGGCGGCGGATATGCTGTCCCAAGCGGAGCATGACCCCATGGCATCGGCGGTGCTGGTGACGGACAGCGAGGAGCTGGCAAACCGGGTCAGCGCCGAGCTGGAGCGGCAGATCCCTCTGCTGCCCAAGGCGGACATCGCCCGCGCTTCCATCGACAATAACGGCAAGATCATCCTTGCGCCGGATCTGGGTATGGTCATTGCGGTGGCAAACGAGATCGCCCCGGAGCATCTGGAGCTGATGGTGGATAACCCCTTTGACTATCTGGACGGCATCCGCAACGCAGGCTCTATCTTCATGGGCAGAAACTGCCCGGAGGCGGTGGGTGACTATTTCGCAGGCCCCAACCACACCCTGCCCACCAGCGGTACGGCACGGTTTTCCAGCCCCTTGAGCGTGGATGATTTTGTGAAAAAGAGCCAATACACCTATTACACCGCCGAGGCGCTGGCACGGGTGGGGCAGCAGATAGCTTCCTTTGCCCGGCAGGAGGGCTTGGAAGCCCACGCCAGAAGTGTGACGGTGCGGCTGGAGGATTGAGCCATGAGCAGATTTCTGAAGCAGCGCTACCAGGCTATGGAGGCTTATACCCCCGGTGAACAGCCCCGTGACATGGAGTACATCAAGCTGAACACCAACGAAGCACCCTTTCCCCCTGCGCCCTCTGTGCTGGAGGCGGTGGGGAAAGAGGATATCGCCCTGCTGCGGCTGTACAGCGACCCCACCTGCAGCGCCCTCACGGAAAAGCTGGCGCGGCTGTACGGCGTGGGCAAGGAGAACATTTTCCTGTCCAACGGCTCCGATGACATTCTGAATTTTGCCTTTATGGCATTTGGGGAAAAGGGCGCCCGGTTCCCGGACATCACCTACGGCTTTTACAAGGTGTTTGCCCAGCTTCACGGCGTGGAAGCGGAGCAGATCCCCTTGGAGGAGGATTTTTCTCTGGATTACAAGCGCTACTGCGCCGGCGGAAGGCTGACGGTGATCGCCAATCCCAACGCCCCCACAGGCATGAGCATCCCGGTGTGGCAGATCGAGGAGATCCTCAGATCCGACCCCCACCGGGTGGTGGTCATCGATGAAGCTTATGTGGATTTCGGCGGCGAGAGCTGCTATCCGCTGATCGAAAAGTATGACAATCTTCTGGTGGTGCGTACCTTCTCCAAGTCCCGGTGCATGGCAGGGGGCAGATTGGGCTATGCCATGGGCAGCGCCGCCATCATCGCCGATCTGGAGAAGCTCAAATACGCCACCAACCCCTATAACATCAACCGTCTGACCCAAGCGCTGGGAGAAGCCACCGTGGACGCGGAGGACTACTACCGGGCTATGTGCGGCGAGATCATCCGAGTCCGGGAATGGACAGCCAAGGCATTGGAAGCGCTGGGCTTCCGGGTGCTGCCCTCCCAGACCAATTTCCTGTTCGTCAGCCACAGCGGTATCGGCGGTAAGGCGCTGTATCTGGCGCTGAAGCAGCGGGGGATCTTGGTGCGGCATTTTGAAAGCCAGCGGATCCGGGACTTCAACCGGGTCACCATCGGCGACAAACGCCAGATGGAGCGGTTCGTGGAGACCGTAAAGGATATTTTGCAGGAGGCAGGCTATGAGAACAAGTGAAGTGGTCCGCAAGACGGCGGAAACCGATATTTCTCTGACTTTGAATCTGGACGGCACAGGAAAAAGCACCGTTGCCACCGGCTGCGGCTTTCTCGATCACATGCTGACCCTGTTTGCCGCCCACGGCAGATTCGATCTGACGGTCAGCTGCCAAGGGGACACATGGGTGGACGATCACCACACCGTGGAGGATGTGGGCATCTGTCTGGGTAAGGCATTTGCCGATGCGCTGGGCGAAAAGCGGGGCATCACCCGCTACGGCAGCTTCCTGCTGCCCATGGATGAGGCGCTGATCCTCACCGCCGTGGACATCTCCGGCAGAAGCTACTTAGGCTACTGTCTGGACATCCCCACGGAGAAGATCGGCAGCTTTGATTCGGAGCTGGTGGAGGAATTTTTCTTGGGCTTTGTGCGCCAGTGCCCCATGAGCCTGCACATCCGTAAGATAGCAGGCACCAATTCCCACCACATTGCCGAGGGAGCGTTCAAAAGCGTTGCCCGCAGCCTAAAGGCAGCGGTGGCGGTGGATGCCGCCGATCCCAATGCCATCCCCTCCACAAAGGGAGTGCTGTGATGGTCGGTATTATCGATTACGGCGTGGGCAACCTGTTTTCCCTGCGCTCCTCGCTGGAAGCGGTGGGGGCAGAGGTGTTCGTCTCCGGGGACGCGGCGGAGCTTGCCCGGGCAGACCGTCTGGTGCTGCCGGGGGTGGGGGCATTTGAAGATGCCGCCTGCAAGCTGCGGCAGACCGGCATGGACAAGGTGGTGTATGCCGCGGCAGAGCAGGGGAAGCCTTTGCTTGGCATCTGCCTTGGGATGCAGATGCTGTTTGAGGAAAGCCATGAGTACGGCTGCCACAAGGGCTTGGGTCTGCTGAAGGGGCAGGTGGTCGCCATGGAGGGCATGCTGCCCCCGGTGCTGAAGATCCCACACATCGGCTGGAACAGCCTGCAAAAGCAGCGGGAAAGCCGTATCCTTTCCGAAATTTCCGAGGGAGACTTTGTCTATTTCGTCCATTCCTTCCATGCGGTGGGCTGCGAGGCTTCTCTTGCCGCCACCACCCAGTACGGCATCCCCATCACCGCTGCCGTGGAGCAGGGGAATGTGATGGGCTGCCAGTTCCACCCGGAAAAAAGCGGCGGTGTGGGACTTGCCATCTTAAAGACCTTTAGTAGGATGTGATCGTATGAATATTTTTCCTGCCATCGACCTCTACGGCGGCAAGGCAGTGCGGCTTTACAAGGGCGACTACAGCCAAATGACCGTGTATTCCAACGACCCGGTGCAGGTGGCGCTGGACTTCCGGGCAGCAGGCGCGGCATTTTTGCATCTGGTGGATCTGGAGGGCGCGAAAAGCGGCAAGCCGGAAAACGGCGAGACCGTTTCCCGGATCGTGGCTGCCTTTGGCGGCTTCGTGGAGGTGGGCGGCGGCATTCGCAGCATGGAAACGGTGGATGCCTACCTTGCGCTGGGTGTCGACCGGGTGATCTTGGGTACGGCGGCGGTAAAGGACCCGGAATTTCTGCGGCAGGCACTTGCCAAATACGGGGAAAAGATCGCCGTGGGCGTTGACCTGAAGGACGGCTTTGTTGCCATCCACGGCTGGACGGAGAAAACGGAGCTCAGCGCTGAGGCGTTCTTCCAAAACATGGAGCGGCTGGGGGTCAAGACCGTGATCTGCACCGACATTTCCCGGGACGGGGCCATGCAGGGCACCAACCGGGCACTGTATAGAGACTTGGCTCAGCGCTACGGCATCGACATTATTGCCTCCGGCGGCGTTTCCTCTCTGGAGGATGTGGCTGCGCTGGCGGCTATGGGGCTTTACGGCGCCATCATCGGCAAAGCATATTATGTCGGTGCCATCGATCTTAAAAAGGCGCTGGAGGTGGCAAAATGATCACAAAGCGGATCATCCCCTGTCTGGATGTGAGAAACGGCAGAGTGGTCAAGGGCGTGAATTTTGGGGGGCTTTGCGATGTGTCCTCCCCCGTGGAGCTGGGAAAATTCTACAGCGACAACGGCGCCGACGAGCTGGTGTTTTACGATATCACCGCCTCGGCAGAGGGCCGCGCCCTGTTTACCGACATTTTGACGGAGGTGGCACGAACCATCTTCATCCCCTTGACCGTTGGCGGCGGCATCAACACCTTGGAGGACTTTGACCGGGTGCTGAAATGCGGCGCCGACAAGGTCAGCGTAAACTCCGGCGCGATCCGGGACCCCTCTCTCATCGGCGCGGCTGCCAAGCGCTACGGCGACCAGTGCGTGGTGATCTCCGCGGATGTGAAGCGGGTGGAGGGTGTGTTCCGGGTCTTTGCCAAGGGCGGCAGGGAAAACACCGGTATGGAAGCCATCTCTTGGATCAAGCGCTGTGTGGACAGCGGTGCCGGTGAGGTGGTGCTCAATTCCATCGATACCGACGGCGTGAAAAAGGGCTTTGACCTTGAAATGCTGGAAGCGGTGTGCGACGCGGTGAATGTGCCGGTGATCGCCTCCGGCGGCGCAGGCTGCAAGCAGGATTTTGTGGAGCTGTTCCACCGCTTACCCAAGGTGGACGCGGGACTTGCCGCCTCCATCTTCCACTTCGGTGAGGTGACCATCCCCGAGCTGAAGCGGACTTTGCGGGAAAATAACATTACTGTGAGGTTATGATATGCTGGACATGCAAGAACTGAAATTTGACGAAAAGGGTCTGATCCCTGCCATCGTGGTGGACGATGAGACGGGAAAGGTGCTGACCCTTGCTTATATGAACCGGGAGAGCTTAAAAATCTCCATGGAAAAGGGACTGACCTGCTTTTTCAGCCGCTCCCGGCAGCAGCTTTGGCTGAAAGGGGAGACCAGCGGCAACTATCAGCATATCTGCCGGATCGTGGCGGATTGCGATAACGACGCGCTGACGGTGTATGTGCGCAAGGACGGGCCCGCCTGCCATCTGGGCACCGATTCCTGCTTTACCAAGGCTGTGTATGGATGTGAGCAGGAGAAATTCTCCATGCAGGGGCTGTATGACCTGCTGCAGGGGAGAAAGGAAATGCTGCCCGAGGGCTCTTACACCACCTACCTGTTCCAGAAGGGCATGGATAAGATCCTGAAAAAGGTGGGCGAGGAATGTACCGAGGTGATCATCGGCGCGAAAAACGCCGACAAGGCAGAGACGGTGTATGAGATCGCGGATCTTGCCTACCACACCATGGTACTGATGGTGGAAATGGGCATCACCGTGGAGGATATCAAAAAGGAGCTTGCCTCCCGCCATGTCATCGACCACAAGGTCAAACAGGAAAAAATGACCTGACAGCATAGAAAAGCAGCCCCGGAAGGAATGACTTCCGGGGCGTTTTTGCTTGACAAAGGCTGAAAAAAATGCTATTCTATTTATGAACAGATGTTCGCAAATAGAAAGGAGGAGACTATGAAACCAATGTGCTATGTGTGCTTGTATCTTAGCTATCTGGAGGCGATGGAGTATCTGTCCGATGCGGAGCTGGGACAGGTGATCCGCAGCCTGCTGGAGTATGCCAAGACCGGGGAAAAGAAGAAGCTGTCCGGCTTGCAGGGAGCTATGCTGACATGGATGACGGGACAGCATGACCGTGACCGGGAGCGGTATGACAAGCGGTGCGAGGTCAACCGTGCCAACGGCAAAAAGGGAGGCAGACCCCGAAAGGAGCCGCTGCCGATGTGAGCGGAGCTTTTGGGAAAGCGATGGGTTATTTGAAAAACCGAAAAAACCCAAAGAAAAGGATAAGGATAAGGGTAAGGATAAAGAGAAGAAAAAGATATATGAGTTTGAGTGTGAGGGGCGCGCCGGCTATGCGAATGCATAGCAGGGCGCGCCCCGCTCCGCGGGGACACCCCGTTTATATATTTTTTCTTTTTCTTTTCTTTCAATAAGGGGCGGTTTCCACAGTCGGTCAAAACGGCTTGGTGTTTATGGATATGCTGAGAGCCCCTGTGCGGGAGGGCTTGGATTCAGGTTATTTTTCCCAGAGGTATACTCTGGCTTCGTAGGGCTGGAGGAAGTGCTTCTTGGCTTTGGGATAGTTCAGCAGCACCAGCCTGCCGCTGTCGATGTCAAAGCCCTCCGGAACAGGCAGTGCCAGCGTCTTTTTGGCGAAGGAGCAGATCACCAGCAGCTTTTGCCGCTCGTCCTCCCGGGCGTAGACATATACATCGGGGGAGAGGGGGAAATACTCCCTGTAATCGCCGTGGCGCACGGCGGAAAGCCGCTTACGCAAGGCGATGGCGCGGCGGTAGAAATTCAGAACGGAAGCCGGATCCTTCTCTTGGTCGGCGGCGTTGATCCGCTTGTAATTGGGGTTGACCGCCATCCACGGCTCGCCGGTGGTGAAGCCTGCGTTTTCTTCGCTGCTCCACTGCACCGGGCTTCTGGCACCGTCACGGGAGGAACGCCACAGCCGCTTCAGCCGCTGCTCCTCGGTCTTGTTCAGCGCGGAATGGGTATACTGCCAAAGGGTCTGCACATCCCGGTACATATCTGCCCGCTCCGGACGCCAGTTGGTCATACCCAGCTCCTGCCCCTGATATACGAAGGGCGTACCCTTCTGGAACAGGTAGGACACCGCCAGCATCTTGGCGCTTTCGGACCAAAATTCCTCGCTGCCGTAGCGGGTGACGATCCGGGGATGGTCGTGGTTTTCCAGATACAGCATATTCCATGCCCGACCCTCCAGACCCTGCTGCCAAGAGGTAAACGCCCGCTTCAGCCGGGGCAGGAAGAAGGGCGTGGGCAGATAATCGGTGAACAGGCAATCGGCGCACTGGCACTGGAACTGGATCATCATATCCATCTGCCCGGTCTCCTCGTCGATGTAGCGCAGCGCCAGCTTGGGGCTGACCAGAGGCGCTTCCGCAAGGGTCATGCAATCGTAGTGATCCAGCACATCCCGCTTGAATTCCGCCAGATATTCGTGGATGTGGGGGCCGTGGTTGTAATTGGGCATACCCTTGTAGATAGGGAACAGATGGTCGTCGGGCAGACCCTCCTTTTTGGAGATGTAGGTGATCACATCCTCCCGGAAGCCGTCTACCCCCATGTCCAGCCAGAACCGCAGGATCTTTTTCACTTCCTCCCGGACAAGGGGATTGTCCATGTTCAGATCCGGCTGCTTCACCGCGAACAGGTGCAGATAGTATTCTCCGCGGACTTCATCGTAAGTCCAAGCCTTGCCCTCAAAGTTGGAATCCCAGTTGTTGGGCAGGCTGCCGTCTGCCTTGGCGGGACGCCAGATGTAGTAATCGGTGTACGGATCGATGCGTTGGCGGCTTTTTTGGAACCATTCATGCTCATCGCTGGTATGGTTCACCACCAGATCCATGATCAGCTTCATGCCCCGCCGGTGCACCCCATCCAGCACCTTGCGAAAGGCCTCCATGCCGCCAAACTCCGGAGCGATGTCCATATAGTCGGAGATATCGTAGCCGCAATCGGCACCGGGGGAAGGGTAGATGGGGGAGAACCAGATGCCGTCGATGCCCAGCTCCTTCAGATAGTCCAGCTTTTCATAAACGCCCCACAGGTCGCCCATGCCGTCGCCGTTGCCGTCCTTGAAGCTCCTAGGCCAGATCTGATAGAAGACCATATCCTTATACCAGCGTGTTTTTTCCATAAAGACCGCTCCTTTTTCTTGGATGGATCCATTGTAGCACAGCTTTCATCCTCCGTCACCAAAAATCTCGTTGACAGGGTATTTTTCGGCAGATACAATAGAGGAAAAGGAGCTGATTTGTATGATTTCCCATGAAAACGGTCTGTTTCACTTGCAGGGGGAGGATTTTTCCTATCTGTTTCGGGTGATGCCTACAGGGCAGCTTGAGCACCTGCATTTCGGCGCGCGGGTCTCGGCGGAGGATGCCGAAGCCCTTGCCTGCAAGCCCCACTTGGGCTGGGGCGGCAGTGTTCTTTACAGCGAGGGCGTTTGCTTGGATGTGCTTCCGCTGGAATGGAGCGGCAGCGGCAGGGGAGACTATCGGGAGACACCGCTGGAGCTGAACTGCGCCGCCACGGACTTTACCTATGAGAGCCACACGGTCATGGAGGGGGAAGCGGAGATGGTCTCCGGGCTTCCACAAGCAAGAGGCTGCAGCCAGACCCTCTGCGTCAACATGACCCACCCCGGGGGCATCCGTCTGCGGCTGTACTACTGCGTTTTCGGCGGTGTGCTGACCCGCAGGGCGGTGCTGTGCAACAACAGCAGCGAGAGCCTGTGGCTCACAAAGCTGATGAGCTTTTCCGTGGACTTGCCCGGCAGCTACGAAATGACCACCTTTGACGGCGGCTGGATCGCGGAGATGCGCCGCAGCAAGGTGGCTGTTGGGGCAGGGCGTGTGGTACACGAAAGCACCACCGGCTTTTCCTCCTTTTTGCATCAGCCGGGCTTCCTGCTGAGCCAGCCGGGAGCCGGCGAGGACCACGGACAGGTCTACGGCTTCAATCTGGTCTATTCCGGCAGCCACTATGCCTCTGCCCAGCGGTCGCTGCAGGGGCTGACACGGGTGATGCAGGGCATCAGCCCCGACAATTTCTGCCGTGAGCTTGCGCCGGGGGAGGCGTTTGAAGCACCGGAGGCGGTGCTTTGCTGGTCGGGAAAGGGCTTCGGCGGCGTTTCCGAGAAGCTCCACCGGTTTGTGAACAGCCACATCGTGCCCAAATACTGGCAATACCGCCAGCGGCCTGTGCTGTATAACGATTGGGAAGGCTGTATGTTCGATTTCAACGAAAACCGGCTTATAGACCTTGCCAAGCGGGCAGGGAAGCTGGGCTGCGAGCTGTTCGTGCTGGATGACGGCTGGTTCGGCAAGCGAAACAACGACCTTGCGGGGCTGGGTGACTACACCGTAAACCCCAAAAAGCTCCCCGGCGGGCTGAAACGGCTGGCGGACAGGGTCAATGCCCTTGGCATGCAGTTCGGTCTGTGGTTTGAGCCGGAGGCGGTGAACCCGGACAGCGAGCTGTACCGTGCCCACCCGGATTGGGCGCTGACCGATGGGCTGAGCCCGGTGTACGGGCGCAACGAGCTGCTGCTGGATCTGACCAAGCCGGAGGTGCGCGACTACATCGTGGAAAATGTCTCCCGGGTGCTGGACAGCGCCAACATCACCTATGTGAAATGGGATATGAACCGCCACAGTATTGCCCTTGGGGCAAGGGCTTACGATTACATTCTGGGACTTTACGATGTGCTGCGGCGGATCTTTGGCTGTCGGGAGCATATTTTGCTGGAAAGCTGCGCCTCCGGCGGCAACCGCTTCGATCTGGGTATGCTGTGCTTCTCGCCTCAGATCTGGTGCTCCGACGATACCGATCCCATTGAGCGGCTGACCATACAGGACGGACTGAGCTACCTCTATCCCCAGTCTGTCATGGGTGCCCATGTTTCCGCCGCGCCCCACGCCCAGACCCTCCGCGCCACACCCTTGACCACCCGTGGGAATGTGTCGTTTTTCGGTGTGCTGGGCTATGAGCTGGATCTGAAGCATCTGGTCAGCGTGGAGGAAAAGCAGATAGGGAGCCAGATCCGGTTTTACAAGACCTACCGGGAGCTGTTCCAGTTCGGCACATTCCGCCGGATAGAAGGGGAGGACGCGGTCTGCTGGCAGGTCAGCGGCGAGGGCATCCATATCGCGGGGCTGTTCCACCGTCTGGTCTCTGCCGCGCCGGGATATCAGCGGCTGCGGCTGCGTGGGCTGCGCCATGACCGCCGTTATGTGCTGAAAAGCCGGGAGCAGAGCCTGCGGGTAGGGCAGTTCGGGGCGCTGGTGAAGCATGTCGCCCCCGTCAGCCTAGACCCCAACGGCATCGTTCTGCGCACCGCCGACCGCCACTATACCATGCCCGACGGCACACAGGAGCTTACCGCCACCGGCAGCGCGCTGGAAAGCGGTGTGATGCTGTCTCCCCGGTTTATGGGCACGGGTTTTGACCCCAAGGGCAGAAACCAAGGGGATTTCGGCTCCAATGTGTATGTGGTTCGGGAAATCTTTCAGGGCTGACCGGAAACCGAAAAACAGGGCTTGTATATCCGGGAAAAATCCGTTAGAATAAAGGCAGATTTTGGAAAAGGAGAACGCTTATGTCCCGAATTTTGAAAATGACCCTATGCCTGCTGCTGGTGGCGGCTGTTTGCCTGCCCATGCTGCCGGTTAGCGGCAGAGCGGCAGCGGAGTTTACCACCGTTGGCGGCTGGAACGAGACCATTTTTGCCACCATCTCCGGTGTGACCGATGAACAGGTCACCGCCGTATCCTACTCCGGCACTACCTCCGGCAGCCTGTCCGGGGAGGACTTTACCTATCTGGTGCGCAGCAGCGGCGACGGTGTCCGCATCGACATCCCCGGTCTGAAGGCAGGTACCTACAGCCTCACCGTCACCACCTCCGCAGGCACCTATTCCGCTTCCGGCATCGCCGTGGCGGAGCAGGACCGCAGCGGCTATGCCCACTTCAACTATACCGAGGGCATCGGCGCTTACAACGACGACGGTACAGTTAAGGCAAATACCGTCATCGTCTATGTCACCAATGAGAACAAGGATACCGTCACCGTAAAGTCTAAGGACGGCACCACCGTTTCCGGCATCGGCAACATCCTCAATTCCGCCGGCGCGGTGGGCTCCAGCCGCGGCGCCACCAATACCAACAGCGGTATTCTGAAGAAGCTGGCAGAAGACGGCACCCCTCTGCTGGTGCGTATCATCGGCAATGTCACCGCCCCCGTAGGCTTGACCGCATGGGGCAGCATCGACTACGGCGGAGGCACCGATGACAACGGCTCTCTTGCCAGAATGCAGAACTGCCGGGACATCACCGTGGAGGGCATCGGCACCGATGCCACCTGCAACGGCTGGGGCTTCTCCATCGACAGCAAATCCCGCAACACCGCTGCCGGCTTGGGAATGAGCTTTGAGTTCCGCAACCTTACCTTTAAGAATGTCCCCGAGGATTGCATCGGTCTTGCCGGTGACGCGGATAACAACAATGTGGTCACCGACCCCATCCAGCGCTGCTGGGTGCATAACTGCGCGTTCTACGGTCCCAGCGGCATCAAGGATGCCTCCAAGGATCAGGACAAGGGCGAGGGCGACGGCGCTTTCGACTTCAAGCGGGGTCAGTACTGCACCTTGAGCTACTGCTACTTTGAGGGCTACCACAAGACCAGTCTGGTAGGCGGCGGCGACAACGATCAGCAGTACCACATCACATGGCACCATAACTACTGGAAGGACTGTGAATCCAGAGGCCCGCTGGGCAGACAGGCGAATATGCACCTGTACAACAATGTGATCGAGGGGCAGAGCTCCTACTGCATGAGCCTGCGGGCGAACCTGTATATCTTTGCGGAGTACTGCACTTACATCGACAGTAAGAATGTGGTGGACAGCAATGCCGGCGGTGTTGTAAAAAGCTACAATAACAAGTTCGTCAACTGCACCGGCACCAACCGCTCCCATCTGGTGATCGTCACCGATAAGAGCACGCAGGTGACCTCCGCCAACCCTTACGCCAATTTTGAAAATGATTCGACCTTGAGCTATATCCCCTCCGGGGACTACCTGCTGCAGACGGATATGGACGCGGCATACGCCAATGTTATCGCCAACGCAGGCCCTCAGAAAAAGCCGAAATCCCCCACCGATGGGGAGGAAATGACTTATACCTTCCGCGCCACCACCGATGTTGCCCCCGGTACGGACAGTTCTGCCGTGGAGGAGAGCAGCTACGCAGACGGCTATTTGACGGTGATGGGCAATGTGATCCGCCGGGGCGATGCCAATTCCGTGACCAGCATCCAGTTTGCCAAGCAGGCAGGCGGCGGCTTCCGCTTCACCGTTACCGGAACGGCAACGGTGTGTGTACAGTTCAGTTCCACCGGCAGCTCCAATACCTCCGCTCTGGGCATCCGGGATCTGGATGGAGAGCTGGTTGCCGGTGATGACGGCACCACCATCTACACCACCACCGGCGCAAGCTCCGGCAAGAAGACCGTGACCTATACCCTTGACGCAGGTACTTACACCATCCTCTGCCCCGTCACCGGAGATTCCGATATCGACGGCCGGGGTGCACGGATCTATACCGTGGATATCACCGAGACATTGGCGGCGCATACCCACAGCTATACCTCCGAAGTGACCAAGGAGGGCAGCTGCGTGGTGGCAAAGGAGATCACCTACACCTGCTCCTGCGGCGACAGCTATATCGAGACCGTGAAAGCCCCCGGACACAAGTATGTCCAGACCGTCACTGCTCCCGGCTGTACCCAGCAGGGCTATACCACCTACACCTGCAGCGTCTGCGGCAGCTATTTCCGCAGCAAGTTCGTGGCAGCCACCGGACATAACTATGTGGACGGTGTTTGCGCCAACTGCGGTGAAGCCGACCCGGATGCCGCTCCTGCGCTGTTCAATGTCGCCGGTGTGAATCTGGCGCTGAACAACGACATCACCCTGTACCTGTACCTGATGGCTGAGAACTACGATTCCGGCTACACCATGGAGATCGTTAAGTCCTATGCTGATGGCAGTTCCGTCACCAAGACCGTTGCTGCGACGGATTGGGAGAGCTACTACGGCACCATGTACCGTGTAGGCTTCAACGGCATTGCCGCCAAGGAAATGACCGACGAGATCACCGTCACCGTCTATGACGCAAGCGGAAACGCGGTCAGCAATGAGTTTGTGACCACCGTTGCCGATGCCGCTGTGCTGGTGTACAAGAGCGAGGCAAACGCTGCTTCCTTCACCATGATGGCAGACCTTCTCAACTACGGCGCGGCGGCGCAGGGCAACTTCAGCTACAACACCGATGATCTTGCCAACACCAGACTCACCGCCGAGCAGGCAGCTTATGCCTCCGCAAGCTTCGACATGAGCACGGTAACAGGCAAGGCCTCCGGCACTGCCGGTGCCATGGGCGCAACGCTGTATCTGGACACCAACATCCAGCACAACTTCATCTTTGATGCCGCAGTGGTGGACAGCACCATGACCGCCAAGGTCAGCTACACCGACTACAAGGGCAACGCAAAGAGCTTCACCATCCCCGGCAGCCTGTTTGTTAAAAACGGCAGCATGATCACCGTGAATGTCAGCGCCCTGACGCCCGCGGATGTAAATGTGCCTGTGACGGTGCAGATCGTGGATGCAAACGGTGCAGCAGTCTGCTCCCTCACCGATTCCATCGCATGGTACTGCGTCCGTGCACAGGCAAGCGCTACCAATAACCTGTTCATCGAGCTGATGGAGTTCGCCACAAGCTGCAACGCCTATTTTGGCTGATTGAATCAAAAGAATGTCCCAACCGACCCCGGTTGGGACATTTTTTCGTATGCAGCCATTCAAATTGCGATCCATCGCGCTGTTGATGCGGTGGAGATTCGATGGAGAATCCCTCCTGTCAGCAAAGCTGACTTCCCCCCTTTAGGCAAGGGGGGCTTTGGTGCGGTGCAGGCAAGGGGGACTTTGGAAGTCAGGTGGACAGGGGCAGGGTATGGAGGATCTGGGCGGTGATCGCCTTATACTCCCCGAGGTCGGTGGTTTTGAGAAGCTGCTTTCCCAGCTTTTCGCTGCCTGCAAAGCGGGGCAGAAGCTGCCGCCAGTTTTCCTTCAGACGGAACATGGCATTACGGGGTGTGCCAAAGGCTTCGATATAGCCCTGCAGCAGCGCCTCCATAAAGGCTTCCAGCGCCTGCACCGTAGTGCCCTCCGGCAGCAGCATCCCCGGATCACCGATGAGCCCTCTGCCCAGCATCACCGCGCTGATCTTGGGAAACCGGGCTTCCAATGCCCGTAGCTGCTCTATAGAGGTGATATCACCGTTATAGCAGACGCTTGCGCGGCTGTTTTCCAAGGCGTAGGCAAACATTTCCAGATCCACACCGCCGCTGTAAAAGGCGCTGCGGACTCTGGGATGCACCGTCAGCTCCGTGATGGGGTATTGGTTGAGGATCTCCAGCAGCCGGGGAAATTCCCCCGGATCGGTAAAGCCCAGCCGGGTCTTTACGGAGATGGGCAGGGGCGTTTGGGCAAAAATACCCTCCAGAAACCGGTCAAGTCCATCGGGATCCCGGAGCATACCCGAACCCTTACCCTTGGCGGTGACGGTGCCGGAGGGGCAGCCCAGATTCAGATTCACCTGCCGGTAGCCCCGCTGCTCACACTGCTGCGCCGCCCAGAGAAAATCCTCCGCCACCTTGGTCAGAAGCTGGGGCACTGCCGTAAAGGGAACGCTGTCCGCCATGGGCAGCTCCCGCTCCTCCCGGGGGGTTAGGGTGCGGTGGACGGTGGGGGAGAGAAAGGGCATGAAATAGCAATCCACACAGCCGGGGAAATGGGCATGGTGGACTCTGCGGTAGATGCTGTCGGTCAAGCCCTCAAGAGGGGCAAAGTAGTATGTCATAGAAGGCTCCTTCATGGAACAAGGGGGTGCTGCAGCATTTTGCAGCACCCCCATTGAATACGGTCAGATCTCCATGATCACAGGCAGGATCATGGGGTTGCGCTTGGTGGTCTTATACAGGTAGCCGGACAGGTCGTTCTTGATGGCGGACTTGATGGCTGTCCAATCCCGGATGCGCTTGCGCTGGCAGCGCTCGATGGCTTCCATCGCCACCTGCCGCAGCTCGTCCATCAGCTCCTCGGACTCCTTCACATAGATAAAGCCGCGAGTGATGATATCCGGCCCGGAGATCACGCCGCCGTCCTGCCCGGACAGGTTGACGCAGACCACGATCATGCCGTCCTGTGCCAAGTGCTTCCGGTCACGGAGCACCACACTGCCCACATCGCCTACGCCGGTGCCGTCCACCAGCACCATGCCGGCGGGAACGGGAGCGGCACTCTTGCAGCTTCGCTTGCTCAGCTCAAAGCCGACACCGATCTCGCCGATGCAGATATTCTTGGGATTCATCCCCATCTGCTTGGCAAGGCGGCCGTGAAGCTGCAGATGCCGCTGCTCGCCGTGGACGGGGATAAAGAACTTGGGCTTGGTCAGCGCGTGAACGATCTTCAGCTCCTCCTGACAGGCGTGGCCGGAGACATGCAGACCCTCGCTCTTTTCGTATACCACATCCGCGCCCTTGCGGTACAGCTCGTTGATGATCTTACTGACCGCCTTTTCGTTGCCGGGGATGGCGGAGGCGGAAATGATGATCCGGTCACCTGCCGCAATGTCCACCTGCTTGTGGGTGGAGAACGCCATGCGGTACAGGGCGGACATATTCTCGCCCTGAGAGCCGGTGGAAACGATGACCACCTTGTTCTTAGGCAGACTCTTGGTGGCGGCAATGTCCACAATGGTGCCCTGCTTTACCTTCAGATAGCCCAGCTCCTGCGCCACCTTCAGCATATTCTCCATGCTTCTGCCGGTGACTGCCACCTTTCTGCCGTAGCGCTCCGCGGTGGCGATGACGGCGGCAAGCCGGTGCATATTGGAGGCGAAGGTGGTGACGATGATCCGCTGGTCGCAGCTCTTGAACTGCCGGTCAAGACCCTCGGCAACGGTGTTTTCGCTGGGAGTGTAGCCCTGCCGCTCCACATTGGTGGAGTCTGCCAGCAGCGCCAGCACGCCCTCGTTGCCCAACTGACCCAGACGGGCAAGATCCATCATGCCGTCGCTGGCGGTGGGGTCGATCTTGAAGTCGCCGGTGAAGATCACGGTGCCCACAGGGGTGTGGATGGCAAATGCCACCGCGTCGGCAATGGAGTGGTTCACATGGATGAATTCCACGGTGAAGCAGCCCGCCTTCACGGTATCGCCGGGCTTATGGGTGATGAGCTTGACCTTGTCTGCCAGACGGTGCTCCTCCAGCTTCAGCTTGATCAGACCGCAGGTCATGGCGGTGCCGTGGATGGGGGCGTTCACCTGCTGCATGCAGTAGGGGATGGAGCCGATGTGATCCTCGTGACCGTGGGTGATGAAAAAGCCACGGAGCTTGCGCTGGTTATTGACCAGATAGGTGAAGTCGGGGATCACCAGATCCACGCCGTACATCTCCTCGTCGGGGAAGCCCACGCCGCAATCCACCACGATCATATCCTTGCCGTATTCCAGCACGGTGATATTCTTGCCGATCTCGTCAAGACCGCCAAGGGGAATGATTTTAAGTTTTTCTGCCAATGAAAATAACTCCTTTCAAAATTAAAAGCATAACAAGTATGCAGCCGCTTTTCCCGGCTCCGGGCCCTGAATCGCCCTTTGCTTAGAAAACGCCTGCATGGATATTCTGTTTTGTCAGCGAAGCAAGCCTTCGCAATGCTGCCCGGGGCTGCCCACCCGGCGCATAACAAAGGTAGTATAACACATTTTTTCGGAAAAGTATACTCTTTTTTTGAAAAGTGAAAAAAGGGGGGGCAAATATTTAGAAAACAGTTGCACCTTTTTTCTAAATTTGGTATAATACCCGTTACTATGGGCGAAATAGAGCAACTAGGAGGGGATGGACTTGAATAAAAAGCTGGGCAAGCTGATACAACCGGGTCTGGGTGTGTACTTTTGGGTGATGCTGGGCTTTGTGGTGCTGGCGCTGGCGATGAATCAATATCTTATCGCGGGCGTGGAGGCGCTGATCCTCGGTGTTCTGGTGGTTTGCTACTGGTTCCAGTGCCGTGAACGGCGGCGGGAGCTGCGCAGCTATCTGAAGGCCGCTTCCGCGGACATTCCCGAGGTCAATAAAGCAGACAATCCCTTCCCCGCAGTGGTCATCCGTATGGCTGACCGGGGGATCATCTATGCCAACGATGCCTTCAGCAGTGCCGCAGGGTACTTTGAGAAGATGTCCGAGCAGACCTTGGAGCAGGTGGTTCCCGGTCTGGGAGTGGATTGGCTCAACAGCGGCAAGACCGAATATCCCTACGATGTGAAGCTGGGCACCCGTCGCTACCGTGTTTACGGCAGCCGTGTCCGCACCGAGGGACCCGGCAAAAATATGCTGGGCATCCTCTACTTCGCGGATCTGACGGAGCTGTATCAGGTTCGGGATGAATATATCCGCTCCCGGCCGGTGGTCTCCATCATTTTGGTGGATAACTATGAGGAGCTGACCAAAAACATCACCGAGGGTGCCATTTCCTCGCTGGACGCAAGGATCAACGATGCCATCAACCAGTGGGCAGAGGGCTACCACGGCTTGCTCCGCCGTCTGGAAAAGAACCGGTTTCTGTTCGTGTTTGAAAAGCGGGATCTGAGATCCGCCACCGAGGAGAAATTCTCCATTCTGGAGGATATCCATGAGATCACCAGCCCCTCCGGGCTGCCGGTGTCGCTGTCCATCGGCTTGGGCGTGGACGGTGTCAGCTTTGAGGAGGACTATAAGTTCGCTTCGCTGTCCATTGAAATGGCGCTGAGCCGCGGCGGCGATCAGGCGGTGGTGAAGGACCGCTACAACTTCACCTTCTACGGCGGCAGAACAAAGGAATCCGACAACCGCAGCAAGGTGCGCTCCCGTGTTACCGCCAACTCCCTCATGGAGCTCATCGACCAGAGCGACCATGTGTTCATCATGGGTCACAAGAACGCGGATCTGGACGCGGTGGGCGCCGCCATGGGCATCTGCTGCCTGTGCCGAAAGAAGGGCGTGCCCTTCAACATCGTGCTGGATGTGGAGCACAATGCCGCCGAGGCGCTGATCGAGGAAATCCTGCAGGTGCCGGAGTACGAGGGTGTATTTATCTCCGGGCAGGATGCCCTGCTGATCTGCAATAACCACAGTATTCTGGTGGTGGTGGATACCAACCGCCCGGATCAGGTGGAAAGTCCCACTCTGCTGGAAGCCATTTCCAAGGTATGCGTGGTGGATCACCACCGCCGTGCCGCGGATTATATCAATCCCGTTGTGGTGAATTTCCACGAGCCCTATGCTTCCTCCGCGGCGGAGCTGGCTACGGAGCTGCTGCAGTATGCCGTAGACCGTACGGATGTGCTGCCCATTGAAGCCAAGGCGCTGCTGGCAGGTATTTTCTTGGATACCAAGAGCTTCCATGTCCGCACCGGCGATAAGACCTTTGAGGCAGCCGCCTATCTGCGGCAGCTTGGCGCGGAGCCGGTGGAGGTCAAGAAGCTGCTGCAGAACGATTTCCAAGATACCGTTGCCAAGTATCAGATCATCAAATCCGCCCGGATCTACCGGCAGGAGATCGCCATTGCCGCCCTCAATGCCACCACCTCCCGTGTGCTGGCTGCTCAGGCGGCAGACGAGCTGCTGAACATCTCCGGGCTCACCGCCTCCTTCGTTATGTACCCGGACGGGGATCAGATCATCGTGTCTGCCCGTTCCATCGGCAAGGCGAATGTGCAGGTGATACTGGAACGGCTGGGCGGCGGCGGCAATGCTGCCACCGCAGGCGCACAGATCAAAAATTCCACGGTCAAAGAGGTGCTTGACCGGCTGATGGCATCCATTGACCAGTTTTATGAAGCATAAGGAGAATGTGTTATGAAGGTTATTTTGCTGCAGGATGTAAAGGGTAAGGGCAAAAAGGGTCAGATGATCGAGGTTTCCGACGGCTACGCCAGAAACTTCATGCTGCCCAGAAAGCTGGCTGTGGAAGCCACTGCCGATGCCGTGAACACCATGCGTATGAACGATAAGGCTGCCGCGGAAAAGGCGGCACGGGAAAAGGCGGCTGCGCTGGAGATCTCCAAGCAGCTGCGCGCCATGACCTTGGTGGTCAAGGCGAAGGGCGGCGGCGCAGGCCGTCTGTTCGGCTCTGTCACCAATCAGGAGATCGCCGAGGCGCTGGAGAAGAACTCCGGCATCAAGCTGGACAAGCGGAAGATCGTGATCTCCGACACCATCAAGAATGTAGGAACCTATACCGTCCAGTGCAAGCTGGGCTATGAGATCACCGCTCCGCTGACGGTGAAGATCGAGGAAGCGTGACCTCCGGCTATATTCCCCGGAAAGGAGAGACTAACCATGGATGAAGAACTGCTGCAGCGGCAGATGCCCCATTCTTTGGATGCGGAGCAATCGGTGCTGGGCTCCGTATTGATCGACAGCCGCTGTGTGGCGGATATCATCGGTGTGCTGCGCCCGGAGGACTTCTATCTGGAGCAGAACCGGGAGATTTATGAAACGGTGTATACCATGTTCAATTTCTCCCAGACCATCGACCCGGTGACCGTGCTGGATAAGATGCGGGAGCTGGGCTATTACCACGACAATTCCCGGGATTACATCGCCCAGCTGATGCAGGTGACCCCCACCGCAGCCAACGCCAAGCACTATGCCGCCATCGTGCGGGATAAGGCGATGCTGCGGGGTCTGGCAGAGGCGGCAGGGGAGATCTCCGAGAGCGTGTTTGCCCAGTTGGGCACGCCGGCGGAAATGCTGGAAAGCGCGGAGAAGAAGATCTACGCTCTGCGTAAGGGCGAGCGGGGAGACTCTCTGGAACATATCAGCGCCGTGATGCTGAAGGTGTTCGACCGGCTGAAGGAGCTGAGCGAATCCGATTCCGCCATTCCCGGTATGTCCTCCGGTCTGCGGGATCTGGATCTGCGGCTCAACGGTCTGAACAATTCCGATCTGATCCTTGTGGCAGCCCGTCCTGCCATGGGTAAGTCTGCCTTTGCCTTAAATCTGGGCTTGAATGTGGCAAAGAAATACAATAAGACCGTGGCGGTGTTCAACTTGGAAATGTCCCGGGAGCAGCTTGCCATGCGTCTGCTGTCCAGCGAGAGCTTTGTGGACAGCAAGAAGATCGCCACCGGCAAGCTTTCCGAGGATGAGTGGACAAAGCTGGCGCTGGCATCCACCGCCCTTGGACAGACGGACATCCGCATTGACGACAATCCTTCCATCACCGTGGCGGATATCAACGCCAAGTGCCGCCGCCTGGACAATCTGGGTCTGGTGATCATCGACTATCTGCAGCTGATGACCGGCTCCGGCTACGGCAAAGCCAGCGACAACCGGGTGAATGTGGTCAGCGATATCTCCCGTTCTTTGAAGATCATGGCGAAGGAGCTGAATGTTCCCGTGATCTGTCTGAGCCAGCTAAACCGAAGCGTGGAGGGCAGAAGCGACAAGCGTCCGCTGATGTCCGACCTTCGGGAATCCGGCGCTATCGAGCAGGATGCCGACTCCGTGCTGTTTTTGTACCGGGATGAATACTACCATGAGGACACCGAGGACAAGGGCATTGCCGAGTGCATCGTGTCCAAGAACCGCCACGGCGAGACCGGCACGGTAAAGCTGCAATGGATCCCCCAGTATCAGACCTTTGCCGACCGGGAGTGGAAGCATGCTGAATAAGCTTCTTTCCGCCCTGGGGCGCTATGATATGCTGCAGCCGGGAGACCGGCTGTACTGCGCCGTTTCCGGCGGTGCCGATTCCATGGCGCTGCTGTGGGCGATGTATCTTTTGAAGGATAAGCTGGGCATCGAGCTGTGTGCCGCCCATTTCAACCACCGGCTTCGGGGGGAGGAATCGGATCGGGACGAGGGCTTTGTCCGGGGCTTTTGCCGGGATTACGGCATCCCCCTTGCGGTGGGCTCTGAGCAGGTCACGGCAGGGGAAAAGGGGCTGGAAGCGGCGGCTCGGGAAGCCCGCTACCGCTATTTTGCCACCCTGCCGGGGAAGCTTGCCACCGCCCATACCGCCGATGACAACGCGGAAACGGTGCTGCTGAATATGGTTCGCGGTACGGGGCTGAAGGGGCTCGGTGCCATTGCCCCTGTCCGTGGACAGGTGATCCGCCCTATGCTGGACATCACCCGGCAGGAGCTTCTGGAATTTTTGGAAGAATACCGCATCGGCTATGTGGAGGACAGCTCCAACGCCGCCGATGGGTTTCTGCGAAACCGCCTGCGCCATGGGGTCATGCCCCTGCTGAAGGCGGAAAATCCCCGTTTTTCGGAAAATGTATCCCAAATGGCGCAGCGGCTGCGCTTTGACGAGGAAGCGCTGCGGCTTTGTGCGGCGGAGGAGGCGGAGCTGTCCGTTTCCCGGCTGCTGGAAATGCCGCAAGCGGTGCGCAGCCGTGCGATCGCCCGTTTTTTGGAAAATTGCGGCGTAAAAGAGCCTCAGGCAGCGCATATCTGCCTTACGGAGGCGCTGCTGAACAGCGAAAACCCCTCCGCACGGGCTATGCTGCCCGGCGGCGTGACGGTGGAGCGGTGCTATGATGTGCTGCGGCTGTACACTGAGCATAAATTGGCAGAGCAGATCCTTGCCTGTCCGTCGGAGACGGTGCTGCCGGCGCTGGGGCTTCGGATATCGGTGTATCCGTCGGATTCCCTTGTGCAGACCGGGGATACCTTTTCCGTGGTGCCGCAGGGGGTGCTGGTTTTGCGCAGCCGCAGGGCAGGGGATGCTATGCGGCTCAGCGGCGGCAGAAAAAGTCTGAAAAAGCTGCTGATCGACCGAAAGATCCCGGCATCGGAGCGGGATGCTCTGCCGGTGATCGCCGATGATATGGGCATATTGGGTGTGTACCGCATCGGCGCGGATGTGAGCCGCGCCGCCAAGGAAGCACCTTGTATTCAAATCAGAATAGAAAAGAATTGAGAGGACGCATTTCCTATGATGAATGATATCGAGAGCATATTGATCACCCGTGAACAGTTGGAAGCCCGCATCCGTGAGCTGGGTGAGGAGCTGACCCGTGACTACGCGGGGAAGGATCCTGTGTTTGTTGGTGTGCTGAAGGGCGTTGTGGTGTTCTATGCCGATATGGTGCGGCAGATCCAGACTCCCTGCCAGTTTGACTTTATGTGGATCTCCTCCTACAAGGGCACCCAGTCCGGGGGCATGGAGGTTCGGCGGGATGTTTCCGCCGATCTGGAGGGCCGCCATGTGGTGATCCTTGAGGATATCTTTGACACCGGCAATTCTCTGAACTATACCTATCATCATCTTTTGAAGAAGAAGCCTGCGTCCTTGAAGATCTGCACCCTGCTGGACAAGCCGGAGCGGCGGAATCCGGAGGTCACGCTGCAGGCGGACTATACCGGCTTCGTCATTCCCAATGCCTTCGTGGTGGGCTACGGTCTGGACTATAACGAGCACTACCGGAATCTGCCCTTTGTGGGGGTTCTAAAGCCGGAGCTGTACAAATAAGGAGTAAGTAATTTTGAAAAAAGGCAATATTTTCGGCGTTATTATCTATATCGTGATATTGGCGCTGCTGTTCTCTTGGATCATCGACCTGTTTGACATGAAGGGCAACGATGTGCCGTATTCTCAAGTGGTAGCCCTGTTTGAGCAGGAGCAGGTCCGCAGCTTTGTGGCATCGGGAGATCAGCTTCTGCTGGTGCTCCATCAGCCCTATGACGGAAAGACGGAGCTGGTCACCGATCTGGCGGATGCGGAAAGCTTCCGGCAGGAAATGTGGGACACCATTCAGGCGCAGACCCAGTCCGGTGTGCTGGAATCCTATGATTTTCTCCGTGAGGAGGGTGTCAAGCCCTTTGACTTCTTCCTGCCGCTGCTGCTGGCGGGTCTGGTGATCCTGTTTATCTGGTTCATGATGATGGCGCGGCTCAACGGCGGCGGCAACCCTGCCTCCAACTTCGGCAAGGCACGGACGGTGCTGGGCGTGCCCGACGGCAAGAAGGTCACCTTTGACGATGTGGCAGGTGCCGACGAGGAAAAGCAGGAGCTGCAGGAGGTGGTGGATTTCCTCCGCAACCCCACTAAATTCACCCAGATCGGCGCCCGGATCCCCCACGGCTTGCTGCTGGTGGGTCCTCCCGGTACCGGCAAGACCCTGCTGGCACGGGCTGTCGCGGGTGAGGCGGATGTGCAGTTTTTGTCCATCTCCGGCTCGGATTTTGTGGAAATGTATGTGGGCGTAGGCGCAAGCCGTGTCCGTGACCTGTTTGAGCAGGCAAAGAAGGTCGCTCCCGCCATCATCTTCATCGATGAGATCGATGCCGTGGGCAGAAAGCGTGGCTCCGGTCTGGGCGGCGGTCATGACGAAAAGGAACAGACCCTAAACCAGCTTCTGGTGGAGATGGACGGCTTCGGCCGTACCGAGGGCGTGATCGTGCTGGCTGCCACCAACCGCCCCGACATTCTGGATCCGGCGCTGCTGCGTCCCGGCCGGTTTGACCGCCAGATCTATGTGGGCGTGCCCGATGCCAAGGGCAGAGAAGCGGTGCTGAAGGTGCATGCCAAGGGCAAGCGGCTGGCTGACTCCGTGGATCTGCGCACCGTGGCGCTGGCAACTGCCGGCTTTACCGGCGCGGATCTGAGCAATCTGATGAACGAGGCTGCCATCATGGCGGCACGGGAGGACCGTCCGGTCATCGGCATGAAGGATCTTAACGATGCCATGATGAAGATCGTGGCAGGCCCGGAAAAGCGCAGCCGTGTGCAGCTGAAGCGGGATCTGCGTGCCACTGCCATCCATGAGGCAGGTCACGCCGTGGCAATGTACAATCTGCCCACCCATGACCCTGTGCGGCATATCTCCATCATTCCCAGAGGCAACGCGCTGGGTCTGACTTGGAGCATGCCCAGTGAGGATTCCACCCATCTGACCCGCAACGAGATGTATGAGCAGATCGTGGGACTGCTGGGCGGCAGAGTGGCAGAGGCAATCCTGCTGGGAGATATCTCCACCGGCGCTTCCAACGATATCGACCGTGCCACCAAGCTTGCCAAGGATATGGTTGCGCGCTACGGTATGTGCGAGAAGCTGGGAACGGTTTCCTATCTGGACGGCGGTGAGGTGTTCATCGGCAGAGACTACCAGAACACCAAGAGCTACTCCGAAAAGGTGGCAGGCACCATCGACGATGAGGTCAAGGCGCTGATCGACCGGGCTTACAGCCAGTGTATGGAGCTCTTGACCAAGGATCAGGATAAGCTGCTGCAGGTGGTGGAATTCCTGATGGCACATGAGGATATGTCCGGTGCCCAGTTTGCCGCCTGTATGGAAGGCAAGCCCATTCCCGATGAGACCGGCGATACCATCCTCTTTGCCGGCTTTGAACAGCAGGCAGAGCCTGCCCCGGAGGCAGAGGAGAAAGAGGATGTCCAGCCGGAGGAGGCTTCGGAATAAGCCGGAGCGGATATTTTGCAAAATGAGGTGAAATCCTTGCGTTGGTTAAGCAAGCATAAGGTCGTTGCGGCTTTGCTGATCGTATTTTTGGTGCTGGTGCTGCTGGCACTGTGCGCCTTTGGCTATGTGATGGCAAAGCTGGATCTGATCGTATATGATGATGAGGTGGACAAATCGGTCTATACCGTGTCCACCGAGGCAACAGGAGAAACACAGCCCACAGAGGAGGAGCAGACCATTCTCTCCGGTTCCGATGTGGAAGGTCTGGAGCAGGTGGAGGTGCCGCCTACCATCCCCGTTGGCACGGTGGAGCAGAAGGACGAGGTCGTGAACATTCTGCTCATCGGCACCGATGAGCGGACGAAGAAATTCAATTCCTTTGCCCGCAGCGACTCCATGATCATCGTTTCCATTAACAAAAACGACAAGACCGTGAAGCTGGTGAGCTTGGAACGGGGCATGGGCGTGCCCATTCTGGAGGGACAGTATAAGGGACAGTACGATTGGCTGACCCAGATCTTCCAGTACGGCGGCGCCGATCTGCTGGTAAGAACGGTGGAGGAATGCTTCCTTGTGGACATCGACAACTATGTCCGTCTGAATTTCACCTCGGTGAAAAGCGTCATTGAAACCATCGGCGGCGTGGAGGTGGAGCTGACCTACGAGGAGGTCAAATATCTCAACCATGCCCTGCATGAGATATCCTCCAGCCAAGAGACCCTGCACACCGGTGTCAACCGGCTGGACGGTCCCACGGCGCTGGCGTATGCCCGGCTGCGGGAGATCGACAGCGATTGGTACCGGGTCAAGCGGCAGCGGAAGGTGATCTTAGGCGTGGTGGAGGAGCTGAAGGGCTCCAGCCTGCTGGAGCTGAACGCACTGGCAGACGAGGTGCTGCCCATGGTGCAGACGGATCTGACCCCCGGTGAGATCATGGAGCTGGTGCTTTACGCCCCCAATTTCCTGAAATCGGAGTTTGACCAGACCACCATTCCCCATAGCGGAACCTACGGAAACATGATCGGTCTGAAAGGACGCAGCCTGTTTGCTGTGGACTTTGAGGCAAACGCCAAGATCCTCCATGATTTCCTTTACGGCACCGATACAGAAAAATAAGCAAAAGCCCGGAGCATCTTCCGGGCTTTTGTAAGATATTTGGAGAAATACAAAGAAGGAGCCGCACCATGAGCTTTTGTACTTACCTTGCATCCGATGCCCTTTTGGCAGAAAGCGGGCTTTTATGGAGGCTCAGCCGCGGAGCGGAGGATATTTACACCGACAAGCGCTTTACCGCCCAGATCGATCCCGGTCTGACAGAGCTGTCCGCCGTTTTGGACTATATCCAAAAGCAGGTAAAGACCTCCGGGGAGCTGGAGATCTGGCATATTTGGCAAGGGATAGAATCCACGCCGTTGATCCGCAGCCGCAGGATCAGCGTGGAGGCTTTGACGGTGGAGGATCTGCTGAAGCTGCAAAGGGAGGATGTGTTTGCCGGCGCGACCCGGTTTGACATCCCCATCCAGTACCGGATCGTTGTGACGAAGTGAGCGCCTGCCGAGAGGCTTGGGGGCGTATCAGGCTGTTTGGAGGCCGCTGTTTTATGCCCAGAAGAAATACGGCGGCGGTGTTTTTTGAGCGGAAGCGGCGAGCCTTGGCTCCCGATGCGGAAAGGAGAAAGCTATGAAGCTCTACATAAAAGAAAAGGTCTTTTCTTGGGGTGACAAGTTCACCGTTAAGGATGAGCTGGGCAACGATAAATATACCGTTGCGGGGGAAGTCTTTTCCCTAGGTAAGAAGCTCCATATCTATAACACGGCAGGCACAGAGGTGGCGCTGATCAAGCAGGAGCTTTGGAGCTGGATGCCCAAGTTTTCCCTGTTCTGCGGCGGCCGGCAGGTGGCACAGATCAAAAAGGCGTTTACCTTCTTTTTACCCAAGTACACCGTGGAGGAGCTGGGCTGGGAGATCAGCGGCAGCTTTCTGGAGCATGCGTATCAGATCACTAAAGCAGAGCGGCAGATCGCTGCCATCAGCAAGGCATGGATGAGCTGGGGCGACAGCTATGAGCTGGACATCGCAAACCCGGCGGATGAGCTCACGGCGCTGGCTGCGGTGCTGACCATCGACTGCGTCACCGAATCCGATTCCGGTGCCGGCGTAAGTATAAGCAGCGACTGACCGCAGAAGACCCTGCAAACTGAAGGGTGTATAAAAAACAAGCCAACACCAAAAGTGCTGGCTTGTTTTTTGAAAAGGTAGTATGAATTCAATGCCTTTTGAATTTTTGACCTATATGTTCGAACCCCTGCATGTTTTTAATGAAATATTTTGAGTGAAGGGATTTGAAGCAGCATATGATATACTGCTTTTTCTTATAATAGCAGAAATCTAAGGCGAAATCAATTATTCATTATTCATCAGCGAAGCGACTTCATCATTCAATATTCATTGAAAATCCTGACGAATGAATAATGAATATTGAATAATGAAAAATGAATCATACAAAACGAAAATCCTGCCGACAATAATCGACAGGATTTTCATTTTGGCACACCAGGAGGGACTTGAACCCCCGACCCCCTCCTTAGGAGGGAGGTGCTCTATCCAACTGAGCTACTGGTGCATATACAGTTAGGATACCCCTGCATTGTAGCGGAAAAAAGATTTTCTGTCAACAAATTACCGCACATTTTTTGTCCCATGGAGCATATACTGTCCGGTAGACTGCGTTTGGAAGGAGGGAGCGCCGTGCGGGAGACCGATGACAGCACCGTGGATCTGGAGGATCTGCTCTTTGAGGACGAGGATTGGCACCCCAGTGAACGATGACCGGGCTTTGCGCTCGGTTTTTTTCTTTTTCTACTTTACACAGAGCCGATTTTCGGCTATAATAGTTCAAACTATGCAATTATACAGGAAATGAGAGAATGCTATGAATATTGAGTTTGATGTTTACCGGCAAAAGCTGAATGAGGTCAAGCCCGCGCTGGAGGATCTGGCGGAAAGTCTGAATGTGGAGGGCCTGTGCAACGAGCTGGAGCGTCTGCACGCCATGCAGGAGGCTCCCGGCTTCTGGGACAACCCGGAAAAGAGCCAGAAGATCGTGGTCAAGACCAAGCAGACCGAAAATAAGATCGAAAAGTATGAGCAGATGGTCGCCTCTTGGGAGGATCTGATGACCATTTGCGAAATGGCAGCGGAGGAGGACGACGATTCCATGCTGCCGGAGCTGAAGGACGGCTTCCAGACCTTGAGCGAGGATATGGAGTCCTGCCGCCTGCAGACTCTGCTGACAGGCACCTACGATGCCAACAATGCGCTGGTCAGCTTCCATGCCGGTGCCGGCGGCACCGAGGCGCAGGATTGGTGCCAGATGCTCTACCGTATGTACACCCGCTGGGCAGAGGCGCACGGCTACACCTATAAGATCCTTGACTACATGGAGGGCGATGAAGCGGGCCTAAAGTCTGCGGATATCCTCATCGAGGGCGACAATGCCTACGGTTTCCTCAAGGGGGAAAACGGTGTCCACCGGCTGGTGCGTGTGTCTCCCTTTGATGCCAACGCCCGCCGCCAGACCTCCTTCGCCGCCATCGAAGTGATCCCCGACATTCAGGACGAAAGTCAGGATGTGGAGATCAAGCCCGAGGACTACGAGATGCAGGTGTTCCGTTCCTCCGGCGCTGGCGGTCAGCACATCAATAAGACAAGCTCTGCTGTCCGTCTGATCCACAAGGCCACCGGTATCGTGGTGGCATGCCAGACCGAGCGCAGCCAGTTCCAGAACAAAGAAAACTGTCTGCGTATGCTCCGCAGCAAGCTGGTGAAGATCAAGGAGCAGGAGCATTTGGACAAGATCTCCGACATCAAGGGCGTGCAGCAGAAGATCGAGTGGGGCAGCCAGATCCGTAACTATGTGTTCATGCCCTATACCTTGGTGAAGGACACCCGTACCGGCTGTGAAACCTCCAATGTGGGCGCGGTGATGGACGGTGCGCTGGATCCCTTTATCAACGCCTATCTGACCTGCGCCGCTACCGGTAACTGGGTCACTAAATAAAAAAGTAAAATAATATCGATTTTGCCCTTGCATTTTATTTTTGCTTGTGTTACAATATTCGGGCTATTGCGAAAAATACCGCTTTTTTGGCGGATAATCTGGGTTCTATACCGCGATGCGCGGTTTTTGAGCGTTTCCGGAGGGAGGTAAAGGAAATGGAAGTTCTGAAGACGATTCTGGTTATTCTGGAAGTGATCGCCAGCGTTGCGCTGATCGCTGTGGTTCTGCTGCAGTCCGGCAAGGAGGCTGGCCTGTCCGGCGCGCTGTCGGGCAACTCTGACACCTATCTGAACAAGACCAAGGGTGCAGGTCTGGATAAGATGCTGGCATCCGCTACCAAGTGGGTCGCTCTGGCATGGATCCTGATGACTCTGGCTCTGAGCCTGATCTGAGAAAAGCTTGACCACGGGGTTTTCCCGTGGTCTTTTTTCTTTGGGAAAAGTAGACTTTTTCCGCCGGGTGTGCTACGATATGGCTATATTTAGAAAAGGAGCGTTCCTATGGAAGCTGTGAAGCTGGCAGGTCTGGAGCCTGCCTCCGTATTTGCTTATTTTGAAAAGCTGTGTTCCATTCCCCATGGCTCCGGCAACACCAAGGCCATCAGCGATTATCTGGTGTCCTTTGCCCGGGAGCATGGTCTGCGCTATGTTCAGGACGGGCTGAACAATGTGATCCTCTTTGCCGAGGGCACGCCCGGCTATGAGGATCATCCTGCGGTGATCTTGCAGGGGCACATGGATATGGTATGCGAAAAGGATGCCGATTGCCCCATCGACATGGATACCGAGGGGCTGGATGTGACCCACGACGGACAGTTCGTGTTCGCGAAGGGCACGACCTTGGGCGGTGACGACGGTATCGCCGTTGCCTATGCGCTGGCGCTGCTGGCGGACAAGACCGTTGATCATCCTCCGCTGGAGGTGGTGATCACCGTGGACGAGGAAACGGGAATGTACGGCGCTGCCGGCATTGACCTTTCCATGCTTCGGGGCAGGACACTGATCAACATCGACAGCGAGGAGGAGGGGATCTTCACCGTATCCTGCGCAGGCGGCGCAAAGGCGTCTGTCCATCTGCCGGTGAGCCGCCGGGCGGTCTACGGCCCTTGCATCAAGCTGACGGTGGAGGGGCTGCAGGGCGGCCACTCCGGTGTAGAGATCCACAAGAACCGCGCCAATGCCAACAAGGTCATGGGTGAGCTGCTGGGCAGGATCCAGAAGCTGATGCCTCTTTGCATCACCAAGCTCTCCGGCGGCGCCAAGGACAATGCCATCCCCCGTTCCTGTCAGGTGACGCTGGTTGCCATGGGCAGCCATCTGGAGCGGATCAACGGCATCACAGAGGAATTGCAGGCGCAGCTTCGCCGGGACTATGACGAGCCGGAAGCCATCGTCCGTGGAGACGATGTGGATGCTTTTGGCGGCAACGCCTTGGGTACGGAGCTGTCTGCCACCGTCATTTCCTTGCTCAATGCCGCGCCCAACGGTATCCAGACTTGGAGTGAGGACATTCCCGGTCTGGTGCAGACCAGCTTGAATCTGGGTGTGGCAGAGCTGGGAGAGGAGCTGCGGCTGACCTTTGCCGTAAGAAGCTCCGTCAATCAGGAAAAGCAGGACTTGCTGAAGCGGCTGCAGGAGCTGGCGGCGTTCCATGGGGGCAGCTACACCCAGACCGGAGAATATCCGGCATGGGAGTATAAGAAGGATTCCCGCCTCCGGGATACCATGGTGCAGGTGTTTGAGAAAATGTACGGCAAACAGCCGGAGGTGGTGGCGATCCATGCCGGCTTGGAGTGCGGCTTGCTCAGCGAGAAGCTGCCGGGGCTGGACTGCGTTTCCATCGGTCCGCAGATGCACGACATCCATACCAGCCGGGAACGGCTGGACATTGCCTCCACCGCCCGTACATGGCAGTTTTTGCTGGAGGTATTAAAGAGCCTATAAGGGGAACTTTAGAAGCGATTATTGAGAGCGTATCCTGCGGGATGCGCTCTTTTTTTGCGGCGTGAGCTTAACCAGCCCCTTCAGCCATGAAAAATCCTCCTTTCCGATCACACCGCAGAGGGTCAGAAGGGCGAAAAACACCAACGCAAAGCTGACGCACCGCCCGGCACCGCTTTGCAGGCACAGTCCTGCCCCAACGCCTGCCAGCGCCGAAGCGGCGGTGAACAGCACCGTATGGACAGGAACACGGCTGTCTGCAGTCTTCAGCAGCAGCCGCAGGCTCAGCAGAAAATTCACCAGATGGGTGATAAGAAAGCTGAAAAAGTATCCCTCCATGCCGTATTTCGGCAGCAGCAGATACAAAAACGCCACATCCATGGCAGAGGTTAGAATGTTATAGCGGACGCACAGGCGCTGCTTGCCCAGCCCCTTGGTCATGGCATCGGTGATGGCGTCGCAGTAGAGCATGGGGGCAAGGAGGGCATAGCGCCGCAGCATGGAAGCGGCATTGGCGTTGCCGTACAGCCCAAGGCACACCGGCTGCGCCAGCAGATACAAAAGACCGCCGCAGCCGAAGCCGTAGAGCATGGCGACCTTTAGGCTGCGGCTGGTCAGATAGCGGATCCGGTTGGGGCTGACCGCGGCGGCGCACCGGGCAAGCTCCGGGATCAGCAGCTCCGCCAAGGCAAAGAGGATGGCGGCAGGAAACATCAGCACCGGGAACACCATACCGCTGACGGTGCCAAAGGCTGCCAAAGGGGTCAGCTCCCCCGGATACAGCGCCAGCCGCTTGGGCACCATGAGGTTTTCGGCGGTGTTGATCCCTGCCTTCAGATCGTCTGCCAGCGCCAAGGGCACAGCCGTCTGCAAAAGCCGCCCGCCTACCCGGATGGGCGCTCCCGGCTTCCGTCTTGGGCGCAGCAGCAAAAGGCAGCAAAGGGTCAGACAGGCGCTGACACCGCTGCCCAATACCACCGCTTGGCAGCATTTTTCCGGGTCGGTGCCTGCCCAGAAAACCAGCGCCAGCATGGTCACCGCCATGTAGCAAAGCTGTTCCGCGATCTCCACCGCCGCCAAAGTGCCGATGCGGTTTTCGGCGGTGAAATAGCCGGTCATGCAGCCGGTGAACACCACCAGCGGCAGAAACAGGGCAAACAGCCGTACTGCGCCCACCACATGAACATTGCCGATCCAATGCTCCGCCACCGCCGGAGCGGCAAGATACAGCCCCAGCGCTACCGCGCCGCTGCACACACCCCCATAGAGAAAGCACCGCCCCAGCACCCACGGCACATGCTCCGGGCGACCCCTGCCCAGCTCCTCTGCCGTCAGATACATGGTGGCGGTACGGATGCCTGCCATGCCTGCGGTCATGGCAAGAGAGCCCACCGACAGCACAAGCTGCAGCAGCCCAACGCCCTCTGCGCCGATGCGCCCGGAGATGTGTACCTGAAAGGAGGTGGACACCAGCCGCAGCAGCAGGTTTACCCCGGTCAGCAGCAGGGCGCTGTAAAAAATAGGCAGTTTTCGGCTCACGGACATCCCCTCCTTGTCCCAGCGTATGCGGCGGAAACGGGGGGTATGATTTAGCGGTTGCAATTGGGGCGGTTTTCTGGTAAAATATAATGTAACTGTGCTTCGGAGGCAATACATGGAAAACGAGAATCTGAAATATAAGGTGGGAGCCAACATTGCAGAGCTGCGCAGGCAGCTGAGTATGACCCAAGCAGAGCTTGCCGCAAAGCTGAACTACTCCGACAAGGCGGTGTCCAAATGGGAACGGGGGGAATCCATCCCCGATGTGATGACGCTGATGCAGATCGCAAAGGTCTTTGGCATCAGCGTGGATGACCTGCTGGGCATTACCGGCAATCTGGCGGGAAATGAGCAGGTGGAGCAGCGGATCGTCCGCAGTAAGTCCCGCCACAGCACCATTTTGATGCTGTCCTCTCTGCTGGTATGGTTCATCGCCACCACGGTGTATGTGATCCTTTCCAGCTTCGGCATGGAGAAAAGCGCCGTTGCTTTTGTCTACTGCATCCCCGTCAACGCCATCGTGCTGCTGGTGCTGCGCTCCTGCTGGCGGGATTACAAGTGGAACCGGGTGCTGGTCTCCGTGATCGTGTGGGGCATTTTGCTGAGCATTTATGTGACCCTTCGGGTGTTCACCGGGGAAAACATCTGGAAGATATTCCTGCTGGGCATCATGGGCGAGGTAGCGGTGCTGCTTTGGTTCCGGCTGCTGAGTCTTGCGGAGCGGGAGGGCAGCCATGGATAAGGCGGAGCTGCGGCAGTATGTCCGCGGTAAAAAACGCGCCATGACGGCAGAGCAGATCGCCCAAAAAAGTGAAAAGCTGGCGAAGCTGTTTCTGGCGCTGCCCCAGTACCGGCAGGCTAAGACCCTTTATGGCTATCTGTCCTATAACCAAGAGCTGCGCACCGAGCCCATTCTGGAGCAGGCGCTGCGGGACGGGAAGCGGGTGGCTGTGCCCAAGCTCTTCGGGGAGGAAATGCGGTTTATCTATCTTGAGGATTTGTCCAAGGTGGAAAAGGGCTACCGCGGCATCCCGGAGCCTGTGGAAAACGGCCCTGTGGCACAGGAGGAGGATGCGCTCGTGCTGATGCCGGGGCTTGCCTTTGACCGCGAGGGCAGGCGCATAGGCTACGGCGGCGGGTTTTATGATAGATTTCTCGCCAAAGAACCCCACCATCCGACAGTTGCCCTGTGTTATGATTTTCAAGTGTTCAACACCGTCCCCACAGAAGAAACCGATATCCCTGTGGAGCTGGTGCTGTGGAGTTAGGAGAAAGATATGGAATTTTTGCTGATCGCGTTGGTCATGGGCGGCACATTCTTCCTGTGCTGGCTGCTGGATAAGGGCTTTACCAAGCTGTTCCGCAGCAAAAAGGAGCATCAGAGCGGAAAGAGCGTCCGTTTGGACAAGAAATCCGGTCTGTTCGGCTTGATCGCCGGTGTGCTGGGGGTCGCTGCTATTTTTAACGGGCTGGGCACATCTGCGCTGCTCATTGGCGGCGGCTGCTTTATGCTGGTGATCGCGGTGGGGCTGATCGTATACTACATGACCTTCGGTGTGTATTATGACGATGAGGGCTTTCTGTACACCGCCTTCGGAAAAAAGACCCGTTCCTACCGCTACGGCGATATTCAAAGCCAGCAGCTCTACATCAGCTACGGAAATACCGTCATCGAGCTTTATATGGCAGACGGGAAGGCTGTTCAGCTGCAATCCGGCATGACCGGGGTCTACCCCTTTTTGGATACCGCCTATGGGCGCTGGCTGGAGCAGACCGGACGGAAAGAGGAGGACTGCCCCTTCCACGATCCTGCCAATAGCTGCTGGTTCCCGCCGGTGGAGGGATGAGCCATGCACATTCCCAACGGAACCACCGACCGGCTGGAGCTGGTGACCTTCCGGCAGGCGCTGGAGGCGGCAAACACCCCCAATGGGGAGTATGACACACAAAAATGGCTCTATGCCCCCAATTTCTATTCGGAATACCGCTACATACTGGGCACACGGGGGAAAAACCCCTTGATCTGCATCGGCATCAATCCTTCCACAGCCCGTCCCGATGCGCTGGACAACACCCTCAAGTCTGTGGAGAGGATCGCCCACGGCAACGGCTTTGACAGCTTCATCATGTTCAATGTCTATGCCCAGCGGGCAACAGACCCGGATACCATGGAGCAGAGCTGCAACGAGGCGCTGCACCGGGAAAACTTGGAAGCCTTCCGTTATGTGCTTTCCATTTCCCATGCCCCGGCGGTATGGGCTGCGTGGGGCACCATCATTGAAAAGCGGGACTACCTCAGCCGCTGCCTGCGGGATATGCTGGCGGTGGGGGAGGAGCTGGGTGCTAAATGGTACTGCGCCGGAAAGGTCAGTAAAAAGGGGCATCCCCACCATCCACTGTATTTGCGTAAGGACGAAAAAATCAAGGAATTTGATGTGGCGCGTTATCTGGACGCCCTGACATGACAGGAGATACTATGAAGCTATTGATCGCCTCGGATATCCACGGCTCCGCGTTCTGGTGCGGCAAGCTGATGGAGCTTATGGAGCAGGAGCAGCCGGACAAGCTGATCCTGCTGGGAGACCTGCTGTATCACGGCCCCCGCAACGACCTGCCCCGGGACTATGCCCCCAAGCAGGTGATCCCCATGCTGTCTCGCTGGGCAGACAGGATCATTGCCGTGCGGGGCAACTGTGAGGCAGAAGTGGATCAGATGGTGCTGCCCTTTCCCTGTATGGCAGACTATGCCCAGCTTATGGTGGAGGGAAAGACCTTCTATCTCACCCATGGGCATCACCACAGCCCCCAAAACCTGCCGCCGCTGCCGGCGGGCTCGGTGTTTCTCAGCGGACACACCCATGTGAAGCTGGACGAGACGGTGGAGGGCATCCGCTGCCTCAATCCCGGCAGCGTTTCCATTCCCAAGGACGGCAGCCATAGCTGTATGATCTACGAAAACGGACAGTTTTCCGTCCGGCTATTGGAGGAATGAGTATGGACAGCAGCCTTTGCGAGACCTGCTGGCATTACGATTATGATGAGGAATACGACGAGTATTACTGCATGATGGAGCTGGACGAGGATGAGGTCTACCGCATCTTTGCCAGCCGTCAGTGCCGCTGCCCCTATTACCGCCAGGGCGATGATTACACCTTAGCAAGGAGACAGTGACCGTGAAAAGAATACTATTGCTTTTTCTGATGGCGGTGCTGCTGGCAGGCTGCACCGGCCGTACACCGGTGCAGACCACCGCGCCCACGGAGCAGACACAGCCTACCCAGCCCCAGATACCGGGGATCTATGATCCGGACAGCGCTTTGGAGCAGCAGACCCGGTCTGCCCTTCGGGTATACCGTCCCAACGGCCAGCTCCGGGATATGGCGCTGATGGGCGAACGGCTGCTTGCCGTGACGGAGGGAGAGGGAGACAGCTGCCTTTTGACCCTCTACGAGGGAGAAACCTGCGTGCCCATCGGCTTTACCTATGTACCCGGCAGCTTCCGCACAGACAGCGCCGCGGTGAATATCTCCGATACCTCCATTTCCTATTATGACGGGGCAAACCGGGAAGTGGTGCTGATGGGCGCCGACCTTCTGGAGCAGGAGCGGGTGCTCTTGCCCGGGGAGGCGGTGGGCGAGCCTGCCGTGAGCAGGAGTTTTTCCACCGTTTACTACAGCACCGGCACAGAGATCCGTGTGCTGGATGTCCAGACAGGCATCACCCGCCTGCTGCGCACCATGAACTGCGACAGCTTGACGCTGGAGCAGCTTTGCTTTGCCGATACCGTGCTTGTGTGTACGGTCAGCGAGGGGGAGGAGAGCTATACTGCGTTCCTTTCCACCCAGACCGGCGAGACCATGGGGCTGGATGAGAACTTTATGGAGCTGACCACCCGTGGCGGTCAGTATTTCCTGCAGCGGCGTAACGCCAGCGTAACGGAGCTGCTCTACGGAAAGTACGGTCAGAACCCCCGGACGCTGAATCCGGTGTCCCGGATCGGCAGGTGCCACGCCGTGAACCGGATGTACGCAGCGGTCACGGAGCAGCCGGTGGAGAAGGGGCTGGATCTGCAGCTTTATGATCTGGCTTCCGGTATGCGCATCGCCGGGCTGACCGTGGCAGATGTCACCGGGATCGGCTGTGTCACAGCGGATGTATCCGGCAGCTATTTGTGGTTTGTCGCTCACATGGCGCAGGGAGAATCTGTGATCTGCCGCTGGGACACAGCAGCCACGCCGGTGCATAACAGCACCGACTACACCTCCCAGCGCTACACACGGGAGGCTCCGGATGCCGAGGGCATCGCCCGGTGTCAGCAGTGGGCGGACGAGCTGGGCAGCCGTTATGGCGTGGAGATCGCGGTGGCGGAGGATAAGCTGGTGATGGCGGAGCGGTATTCGGCGGTATCCGAGTATCAGGTCGCCGCGCTGGAACAGGGGCTCAAGACGCTGGAATCGGCGATGGAGCGGTTCCCGGAGGACTTTTTCCGTACCATGGCACAGGTCAGCAGCGATCAGATGCTGCATATCAGCTTGGTCCGTTCCATTACCCACAACGGTGACGGACACGATGTGGGCGGTCTGCGGTACTGGATCGAGGGAAGGGAGTATATCGCTCTGGCTATCTATGACGGTATGGAGCAGAATTTTTACCATGAGATATGCCATGCCCTTGACAGCTATGTGCTGGCAAACAGCAGCATTCTGGATGCTTGGGAAAAGCAAAACCCCAAGGACTTTGCCTACGACAGAAACTACACCGATTATCTGCAGCGGGAGAGCCATGCCTATCTGCAGGGGGATGACCGGGCGTTTGTGGATTCGTATTCCATGAGCTATCCCATGGAGGATCGGGCGAGGTTCTTTGAGTATGCCATGATGGCAGGACAGGAAACGCTGTTTGCACCGGATGCCATGCAGGCTAAGCTGGCTCTGCTGTGTGAGGCTATTCGGGATGCCTTCGGCTGGAAGGAAGATCTCAGGGTGTTCCCTTGGGAGCAATATTGGAATATATGAGAAAGAAAAGGCTGTGAGTCCCATGGGACACGCAGCCTTTCCCTATCCAAATGAAGCAAATTCCGATTTGTTGGGGTGTTGGTGGTTGCTGGGCACCAAAGCCCCCCTTGCCTAAAGGGGGGAAGTCAGCGAAGCTGACAGGGGGGATACTTCATCAAGTCTCCACAGCTCCCTAGGATATACCGCCAAAAAGACCCTGAAAATCAAGGGATTGTTCCGTATCGAAACCTTACA
>JAFQFP010000027.1 GCA_017398625.1 Oscillospiraceae bacterium
CAAAAAGACCCTGAAAATCAAGGGATTGTTCCGTATCGAAACCTTACAATCCCCCAGTCAAAAATCAAATAGATTTTTGACAGCCCCCTTTACACAAGGGGGCCTTTGGGTGCGGTGCAAACATGTCGATAAATCGGGATTTGGCTTTTTTCTGCAAATTGATAGGGGCGGCTGATCCCAGCCGCCCCTATGGTAAATACATTGGATCTATCCCACCGGTATTAGTTCAAAAGCATATCGATGCCCTTTTGCAGGGTATCGGCAGTGAGCATGGTATTGGCATAGGCGACCGGATTCCGCTCCGCATCCAAAAACAAGGTCATAGGGATGGCATTGACACCGTAGCTGTAAGCACCGTCCATATCCAGATCATAGTACACCGGGAAGGTGTAGCCGGAAGCCGTGATAAAGCCGCTGGCGCTTTCCACCGTTTCCTGTGTCCCATCGGTGAGATTGACAATGACAAAATGGATGTCGCTGCCGTAGGTCTCATAAGCCGCTTGGAAGTCCGGCATTTCCCGCTTGCAGGGGCCGCACCAGCTTGCCCAGAAGTTCAATATCACCGGCTTTCCGGCAAAATCCGAAAGCCGAACCGCATTTCCTGCCAGATCGTACACGGTGATATCCGGTGCCTTGGTGCTGACCGCCGCAGCGGTGGTCTCCACGGGTGCTTCCGCAGCCGGCGCACAGCCTGCCAGCAGCAGCGCCGCCAGAAATACGCAAAACAGCTTTTTCATCCTGCCAGCTCCTGTGCCAGCGCTTCGATCTGCGCCATGCTTTCCTCGTTCAAGGCGGACAGGATGCGCACATTGTTTTCGCAGTAGGTGATGTTCTTGCTGTTTTCCAGCATTCTCGCCATGATCTTATTCGCCACAGGCGCCCAAGAACCGTTTTCCATAAAGGCAACGGTGCGGTTTTTGTAGCCCCGCTCCGTCAGATGGTCGATGAAGCTGCGCATAAAGGGGAAGATGTCGCCGTTGTAGGTGGTGGTAGCCAGCACCAGCTTGCCGTAGCGGAAGGCATCCTCCACCGCCTCTGCCATATCGCACCGCGCCAGATCGTTCAGCGCCACGGTGCAGCCCAGCGCTTCCAGCTTTTCCGCCAGCAGCTCCACAGCCGCCTTGGTATTGCCGTAAATAGAGGTGTAGGCGATGACCACGCCCTCGGTCTCCACGCCGTAGGACGACCAGATACCGTACAGGTTCAGATAATAGCCCAGATCCTCCGTCAGCACAGGGCCATGGAGGGGACAGATGGTCTGAATGTCCAGCCCCGCCGCTTTTTTCAGCAGCGCCTGCACCTGTGCGCCGTACTTGCCCACGATGCCGATGTAATAGCGCCGTGCCTCGCAAGCCCAATCCTCCTGAACATCCAGCGCGCCGAACTTGCCGAAGCCGTCAGCGGAGAACAGCACCTTATCGTAAGCATCATAGGTGACGATGACCTCAGGCCAATGCACCATAGGCGCGGTGACGAAGGTCAGAGTATGCTTGCCAAGGGACAGGGTATCTCCCTCCCCAACCACAATGCGGCGGCAGGAATAGTCTGTGCCGAAGAAATTCCGCATCATGGCAAATGCCTTGGCAGAGGCGACCACGGTGGCTTCGGGATAGCGGCTGAGGAATACATCTATGTTGGCAGAGTGATCCGGCTCCATGTGCTGCACGATGAGATAGTCCGGCTTTCTGCCCTCCAGCGCCGCCTCCAGATTTTGGATCCACGGCTCGCCGAAATTCCTGTCCACCGTGTCCATCACCGCGGTCTTTTCATCCATGATCAGATAGGAATTGTATGCCATGCCGTTGGGCACGATGTACTGCCCTTCAAACAGGTCTATGGCGTGATCATTAACGCCGATGTAGCGAATATCCTTGGAAATTTGCATCATTTTTTCTCCTTTATGTAGTCTCCTCTGTATTATAGCGGTTTTCCCGCCTCCGGTCAACCGGTAAAATACAGCCGGAAAAGCGGTTTGCCGATTGACTTTTTGAGGGGGATTTTGTATACTGTATTTAGCTATACTCACAAAATAATTTCAATAAAATAAAGGAATGGTGAGCATTATGTACATGGACGATTACAAACGCTGGCTGGAAGCCGATCTGGAAGATCCTGCCCTTGTCTCTGAGCTTCGCGCCATTGAAGGCAACGACAACGAGATCAAGGAGCGCTTTGCCGTGTCTCTGGCATTCGGCACCGCGGGTCTGCGGGGTGTGCTGGGCGCAGGCTCCAACCGGATGAACATTTATGTTGTCCGGCAGGCAACGCAGGGTCTGGCAAACTGGGTCAAGACCCAAGGGGGCAACCAGCTGGTAGCCATCAGCTACGACAGCCGCATCAACTCCGATGTGTTCGCCAAGACCGCTGCCTGCGTGCTGGCTGCCAACGGCATCAAGGTTCGGATCTATGACGCGCTGATGCCCGTACCCGCTCTGAGCTTCGCCACCCGTTACTACGGCGCAAATGCCGGTATCATGGTCACCGCCTCCCATAACCCCGCCAAGTACAATGGCTATAAGGCATACGGCCCCGACGGCTGCCAGATGACCGACGATGCCGCCGCCATCGTATACGCCGAGATCCAGAACACCGACATCCTCACCGGTGCCAAGCTGGTGTCCTTTGAAGAGGGCATCGCCTCCGGTCTCATTGAGTATGTGGGCGAGGATTGTAAGGAAGCCCTCTATGATGCCATCAAGGCCCGCTCCGTCCGTCCCGGCCTGTGCAAGACCGCCGGTCTGAAGCTGGTGTACTCTCCTCTGAACGGCTCCGGTCTGGTGCCCGTTATGCGCATCCTCAACGACATCGGCATCGACGATATCACCATCGTCCCCGAGCAGAAGTATCCCGACGGCAACTTCCCCACCTGCCCCTACCCCAACCCCGAGATCTTTGAGGCTCTGCGGCTGGGTCTGGAGCTTGCCAAGGAATCCGGCGCGGATCTGATGCTTGCCACCGACCCCGATGCCGACCGTGTGGGCATCGCCATCCGCTGCCCCGACGGCTCCTATGAGCTGGTCTCCGGCAACGAGGTGGGCGTTCTGTTGCTGGATTACATCTGCGCAGGCCGCATTGAAAACGGCACTATGCCCAAGAATGCCGTGGCTGTCAAGTCCATCGTCTCCACTCCTCTTGCCGATGCCGTTGCCGCCAACTACGGCGTAGAGCTGCGCAGCGTGCTCACCGGCTTCAAGTGGATCGGCGATCAGATCGCCTCTCTGGAAGCTGCCGGCGAAGTTGACCGCTTTATCTTCGGCTTCGAGGAAAGCTACGGCTATCTGGCCGGTCCTTATGTCCGGGATAAGGACGCTGTCATCGGCTCCATGCTGATCTGCGAAATGGCAGCCTACTACCGCTCCATCGGCTCCTCCATCAAGGAGCGGCTGGAAGCCATCTACGCCCAGTACGGCCGCTATCTGAACAAGGTAGACTCCTTCGAGTTCCCCGGCCTGTCCGGTATGGACAAGATGGCAGGCATCATGAACGGTCTGCGGCAGGATCCTCCCACCGAGATCGGCGGCTATGCCGTCACCAAGGTAGTGGACTACAAGAAGCCCGAACAGACCGGTCTGCCCGCCGCCAATGTGCTGATCTACTCTCTGGAAGGCGGCGCAACCGTTGTCGTCCGTCCCTCCGGCACCGAGCCCAAGATCAAGACCTACTTCACCACACTGGGCAAGGATCTTGCCGAGGCACAGGCACAGAAGGATACCCTCGCCGCCGCTCTGAAGCCTCTGTTCTCCTAATTCATCTCCATCAACACAGAAGCACCGCGCCCACCGGCGCGGTGCTTTTTTTATTTCAGATCCTCCAGCGTTTTCCACTTCTCCATGGCTTCCTCCATGGTCATGCCGGCGGCGATTGCCTCTTTGCGTTTGGCGTTGACGGCATTGATCTCCTTCATCTTCTCGCCGGTAAGGACATAGCCTCTCATAGCGATCAAGGTTGCAGCCCATGCCGCCATGGGAACGATGCAGAACATGGCGATGACCACCCAATTCATGCCCTCCTGATAGGGAGTCGCCTTGGTGGGCAGGTCGCTGATGCCGATGCACAGCAGCGCCACGGATACCACCGTTGCGGACAGGGAGGAGACCAGCTTGTCCACAAGGCTGAACAATGTACCCATAATGCCGGGAATGAACTTACCGGAGCGGTAGGTCTCATAGTCGGCGCAATCGGCGACCATGGGAATGGGCATATCGGCAGTTGCGTAGTAGGCACCGTAGCCCACGCCGAAGAACAGGATAAACAGCACCGTATACAGATTGATGGTGAACTTGAAGCCGCTGCCAAACAGCGTACCTTCAAACAGGCTCAAATTCCACGCCGGATCACCCTGCCGCCACAGCAGCAGCAGTGCCAGCACCCCCACATAGCAGCAAAGAGCCACTGCCACATAGGTCATCAGCGACTTTTTCTGTCCGTGCTTCTGGGAGGTACGGACGGTCAGCGCGAAGAAGGGCACGGAGAACACATACCCCAGCACCATCATCACCGCGTTCAGGCTGTCATAGCGGTTCTGGCTCACCAGCTCCCCTGCCTCATTGGCAGTGACACCGAACTGGGTCATAGCCCCGTAGAGCATACACAGCACCGTCAGATTGGTAGCAACGGACAGTGCCAGCTTACAGCCGCCGCCTGCCACCATCAGCCGCTGCAGGGGCTTGTTGCCCCGAATGATCTGCACATACTCTCTCATCTTCACCGGCTCCTGCTTGCCGCCGATGCCGAAGTACTTCGAGTTGTCCTTCTCCCAGATACCGATGATGGCAAGCACCGTCAGCGCAACGGAGATCACGATGCCGATGGGAGTCATAATGGCGAACCAAGTGGCATTGTAGTCACCGGCGATGCCGTCGCTGGCGATGACCATGCCCAGCACCTGCATCACACCCATGCCGGCAAGAGAACCGATGGTATTAAAGACGGTGAACAGGGGACGCTGCTTGGGGTCGTTGGTCAGCACCGGCTGGGCAGAGCGGGTCACAGAGGTCTGGAAGGTATAGCCGATGACCCACACCGCATACAGCAGCACGAACATGGTATAGCGCAGCCACATCATGTTCTCAGGGATCAAGGGCGTCAGCAGATACAGCGCGACCACTGCCACCGCCATAACCGCATTGCCAATGACCATAAAGGGACGGAATTTGCCGAACTTTCCGTCGGTCTTGTCCATCAGCGCGCCGATGATGGGGTCGGTGATGGCATCGAACACACGCATACCGGTGACCATAAAGGAGGCAAACACCATGGCAAGCCCCAGCACCTTATTGCCGAAGGTGGCAATATAGGAAAGGATCAGCACAAAGTATACATTGGTCGCGCCGTTGTTCATGGGGAACAGGGCAAGCTGGTATAGCTTCGCCCGGTTCAGCCCGGAATTGTTTTCATTCATAACGATCTCTCCTCGAAGGTGTTTCCCTAGGTCCAGTTGCCGCCGTTGCCGCCGTCCTTGCCCAGCTTATAGGAAGGATCGGGCTTGGAAACATAACGGATGCGGGCTTCATCCCGCTGCTCCCCTGCCACGGCCTCCAGCTTCACTTCCCCGTTCAGAGGCAGGCGGAAGGTAAAGACCTTATCCCCCTCCTGGGTCGCCACTTCCTTACCGTTGGCATACAGGGTCACCCGGGAGCAGTTGGAATAGACCTTCACGGTGGTCTCCTGCTCTGCCCGGTTGATATAGCGCCGTCCGCAGATATGGACAAAAGGTTCCTTCGTCCAATAGGCCTTGTAGATAAAGAAGCTGTCCTTTTTGATCTTCCGGTCAAAGGTCACCAGCCCCTTGTGGTTCATGCCCGGCTCACCGCCCTGATTTCTGGCATCGGCGGCAAAATCGAACATATTCCACAGGTGGGTAGCCCACATGAAGGGACGCTTCTCAAAAAATTTCAGCATGTACTCATTGTACAGGCACTGGTACTCCTCACTCTGGTCGCCCCGGCGGGGGTGGGAGGAATGGAGATTGGGCATACACTCACAGCCGTACTCGGAGTAGCCCAGACAGCGGTTGGGGTACACCTTGTGGAAGAAGTCCACCCACAGGTCATTGAGGAACATGCCCGGCACATACCAGCCCAGATACAGATTCCAGCTTACGATGTCCGACACCTGATGGGCAACGGGATTAAACGGACCGCAGACCGCATAGCAGGCAAGGGTGGTGGGACGGCTGGGATCCAGCTCATGGATCAGCTCATTCAGCACCCGATGGTTGTCCAGCATATCCTTCTTATTCTTGGTGGAGATGGTGATCTCGTTGGAAATGCCCCACACGCAGATAGAGGGATGGTTATAGTTCTGAACGATCAGCTCTTTCATCTGGGAAACGGTGTTCTCCCTGCCGTTAGGCATGTGCTCGGAGATATAGGGGATCTCCGCCCAGACCACCATGCCGTATTTGTCGCACAGGTCGTAGAAATACTGGTCATGCTGGTAGTGGGCAAGCCGGATGGTATTGGCGCCGATCTCCCGGATCATTGCCATATCCGTATCGTGATGCTCCTTGGACAGAGCGTTGCCGATGCCCTTCCAGTCCTGATGGCGGCAAACGCCCCGCAAAGGGTAGCTGCGTCCGTTGAGGAAGAAGCCCTTCTGGGGATCCACATGGAAATACCGCACACCAAAGGTTGTACTCACCCGGTCGGTCTCCACCCCATCCACCGTCAGCACCGCTTCGCAGGTGTAGAGGTAAGGATCGCGGATGCCGTCCCACAGGTGGACATTGGGAATGACCAGCTCCGTGTCCGTGCCGCTGCCGGCGGCAACGGTATTGCCCCCGGCATCCTTCAGCGTCAAAGCGACCTGCCCTTGGGGGGCATTGTGCCATGTGCGCACCCACACCAAAGCATCGGCATCCTGCACGGTTGCATGAACGGCAATGCCGGGACCGCCGAAATGATCCATGTCGAAGTGGTTTTCGTTTACCGTGATCAGCCTTACCTCCCGGTAAATACCGCCGTAGAAGGTAAAGTCCGCCTTTTGGGGATAGACCCGGTCATTGACGGAGTTATCCACCGCCACCACCAGCTCGTTTTCCGCCTTCAAAGAATCGGTGATGTCACCGCGGAAGGTGGAATAGCCGCCGTCATGGGTCATGACAGCCTTGCCGTTAAGCACCACACGGGCAGAGGCGTTAACACCGGCAAATTCCAGATACACCCGCTCCCCTGCCCCAAAAGCAGGCTTGGGAAAAGTCTTGGTGTACAGGCAAGTGCCCCGCCAATAGTCGTTGCCGCCGTCCTGTCCGTCCTTGGCGTTCCATGTATGGGGCAGGTCCAGAACCCGGATGTTTCCATCCGGGCCCTGAAACTGCCAATTTTTCATTAAGCTTTCATATTTTCTCATTTTGCAGCCTTTTTACGGGATTTCTTAAACTGTTGATACTGGGCATAGACCTCGCCCTTCTTGAACTTCTGCCGGGTCAAGATCCACAGCACCAGAGAGATCACGAACAGTGCGCTGACTACGATAGCTGCGATACGAAGCTGACCCACCAGCTTCAGCTCCACCGCCTTGACCACAGTGTCCTTACCGATGCCGTTCATACCGCTGGAATTGGCAAGGGCATACAGGTTGTGGTGCATGGCGTTGCGCATGGCGTTGACGATCACAGGATCATTCTCAAACTTAGGAAGCTGGTTGGTAACGAAGGGCAGCATGGCATCGAAGGTGGAAACACCGCCTGCCAGAATGGCATCCACGCCGTTGCAGTAGTTCACCAGAACATTGTCGGTGATGGACATGGTCTGGTTGCCCCACTCGTTGCGCATGATACCGGTCATCAGACCCTTGTGAGAACCGGACCAGATGGCGCCCCAGCGGGTGTATGCGGTCATGACGCCGTTGCCGCCGGATTCCTCCAGTGCCTTCTGGTATGCCTTCAGATAGATCTCACGGGCAGCCTGCTCGCCCACCCATGCCGCCTGACCCAGACGGTCCTGCTCGCAATCGTTGAGGGCGAAATGCTTCATGACCACATCAACGCCCTTGTCCTGAATACCCTTGACCTCTGCGCCGCCCATCTCACCGGCAAGGAAGCCGTCCTCGGAGTAGTACTCGAAGTTTCTGCCGCCGTAGGGGGTTCTGTGGGTATTGGCACCGGGGCCGTACAGGCATGCCACATCCGCAGCCAGACAGTTGTTGCCGATCAGATTGCCCACAGCATACATCAGCTCGGTGTTGAAGGTGGCAGCCATCACATCCTCAGAGGTGAAAGCCGTGGTCGGCACATCGGAGGAACCGCCGAACAGGCTCATGGTCAGACCCTGCGGGCCGTTTTCATCACGGGTGCCGGGGGCATTGACAGACTCGATGGGCATTCTCCAGTGGAAGGAGTCGCCGATGCCGGAGACCATCTCCTCAAAGGTCAGCTGATCCAGCAGCTGCTCCCACTTAGGATCGTTATAGTCCAGACCGATCATATCGTACAGGGTGATGCCGTTGTCAGCGCCCATGGTGGGCATTTCCATCTCAGGATAGTCCGCCGGATCATACAGCACATCCTGCAGATCACCGATGAGCATTTCAGTCAGAGTAAGCTGCAGCGTCTTAGTGGGCCAAGTGCCTGCCCAATCGTTACGGGTCAGATAGGTGATGCTCTCCTCCACGCCTTCATACAGGTTGATATCGGCGCTGGATAGCTGGTTGGTGATCTGGGTGCCGTTGAGAGAGGTGGAATAGGTCTTGTCGTCAAAGCTTGCCTGTACCCACTTGTAGGTCAGCGCGGCATTGCCCTCGGCATCCATACGGCCGTTGGTGGTTGCAGGGGTGAAGCCCTTGGCGGCAAGAATGTTGTTCACAGCGTTGTGGGAATCGGTGGCGGCGGTGAAATAGTAGTCACCGGCATCCAGAATATAGGTGCCTGCGCCATAGGTATCGTAGGCAGCCAGATCCCGCTTATCCACGGAAACGGTAACGGTCTCGGAGGCACCGGGCTGCAGAACACCGGTCTTGGTGAAGCCGCAAAGCTGAACGGCAGCCTTTTCCACGCCGTTGTCCTTGTCATACTGGGTGTAGGGGGACTGGGCATAGATCTGCACGGTCTCCTTGCCTGCCATGTCGCCGTTGTTGGTGACGGTCAGCGTGATCTTGTACTGGTCGGCAGCGGCATCATAGCTAACCGCCATATTGTCATAGGCAAAGCTGCTGTAGCTCAGACCGTAGCCAAAGGGGAACGCCACATCGGCGCTGTAATCATAGGTGCCTGCGTTGCCGGTGCCCATTACAAAGTCCTCGTAGCGGGTCTCATAGTACTTGTAGCCCACATAGATGCCTTCCTGATAGATCATGTAGCTCTGGGCGCTGCTGGGGATCAAGCTCAGATCACCGGCATATTTGGTGGCGATAAAGTTCTGCATAGCGGGGGAAGAGAAGTTATCGTAGCAGTACACATCCGCCAGAGAACCGGAGGGATTGACCTTGCCTGCCAGAATATCGGTCACTGCGTTGGTGCCGGAGATACCCAGACCGCCGACCCACAGCACAGCATCCACATCATAGTCGTTGTTCTTCAGAAAATCCACCTGCAGCGCATTGGAGGTGTTCAGCAGCACAACGATGGACTTGACCGTGCCGTCTGCCTTCATCTGCTTGGCGAAGGACAGCATATCCTTCTCCTCCTGGCTCAGCGCCAGATAGTTGTACTTCTGGAATTCCAGATCGTAGCCCTCGCCGCCCACGCGGGACAGCGTGACGATCACAGCATCCCCATACTCTGCGAAGGAATCCTTCACAGCCTTGGAATACTTGTCCACAGGCACCTCGGCAATGGAGGCCTGTCCGGCAAGGACAGCACTTTCGCCCGCGGCAGAGCTGCGGTTATAGGCAGCGCCGGCACCGGTCTTATAGAAGTCCCACAAGGTGGGGTTGACCACCAGACCGGACTTCTCCAGCGATGCCTTCAGATCATCTGCCTTGGAGGCGTCCACATTACCGGAGCCTGTTCCGCCGTAGACCAGATCCACGGAGCTGGAGGACAGGGTGCTGACCTTCGCGCCGGCAGCCAGAGGCAGGGCGCCGTTGTTCATCAGCAGGGCTGCGCCCTCAGCTTCCACCTGACGGCACAGCTCTATGCCATACGCACCCATTTCATCGTTGCTGGCAAAATCCATTTCATAGTAAACAGCATTGGGATCCTCATTGATCAGCTCAGTGAAGGTTCCCTTCGCCATAATGGCAATGGTATTGTCAAACATACCAACGATGACCGTAGCGGCGATCAAGATCACCGCAATGGGACCTGTCAGCCAAGTCAAAAACTTCCACGGACGGGATGCCTTGCCCCGTGCCTTCTTGTAGGCCTTTTTCTGGGCCTTCTTTTCAGCCTTGTAACTATCAGCCATATCGATTTCCTCCTCTAATTTGGCGTTTTTCTGCCATGGACATATTATATAATGTTTCCACCACGGAAACAAGGTCACAAAATGTCTCATTTGTGCCACCTTCTGGAAAAAGAAACGGTCGAGTTTTGTGAGTTTATCACAATCCCTGACCGTTTTCCTTTTATTTTTCGGGCAGACCCACAAAAAGCCGGTCCAAAATCGTCACCAGCCGATTGGCAAGGATCCTTGGTGACTCCGCGAAGCCCTGTTCGCACCACTGAAACATTGCCATCAGAATACCGGTAATGCTGAAGGAGATAGCAAGCCCTTCCAGCTCCTGCTCTGCATTGAGACGCTGCCCCAGTGCGAACACTGGGGCGGGGGGATACATCCCCGTAGGGGTCGATTGAGCACATCGACCCTATCCGCCATCTTTCCACATCTCCGCCAACGAAAAAAGCTGCCCGAAGGCAGCTCCCCCAAAGAGACATCATGGAGGGATTTGATTTGCATTTTCTTCCCCGTTGGGGGAAGAAAATTATGGTGTTGCCGCCGTCGAGTCCGGCGGTAAGCAACAGTCCACCGGACTGGCCCGGGATTTGTTAAGGATGGTTTCCCCATCCATTTCGTAGGGGCGATCATGGTGTCAAGTGTAACATGGTACACACCAGTGTAAGGACATAGTACACAACCTACATCCTCGCAATGGTGCGGTGAAGCAACTGTCCGCTTTCTGTATCAAACTCCGCA
>JAFQFP010000028.1 GCA_017398625.1 Oscillospiraceae bacterium
ACAGTTTCCATATCAAAGGCGGTGGAGGCATAAGCTGCCTGCTCGGCGGTGAGTCTGGTGTTGGCAAGATCATCGGTGTTGTAGCTGAAATTGTTCTGCGCCGCCGCGCCGTAGTTGAGAAGATCTGCCATTAGGGTGAAGGAAGCAGCGTTTACCTCGCTCTTATACACCAGAACAGCGGCATCGGCAACGGTGGTCACAAACTCATTGCTGACAGCATTGCCGTTAGCGTCATAAACGGTGACGGTGATCTCGTCGGTCATTTCCTTGGCGGCAATGCCGTTGAAGCCCACACGGTACATAGTGCCGTAGTAGTTCTCCCAATCCGTTGCCGCAACGGTCTTGGTGACCTCTCTGCCGTCGGCATAGGACTTGACGATCTCCATGGTGTAGCTTGCGTCGTAGTTTTCCGCCATCACATACAGATACAAGGTGATGTCGTTGTTCAGCGCAAGGTTCACACCGGCAATACTGAATAATTCAACACACTGATAATGGATCGTTGCGTTGGTGAGGGCTTCGTTGCCATCATCAATATAGATGTCGTCCCATTGATCGGCTGTGCCGCTGTAATATACATCTGTCAGACTTCTACAATTCGAAAACGCATCATAGTCAATACTGGTCACGCTATCCGGGATGGTGATGCCGGTCAGCCCGGTACAGCCGGAGAACGCCCAACCGCCAATGCTGGTCACGCTGTCCGGGATGGTGATGCCGGTCAGCCCGGTGCAGTCGGAGAACGCGCCCCAACCAATACTGGTCACACTGTCCGGGATGGTGATGCCGGTCAACCCGGTGCAGCCGTAGAACGCATAATTGCCAATGCTGGTCACGCTCTCCGGAATGGTGATGCCGGTCAGCCCGGTGCAGCCGTAGAACACAGAACCACCAATGCTGGTCACATTGTCCGGGATGGAAACGCCGGTCAGACTGCTGCAATTATAGAACGCATAACTGCCAATACTGGTCACGCTGTCCGGGATGGTGATGCCGGTCAGCCCGGTGCAATCACGGAACGCATAATCGCCGATGCTGGTCACGCTGTTACCCATGGTGATGCTGGTCAGCCCGGCGCAGCTGGAGAACGCAGCATAGCCAATGCTGGTCACGCTGTCCGGGATGGTGACGCCGGTCAGCCCGGTGCAGCCGGAGAACGCATAACTGCCGATGCTGGTCACGCTGCCACCGATGGTGATGCCGGTCAGCCCGGCGCAGCGGTAGAACGCATAACTGCCAATACTGGTCACGCTGTCCGGGATGGTAATGCTGGTCAGCCCGGCGCAGCCGGAGAACGCACGGTCCGGAATCGATGTGACTGTGTCATCCAAAACAACATGGGTCACTTCGTTGCCGTTTTTGTCCACAATGTGTAATGCATCTGCATAATACACGGGATTCGAATAGGAATTGCCAAAGCTGATCTTGCACCATGCGCTGGGATCGGTAATATACACATCCGTCAGACTGCTGCAATTATAGAACGCATAACTGCCAATGCTGGTCACGCTGTCTCCGATGGTGATGCTCGTCAGCCCGGTGCAATCACAGAACGCAAAATCACCAATGTAAGTCACGCTATCCGGGATGGTGATACTGGTCAGTCCGGTGCAGCCTTCGAACACAGACCAACCAATACTGGTCACGCTGTCCGGGAGGGTGATGCTTGTCAGACTGCTGCAATTATAGAACGCATCGTCGCCAATGCTGGTCACGCTATCCGGAATGGTGATGCTGGTCAGCCCGGTACAGTGGGAGAACGCACGGTCCGGAATCGATGTGACTGTGTCATCCAAAACCACCTGCGTCACTTCGTTGCCGTTTTTGTCCACAATATGTAATGCATCTGCATAATACACGGGATTCGAAGAAGAATTGCCGAAGCTGATCTTGCACCATGCGCTGGGATCGGTAATATACACATCCGTCAGACTGCTGCAATTACAGAACGCATAATCGCCAATGCCGGTCACGCTGTCCGGGATGGTGATGCCGGTCAGCCCGGTGCAACCGTAGAACGCATGACTACCAATGCTAGTCACGCTGTTACCGATGGTGATGCCGGTCAGCCCGGTGCAGCCCTCAAACGCATAACTGCCAATACTGGTCACGCTCTCCGGGATGGTGATGCTGGTCAGCCCGGTGCAGCCCTCAAACTCAGACCTGCCAATACTGGTCACGCTGTTACCGATGGTGATGCCGGTCAGCCCGGTGCAATTATAGAACGCATAACTGCCAATACTGGTCACGCTGTCCGGGATGGTGATGCTGGTCAGCCCGGTGCAGCCGGAGAACGTATAACTGCCAATGCTGGTCACGCTGTCCGGGATGGTGATGCTGGTCAGCCCGGTGCAAACCCAGAACGCATAATTGCCAATGCTGGTAACGGGATAGCCCCCGATGGTATCCGGAATCACAAGCTCACCGGAGGCGGTGGAACCGCAATCAGTGATGGTCACCTTACCGTTGGAGATGCTATAGGTCAAAGACCCATAGGTTGCCGCCTTAGATTCTACGGGCAGCAGGAACAGACAGCCCACCAGCAGCACCATGCTCAAAATCACGGAACAAAGCTTTTTCATGGATATTCCTCCTCAGCATTTTTTCTCTCTCCCTCCGTCAAAAATCAATAGATTTTTGCCACCTTCCTCACCAGAGGGAGGCTATTTTCTGCGGGCAGGCGTTTACCCGCCTTTCATTCCTCTTTTGCCCAATCGTAGGCACATTTTACCGCTTTTCGCCAGCCCTTTTGCCGCTTTTCCCGCTGCTCGGCATCGATGGCAGGGGTGAAGCTTCTGTCCACCGCCCAGTTCCGGCGTACGGAATCCCGGCTTTCCCAGAAGCCCGTGGCAAGCCCTGCCAGATACGCCGCGCCCATGGCAGTGGTCTCCACACACCGCGGACGCACCACCGGGGCATCGATGATATCCGCCTGCGTCTGCATCAGATAATTGTTGGCACAGGCTCCGCCGTCTACCTTCAGCGATGTCAGCCGGATACCGGAATCGGCATACATGGCGCTGAGCACATCGGCGGTCTGGTAGCAGATGCTATCCAGCGTGGCGCGGATGATATGGTACTTGTTGCAGCCACGGGTCAAACCCACGATGCTGCCCCGGGCATACTGATCCCAATGGGGCGCGCCCAGCCCGGTAAAGGCAGGCACAACATAACAGCCGTTGGTATCGCTGACCTTCCGCGCCATATACTCCGAGTCCTGGGCGGACTCGATAAACCGCATTTCGTCCCGCAGCCACTGCACCGCCGCACCCGCCACGAAAATTGAGCCCTCCAAGGCGTATTCCACCTTACCGTCCAACCCCCACGCAATGGTGGTGACCAATCCGTTTTTGCTGAAAACAGGGGTTTCGCCGGTGTTCATCAGCAGAAAGCAGCCGGTGCCATAGGTGTTCTTCGCCTCGCCGGGGGCAAAGCAGGTCTGCCCGAACAGCGCTGCCTGCTGGTCTCCCGCCGCACCGGCAATGGGAATAGGCGCACCGAAAAACTGTGCCTGTGTATAGCCGTAGATCTGGCTGCTGGGCTTTACCTCCGGCAGCATACACGCCGGAATCTCTAGCTGACGCAGGATCTCCTCATCCCAGCACAGGGTGTTGATGTTGAACAGCATGGTACGGGAAGCATTGGAATAATCGGTAACATGGACCTTTCCCCCGGTCAGCTTCCAGATCAACCATGTTTCCACCGTTCCGAACAGCAGCTCTCCCCTTTCGGCGCGCTGCCGGGCACCCTCCACATGTTCCAATATCCAATGGAGCTTGGTGGCAGAGAAATAGGCATCGATAACCAGACCGGTCTTGCTGCGAAACACCTCGGTCAGCCCCTTTTCCTTCAGGCTGTCGCAGTATTCGCTGGTGCGGCGGCACTGCCACACGATGGCATGGCAAACCGGCTCGCCGGTAAGCTTGTCCCAGACGATGGCGGTCTCCCGCTGGTTGGTGATGCCCACGGCAGCGATATCCCCGGCTGTGGCTCCCACATTTGCCATTGCCCGCTGTGCCACCTCCATCTGGCTGGACCAGATCTCGTTGGCATCATGCTCCACCCAGCCCGGCTTGGGAAAATACTGGGTAAATTCCTTTTGCGCCATGGAGCAGACCTCTCCTGCATGGTTAAACAGAATGCAGCGGTTGGAGGTAGTGCCCGCGTCCAGCGCCATGATGTACTTTGCCATAGGCTTCACTTCTCCTTGTAATAGAGCATACAGTGGCAGTAGCCTTCAAAATCCGGGTCGGCGATCTGATCCCGGAATTCCTGACAGATACACTTGTTTTCCGGTGTTTTTGCCAAGCGGCAGGGGCAGTAGCCCTCCTTCGCCTTCAGGCCGTCCCGGATCATACGCACGACCTCGGCATCCTCATTGAGTCTGACTTTTCCCATGGTGATCTCCTTTCACTGTGGTTGCTTCAGTGTTTCATAGGCGGCACACAGATCGTGATCTGCCACCGCCCAAAGCTTTTCAATGCCGTGGGCACATTCCTTGGCATCGCACAGCCGCACCTCGGCATCGCCCAGCTTTCCTAAGCGGACAGCGCCAACGCGCAGCAGATAGGGCTCGTAATTGTCAAAAAAGTGGGACATGCTTCTTAAATGCCGGGTCACGGGTCTTTCTGTCACCGTGCCGTCATAGTCCCGCAGGAATAGCCTTGTGGGTTGGGGCTGCAGGCGGTCGGGAATGTCCAGATATTCGTCCACCGCGTGGAAGAAGGTATTTCTGGCATGGGTCACGCCGATGAGCAGGATCTTCCCGTTCTCGCCGTAGAGTCTTCCAAAGCTCCCATCCACCGGCGCAGGAGTCACAGCCGCATCGTCCCCGGCAACATATTCCGCTGCCCGCTTTCCAAAGGCTACTACCGAATGGGTGGGATGCCGGGAGCGCAGGCAGGTCCCATCCTGTGCATCATAGGCCGCCGCTGCCAGCTCCACCGCCACGGTGGGCACCGCCCCGATGCAGGGCATGGTGCTGCGCATATCCATCACATCCCCGTCCTCCCGGACATTCGCCCATGTGTGGGCAGGGATCAGCAGCAGCCCCTCCGGCAGACATTCCCGCAGGGCTTCGATGAGAATGTGGGCAGCGGTTTTATCCGCCGCCTCGACAGCGCCCAAAGAGCGCAGGGAGGTATGCACCATCACCGTATCGCTAATTTCGATCCCCAGTGCCTTGATCTGCCGGATCAGCTCCTGTTTCGTCAGCATATCAGTTCTCCCTCGCGCTGTACAAAAGCTGCTGCACCCGGGCTACCTGCGCCACATTTTCTATTAGAAACACACCGTAGGGATTCCCGGAAAGATCGTAGCTCTGTCTGCCGTAATAGCCTTCCGCGCCGATCCGAATAGTGCCGCAACCGTTACTGTGCACCGTAACATGGATTGCGGCCTTGGTATGATCCTGAATATCGATCTTCTGTCCCCGCTTGCGGATGATCTTCCGGTTGGTGATCACATACTGTGTTTGCTTACGCATATGTGCCGTCCAGAGAAACCTACCAAACACCAGATACAAGCCCATCACCACAAAGGGTATGCCAAACAGAGCAAAAAACACCGGAGCACCACTGACCAGCACAGACACAAACCAGAAAACGGCAAATCCGCACCATACAATACTGAAAGGGATCATAAAGGCATCCCTTCCTGTCACCAAATTCCCCTGTTCCGGCTTTCCCCGCCACAGGATCTGCTCACCGGGTGTGATATAGGGATTGGCGAAGCTGTAATCCTCATAGCTCATCGTTTCTGCTCCTTATTAAGCCGCGTCAAAGGAAACGCTCTCTGCCCAACGGAAGATATCATCCTCATACTCGGAATAGTCCTCTGTCTCCACGGCAAACTGCACCAGCCAGAAAGCATCGGTGCCCTTATACAAACAGGACACATAGCGGTACTGCTCGTTGACCTCGGTATTGTCATAATCGTATGTAAAATAGGTAATGCCGTCCTTTTCCAGCAGGCTGCGGTCAGTCATTCCGTTAGCCTGCAGCACAAGCTGGCCGTATTCCTGCAGGGTATAGTTCTCCAGCCCCTCCATGAGAGAAAAGGATTCCTTAAGTCCCAGCACTACCGCATCCTTGGAGGCATACCCCACAGTAAAGCCGGCAGCATCCTTCATCTCCGAAAACGCCTTGGTCAGTGTGATCTGCAGTCCCTCACAGGAAAAGGTCTTGGGATCGTTGCTTTTTGCGCCAAGGATGGCAGAAGTGGAAAGCCAGCCCACCAAAGCGCCGATCAGCGCCGCAACAGCAACGATCACCACTGCCACAGTGCTCTTTTTCTTTCTGGATCTCTGCTTTTCCGGGTCGTTCTCGTTGCCGTCAAAAACAAAGGCATTGCTGCCCAAGCTGAACCGGCACTGCCCGGACAGGCTTACATCCTCCTGCCCCGCGGGAACGGTGTAAGAATCATTGCAATAGTTCTTGCTCAGCTTGTCCGCGATAACAAATACCTTCGCCTGTTCCCCGGTGACAGCAAAGGCCTTTTCCTCACCGTTTTTCAAAGTCCCCAGCTTTCGGCAGGGTGTCCCCTCGATCTCCAATTCTGCGCTGACAGCATCCTCAATGTATACATGCACCTTCGCGGCGCAGCCTACAAAGCTCTTGTTTCGCTTAACGGTCAGATTCCTCATGATCTAGCTCTCCTTTTAATTTGGATAATCGGATTATACTACATTTCCTCCCGGTTCGCAACAGCTTGCCCCACATTCCCAAAAAATTCCCACCCCTGCGCCACGGATCGCCCGTGGAGAAAAAGCAGGTAGCAATCCGCCCGGCTCTGTGGTAAAATACAAATATCAAATCAACAAAAACCGCTTTCCGTGTCGTTCCGTTTTACAAAGCCACCGGATAAAATGAAGCTGTGATCAATCATTTGGAGGTTTTATAAAATGAACACAGACAAGATCTTCGCAGAAACACTGGCAAACGAGTACGCGCCCAAAAGCGCATCCAAAGTGGTCGCGCTGAAAAAGCTTGACCGCAAGGCTAAGAATCCTGCCAACATCTTCACCTATTCCTTCGGCATCATCATGTGTCTGGTCTTCGGAACCGGTATGTGCCTTGCCATGCAGGTGATCGGTCCCGCCACCACCGCCTCCTTTATTTTTGGTATCGTGGTCGGCTTGGTGGGTATCGTAGGAATGTCCGTCAATTACTCCATCTACAAGAAGCTGCTGGAAAAGGGCAAACAGAAATACGCCTTCGAGATCATGGAGCTCGCCAAAGAGATCTGCGAGGCAGAATGACCGTGAAAGGAGCAAAGCAGGGTGAATAAAGCAGAAAGTAAGTATTTTCATACCGCAGTAAAAATGGACGAAGCCCTGCTTTCTCTTCTGGAAAGAAAGGATTTTCAGTACATCACTGTTAAAGAGATCTGCGGTGCCGCGGGGGTCAACCGTTCCACCTTTTATCTGCATTACGAAACACTAGAAGATCTTCTTGGGGAAACGGTCGAATATGTCTTAAATAAATTCCGCGAGAAATTTGACTCCCACCGACAATTATCCCCGGAGCAGATCTTCACCATGCCCAAAGAGAAGCTGATCCTAATCACCCCGGAATATCTGATCCCCTATCTGGAGTTTGTGAAGGAAAACAAGCGTATTTTTGCTGTGACGGTATCCCAGCCTCAAACCATGCAGGCAAACAAAATCTTCAGCCGCTTCTTAAGTGATATCATCTATCCCATCATGACACGGTTCGGGCTGAAAGAATACGAAATACATTATAAACTCACCTTTTACCTGCAGGGGATTGTTGCGGTAGTATGCCAGTGGGTCAAAAACGGTTTCCCGGAAGACGAAGACACCATAGCCGACCTACTGATACATTGCATTTTTCCAGAGGGAGGGCTGCTGCCATGATCCTTGAATCCTTAAGAAAAGACAAAGCCTACCGGCTGAATTTTACAACGATCACGAGCTTGACCCTCAACGGCATCTATGCCGTGGGTAATATCGCGCTGGGCGCTGTAAACGATTCCATCTGGTTTATTGCCTTGGGGGCGTTTTTTCTTGTGCTTTGCATCACGCGGGGTGTATGTCTCAGCGCTTTGCACAGCAAAAGCAGAAAGCGGGTATATGTGGGCAGGCTGAGCGGTCTTCTGCTGATCGTTTTATGCATCACGCTGATCTTCTCGGTGGTTTTAAGTGACCGGATGGATGTGGTCACGCCGATCCATGAGATCATAATGATCGCCATTGCAGCCTTTACCACCGCAAAAACCATCACCGCCGTTGTAAACACCGTAAAAGCAAACAAAGCCGGAGATCCTATTCTGATCGCCCTTCGAAACATTAGCCTTGCCGATGCCGCCGCGTCCATTCTTTCCATGCAGCGGTCCATGCTTGTGTCTTTCGGAGAAATGCCGGTAGACACTGCCAAATTGATGAACCTGCTGACCGGAATCGGAGTTTGTCTTTTCATATTTGCCCTTGGGATCCTATCGTATAAAACAAAATGACTCCAAACCGTCTATGGTTTTCCGCCATGGGCGGTTTTTTGTTGCAGCTTTCTGCCGAAGTTGTTATAATAAAGAAAAATGGAGGTGTGCTTATGAAGCTGATTCATCTTTCCGACCTGCATCTAGGCAAGCGGGTCAACGAGATCTCCATGATCGAGGATCAGGAATATATCCTGCATCAGATCATCGGCATCATTCAAAGCGAAAACGCCAATGCCGTACTGCTGTGCGGCGATATCTATGACAAGAGCGTCCCCTCTGCCGAGGCGGTAACCCTATTTGATGGATTTCTCAGCCGTTTGGCAAGGCTTGGAGTACAGGTGCTTGCCATCAGCGGCAACCACGACAGCCCGGAGCGGCTTGCCTTCGGCAGCCGTCTGATGGAGGGCGCAGGTATCCATATCTCCCCGGTATACAGCGGCAGCGTGACCCCGGTCACCCTGTGCGATGAACACGGTGAAGTGGACTTCTGGCTGCTGCCCTTCCTCAAGCCTGCCCATGTGAAGCGGTACTATCCCGACGAGAGCATCGAAAGCTATACCGATGCCCTGCGGGTCGCCACCAAAAAAATGCACATTGATCCAACCCGGCGGAATGTGCTGCTGACCCACCAGTTTGTCACCGGCGCCGCCACCTGTGAATCAGAGGAACTCAGTGTTGGCGGCAGCGACAATGTGGATGCCGCCGTATTTGCGGACTTTGACTATGTAGCGCTGGGACATATCCACGGTCCTCAGAATATCGGCTCCAACCGCATCCGCTACTGCGGCACACCGCTGAAATACTCCTTCTCCGAGGTAAGCCACTACAAGAGCGTCACCGTGGCAGAGCTGGGAGAAAAGGGCGCGCTGACCCTGCGTACCGCTCCGCTGACGCCTTTGCGGGATATGCGCCAGCTCCGGGGCAGCTTCGGAGAGCTTACCGCCAAGGCAGCTTGGGAGAATACCGCCACCGGAGACTATCTGCACTTGATCCTCACTGATGAGGAGGATATCCCCGAAGCCATCGGCAAGCTCCGCGTCCTCTATCCCAACATTATGAAGCTGACCTACGACAATACCCGTACCCGTGCCAGCCGGTTTATTGGCGGCGGGGAGGATGTGGAAAACAGGACGCCTCTGGAGCTGTTTGGGGCGCTGTACGAGGAGCAGAACAATCAGCCTATGAGCGAACAGCAGCGCCGATTTGTCGGCGAGCTGATCGAGCATATTTGGGAGGGGAAGGCATGAGACCTTTGAAACTGACCCTGTCCGGCTTTGGACCCTACGCCGGTACACAGGTGCTGGACTTTGCGGCATTGGGAAAGAGCGGTCTGTATCTGATCGCCGGCGATACCGGCGCAGGCAAGACCACCATATTCGATGCCATTACCTTTGCTCTGTTCGGGCAGGCAAGCGGTGACAGCCGGGACCCGGGAATGCTCCGCTCCAAGTATGCCAGAGCGGAGGATCCTACCGGAGTGGAGCTGACCTTTTCCTACGACGGCAAGGAATACACCGTAAAGCGCAGCCCGGAATATGAACGGGCAAAGACTCGGGGCACAGGCACCACCAAACAGCTTGCGGAAGCCCTGCTGACCTACCCCGACGGCCGTGTGGTCACCAAGCAGCGGGATGTGGATAAAGCCATCGGTGAGATCATCGGTCTGACCCGGGAACAGTTTTCTCAGGTCTGCATGATCTCCCAAGGGGAATTTCGCAAGCTGTTGCAGGCAGATACCAAGGAACGCCAGAAGATCTTTCGGGATATTTTCGGCACCGGGCTGTATGTGACCCTGCAGAACCGGCTGAAAGAGGAAGCAAATGATCTGATGCTTCGGCTGAGCCATGCGGAGCAGAGCCGGCAGCAATACATCAGCGGCATCACCTGCAGCGAGGACTCCCCGCTGGTTTTGGATGTGAAAAAGGCAAAAGAAAACAGTATGCTCACCGCTGAGGTAATGGCGCTTTTGGACAAGCTGCTGACAGAGGAACGGGAAACACAGGATACCCTTACCGCTGCCCTTGCCGACAGAGAAAAAGCACTGGAAGCCATTACCGCCCAGCTTATCAAGGCGGAAGCCTATGAAAAAGCCAAGACCGCCCTTTCCGAAAACGAGGGAAAAGAAGCAGAAAAAACAGCGGCACTGGAACAGGCGCAGACCGCACTGGAGACTGTGCAAAACACCCTGCCGGAACAGGAGCAGCTCAGCCGGCAGATCACCCGGATCGGTCTGCTGCTGCCCTCCTTTGATGAATTGGACAGCCTAGCCACCGCTCTTGAGAATAAGAGATTGGCTCTTGCGGATGCCCAGACTTTGGAGCAGACCGCCACCGCATCCATCACCGCTCTCAGCAGCGATATTGCCCGGTGGAAAGCCGAGCGCAAGGCGTTGGAGGCCGTGGACAGGGAAAAAGAAAAGCTGCTTGCTGAAAAGCAGCAGTTTATTGGACAAAGAGGAGCATTTCAGGCGCTGATCTCAGGTCTGGGGCTTCTGGATGCCCAACGGAAAAAGCTGCTGACAAAGCAAGCCGCTTACCAAGCCGCGGAAGCAGCCTCTGACCGGCTGCGGCAGATCTACGATGCCACCAACAAGGCATTTTTGGATGAGCAGGCAGGGATCTTAGCAAGCACCCTGTCCCCCGGCGCTCCCTGTCCCGTCTGCGGTGCCACCGACCACCCCCATTTAGCAGTGATATCCGCAGCCGCCCCTACGGAGGAAGCGGTGAAACAGGCAAAGCAGGACTATGAGACCGCCCAGAAAGATACTATCGAGGCAAGCCGTGAGGCAAGCACCCAAAGGGGCATCGTGTCCAACGCGGAGGAAAAGCTTTTGCAGGATACCGCCGTTCTGCTGCCCAACACAGCTTTGGAAGATGCCCGCGCCGCCGCTGCAGAAAAGGAAACAGCCTTAACGGAAGAGATCAACAGCTTAGGCAGACAGATCACCGACTTGGAAGCCAAGCAGACCCGGCGTGATACATTGGATCTGCTGATCCCCCAGCAGGAAACGGCACTTATCCGGGCACAGCAGACCGCCGCAGCCGCCAAGGAGCAGATGGCTGCTCTAAATTCTGCCAGTGCGGAACTGCAAAAGCAGATCCGGCAGCTTATCGCTAAGCTTCCCTTCCCGGATAAAGCAGCCGCCAAAGCTCACGCTGATGAGCTTGCGCGTCGCTTAACCGGCTTGAAGCAGGCGCTTACCCTTGCGGAAACCGACTACCGCACCTGCAATGAGGAACTGACCGCCATCCGGGCAGCCATTGGGCAGCTTCGGGCGCAGCTTTCCCAGAGCCATGAGATCGAGACCGACGCTCTGGAGCAGCGGAAAACCGCCTTGACTGAGGAAAAGCGGCAGATCACCGCAAAGCAAAAGGATATCCATGCCCGACTCACCGCCAATGCCCATGCGCAAACCCACATTTCCGCCAAAGCAGCGGAAATGGCAGTGATGGAGGAGAAATATAGCTGGCTGCGTGCCCTTTCCGACACCGCCAACGGCACCCTCACCGGCAAGGATAAGATCATGCTGGAAACCTATATCCAGACCACCTATTTTGACCGGATCCTGCAGCGGGCAAATCTGCGGCTGCTGAAAATGTCCGGCGGTCAGTATGAGCTCAAGCGCCGCCGGAAAGCGGAAACCCTCCGGGGGCAAAGCGGTCTGGAGCTGGATATCATCGACCATGTCAACGGCACGGAGCGCAGCGTCAACACCCTGTCCGGCGGTGAAAGCTTTCTGGCTTCCCTTGCCTTGGCGCTGGGGCTTTCCGATGAGGTGCAGATGTCCACAGGTATCCGGCTGGACTCTCTGTTCGTAGACGAGGGCTTCGGCTCGCTGGACTCCGGCGCTTTGGAGCAGGCATACCGCACACTGGCAGGTCTTACCGAGGGCAACCGGCTGGTGGGTATCATTTCCCATGTGCCAGAGCTGAAAGACAAGATCGACCGCCAGATCATCGTCACCAAGGACCGATCCGGCAGCAGCAACGCAATCATTTCGGTGTAAAATAGATTTCTCAAGGGGCTGCTGCAGCAGCCCCTTTCCATTTTCTAAAAAAACTATTGACACTTTTTCTCTACTGTAGTAGAATAAAAGCACCTCTACCAGAGTAGAGGAAAGGAGGCATTTCTATGGAAACACCCAAGATCCACGAAAGTGAATACCGCTTTTGCTTGATCCTATGGGAGCAGGAGCCCATCCGCAGCCCGGAGCTGGTTCGCCTGTGTACCCAGCGGCTGGGCTGGAAGGAGACTACCGTCTACACCGTGATGAAACGGCTGGAGGAACGGGGGGTCTTGAAGGTTGAAAACAAGACCGTCACCTCCCTCTTTTCCAAGGATCAGATACAATCCGCCGAGCTGGATGAATTTGTGAACAAGACCTTTGAAGGCTCTCTGCCTGCCTTTATCGCTGCCTTTGGCAGACGGCAGGCACTATCCGAGAAGGAGATTGCGGAGATCCGGCGCATCATCGAGGGGTAAGGCTATGCAGGAACTCTTTTTAGAGCTGGTGCGGCTGAGCATGGTAGGCTCCCTGTTTGCCATGGCTGTCATGCTGCTGCGGCTGGTATTTCGAAAAGCACCAAAATGGATATTTGTGCTTCTGTGGGGCGTGGTTGCCCTGCGGCTGGTGCTGCCGGTTTCCGTGGAAAGCAGCCTCTCCGTTGTACCGGACAAGCTGGCAAGCGGTCAGCTCATCTCCAATGTAGGCGACGGCTACATCGGTGATGTCACCGTGATCTACAAGGGCGCTCCCGGTTATAACGAGGCTCTGAAAGCCGGGCGGAAGCCTGTTTACACCGACAGCGGCAGCTATGTGGTGACCCGTGGAGACACTTTTGCCGCACCCAAAACCGTGGAGAACACGGTGTTTCCCCTGCTGAGCCGGATCTGGCTGGCAGGGACGGCGGTTATGCTCTGCTATATGGCGGTGAGCTATCTGCTGCTGAAGCGAAAAATGGAGGAAGCCACCCTGCTGTGGGAAAATATCTGGCAAAGCGAGCAGACCGCCTCCCCCTTTGTGCTGGGGCTGCTTCGCCCACGGATCTATCTGCCCTATACCGTTGCCGGCGTTGATATGGAAAATGTCATTGCCCATGAGCGCGCCCACATCTGCCGCAAGGATCACTGGTGGAAGCCCATCGGCTTTGTGCTTCTTTCCGTTTACTGGTTCAACCCGGTGCTGTGGCTTGCCTATATTCTGCTGTGCCGGGATATTGAAGCCGCCTGCGACGAGCGGGTGATCCGCACCATGGACAAAACACAGCTCCGTGGCTACTCCGCCGCGTTGCTCCATTGCAGCGTTCACCGCCGCAGCATCAGCGCCTGCCCGCTGGCATTTGGCGAGACCGGAGTGAAAGAAAGGATCAAGCGCGTTATGCATTACAAAAAGCCTGCATTTTGGCTGATCGCTCTGGCAGTGACCGCGGCTGTGATCGCAGGTATCTTCCTGCTGACCGACCCGATCCCCCAGCGCAGCCCGGGAAATGTAAAAACAGGCAGCTATTACATTAGGGAAACGGATACCACCTACCACTATGAACTGAAGCTCACCGGAAGGCTACCCAACGCAGCCACCGAAACCACATTTTATGTGTACACCGACGATCCCACGCTGACCTTCCGCAAGCTCAGCTCCATACTCACCTCCGCGGCGTACTCCACCGTTGATTTTTATATTTCCGATTCCTCCATCACCGCAGATACCCTGCTGGAGCTGGTGGATGGGATCGCGAAAAACGACGATCCGGCGGTTACGGTAAGCTCCAACCCCTACGATTACATTGCGGCACGGCAGAGCCGGTACAATAAGATCCTCGCCTACGGAAGTGAAGCGGTGGATTGCTTTGTGGAGCAGCTTCGCACCGGCGAAAACGGTCTGCGGGGCTACATCATGGCAGCCGCCTGCGCCGATATCACCGGCATTGGCGTAAAAGCAGGCGAATATGACCCCTCGTGGTGGGCTACGGCGCAGGAATGGCTGGCGCTGTATGACAAAAGCGAAAAGCCGGATATCGTGCCGCCGCTGATTGCCACAGATTACACCAGCGGTAAGCAGGCACGGTTCCTCTCCTTTAGCTATTCCCGGGAAACCCCCGACCAAAGCATTATCGCCTGCGGCATCTCCCCTTGGCAGGGTAGCTACGGTGATGCCAACACCCTCATCCTTGATGGCAAATACGGTCAAAATCAGATCCTGCTGACCCCGGCAGGTGCCACCCTTGTTGGCTACACTGTGTATCTGCCGGACGGAACGGTGTATGATGACGGCACCAGAACCATATACGATTCCCTCTCTATGCGGGTGTCACATTCCGACCGGGGATTGAGCATGACCGCGCCCTTTACACCCGGCGAGTATATTTACGCCGTAGAGCTTCTGTGGGAACAGGAGAATATCCGGGTCACCTATGGGCTGAAGCTGGTAATGACCGGACAAGAAAGCGATTACGACCGGGCAGTGCGCAGCGTATTTGACGCTTACAGGGAGGGCTCTCCCCTGATCGCAGTGACCCTTGTGGACAAATATACCTTGGCAAATGCGGCGTACAGCTCTGACCGCTATCTGTTCCGGGTAGAAAATGTCCCAAATGCCCCCATTTGGGTAGAGGTCTACCAACACACCGGCGAAATTGTCTGCGAGGTGGAAGACTCGGAAACCCGGCAGGTATATCCACCCTATGTGCCGATCCCGACCCAACTGCCCGATGACAGCCTGCAGATGAGCGTAGAGGATGTTCTGGCACTGTCTAAGCTGGGTATGGAGCTTACATGGGAGGATCTGCGTCCCTATCAAGGAACAGATGTAGGCTCCGGACTGCATGTTATGCAATACGATATCGATTCGGAGCTTTCTCTGTTGGTGGGTGACGGAAAAACCACAGGAACACCCATGTACGCCCGCTTAATTTACAAAGGCAGCAAAGCCTATTGTGACATCCGCACAGAGGATGTGGCAGCCTTTCTGATGGATCATTCATAATCAAAGCCCCAACCACTCCGGTTGGGGCTTTGATTTTGCTTTCCTTTACAAGGATATCGGAGCAGCTAATACATCTGCCGGGATCAAAATTTAGTCCTTGAAGTAGTTATAGCAGCTTGTGGCAAACTCCATCAGCTCGATGAACAGGTCATTGGTGGCGCTGGCTTGCGCGCGGACGCAATACCATGCGATGGAATCGGTGAGGGAGCAGACCTCCGCACCGTTTGCATCCACGATCTGCACCTTCACGGGCACATTCCCGTCCGCGGGTGTCAGCGCACTGACATTCACGGTGATCATGCTGCCGTTGGCAGTAAACTCGCTGCCGGGGATGGTGAAGCTATTCGCTACGCCCTTGTAGTTGGTGTAGCTGACCTTGGCGGTCATGGTGCTGTCCACCACTGCGGCATCAAAAATGAAGTTGTGCTGGATATTGGTGTTCAGATACAATGTCGCACCCATAGCACCGGTCGTGCCGGTAGCCTTGCCTTCCACAGTGGTCATGTTAAACGCAGCGGAGGCATAGGCTGCCTGCTCGGCGGTGAGTCTGGTGTTGGCAAGATCATCGGTATTGTAGCCGAAGTTGCCCTGCGCCGCCGCGCCGTAGTTGAGCAGGTCTGCCATCATGGTGAAGGAAGCAGCGTTTGCCTCGCTCTTGTACACCAGCACGGCAGCATCGGCAACGGTGGTCACAAACTCATTGCTGACAGCATTGCCGTTAGCGTCATAGACGGTGACGGTGATCTCGTCGGTCATTTCCTTGGCGGCGATGCCGTTGAAGCCTACACGGTACATAGTGCCGTAGTAGTTCTCCCAATCGGCTGCGGCAACGGTCTTGGTGACCTCTCTGCCGTCGGCATAGCTCTTGGTGATCTCCATGGTATAGCTTGCGTCGTAGTTTTCCGCCATCAGATACAGATACAGGGTGATGTCGTTATTCAGCGCCAGATTCACGCCGGCAACATTGAACAGCGCTGCATAGTTGGGATCCTTCGCACCGCAACGGCTGCATACACCGTTTGCATAGTCATGTCCCAGCGGGTCAGTATACCTGTAGGTATAATATCCGCAGTTGCGTGTGCAATCTGCATGTATCTCCCCCCTCGTCTCGCAGCCGGGGGCTATATACTCATACCAATCTCCCCACTTATGCCCCAACGCATTCACATAGGAATCCATATAGCGCACACCGCAATCGCAAATATGTAGGGTATAGCCCTGATCAAAACAATCAGGCTGTTTTACCACGCTCTGATAGCTGTGGGTATGGGTCGCACCGCTGATGTTGATGGCAAAAAACATAGGTGTGCTGTTATCGGTAACATACCAGACCACCTGCTCTCCGGTGTACACAGGCTCACAGTCGGAAAGGGTGGCATTCATGGTGAAGACCTCGCCAATAGGCTTGCCGGTATTGTCCACAAAGCGGTAATGCAGCACATCATCCTCGGTCCACATCAGCAGATATTTGGTCTTGGATATCTCCACCAAATAGGGGTTGGATATCTCGGTATCGCTGTTTAGTGCTTCCTCTGTAAACCATGTAATGCTGACGGCATCCTCCGCAAAATCATTTTTCGGTACTGCCGCTACATAAACATTCTGCGTTCCACTGGGGTTATAGGTCTCGTCCTGTGCCACAGAAGTACCTGCCACCAGATAATGGGTGCTTGTTACCTGCAGGCTGCCAAGCTGCATTCCGGTATAGTTATCGCCTGTCCCGCCCATAATCGGCAGAACATCGATATAGGACACATACTTGCTTAGTGTCTCATTTCCGGCGCAGTTGTCATAGCGGCAGAGCACCACAGACCGTGGATGGGCATCGCCATGATCCAGCGTGATCACATCATCTCCATCTACCGCGATAAACTGATTGAAGGAGTGGCTGCTATAGCCTCTTCCGGTATTGCTGACCGAATGACGGGATTCCGTCAAGGTCATGTCGGAGATCCGAACCGCAAAGGTCATATTTGCTTGATGGTTTCTCCCATCACTACTGACATACATTTCATGGCAGGTATGGATATAGAGCATTCCGTCTACCTCTGCCATCCGCAGGCTGCCTGCGTCAAAGGGAATAGAAGTATTGGCACCGTACACGCTGGCAGATGCCACCCGCTTCCACTGCTTGGTATAGGAAACGATCCTTACCACCTCTGTACCGTTGGTCTCATTGGGATTTTCCTGACCGAACACCAGAAAATAGTAGTTCGAGCCCTCATAAAAGCCACCGAACAGGGGCAGCTCAAAGGAAATGGCCTTCTGAGAAGTGATCCGATAGCTGCTGTCGTAGGTCTCCACCGTTACGATCCGATCTGCTGCATCCACCGCATACTCGTTGGACCCCTCCACCCGGGTAAAGCTGCCATCGGAATGGGATACCAAATAGGACAAAACGGTATCGCTCCAGTTCCACGGACGGTTATAGGTTCTGTAGAGCAGGTAATCATGGGCATACAGATTGTCGGAAACCGTAGGTGTCAGCGTTTGCGCATGCACCGTGCCCAACGACAGGGATACCAGCATCAACACCGCCATAGCCACTGCAAAAATTCTTCGTTTCATAAAGACCGCTCCTTTACTGATGGAAGTTACTGTCATTATATCGCCGCAGCATCCAAAAATCAACCTGCTGAAGCGCTCAAAAAAGGTGCATTGCAATTTTTCGCAACGCACCTTTTGTATTTTGTTATCTCGCCCACTCGGTGATCAGCAGACCGGGCACCAGCCACACGAGCTGATACAGCAGCATATTCACCGGGGTCAGCAGCGCCGTCTCTCCCAGATACATCAGCGCTGCAATGGCAGCCAGCCCCAAAACGCCGCCCAATATCTGCACCACTACACCGAAAATGCTGCTCCTGCGCAGGGATCGGGCACCGGTGAGGGCGCAGGCATAGGAAACAAGACCGGGTCTTGTGACCAGTGCCAGCGAGCTACTTCCCTCGGGGATCTGCTTTGCGGAAAGCTCCTGCCGCTGGGCATACTCCGGGAAACTCATACGCCGGGTGTTTACATTGAAGCGGCTGCGGATAAAGCTCTCTGTCAGCATAAAATCGTTGCTGACCAGAACAGGCCGCACAGAGCGACGGGAGCAAAGCGCGGAAATTCCCATAGCGGCAGCCTTCTGCTTGCTGTAGGTCACTGCTACCAGACCGCAGAACTCTCCGTCGATGGCGATATACACCGCCAGATTCACTCTGGTCTCCTCCGGCAGGTCAACGCCCATGGAGCGTAGGAAATTCATATCACCCACCAGAACGCTTTCGCCCCGAACCTCGCCGCCGATGCCGCCGTCCCCCTCTGCCCGCAGGCTCTGGGCCTTATAGCGGCGGCAGTTGCGGCTCTCTACCAGATGGTCAAACAGAGGCACCAGACCGCCACCGTCGGCGGTGATCAAGGCAGCAGCATAGGCGATGACCTGATCCGGATCCCGATGTCCGTAGAATTTTACACCGTTTAGCTTGCAGGAGCCTGTGGGGAACAGGTCACTGTGGGTCACGGGGAACTTTGTGCGTCGGCACAGCTCCCGAATGCCCCGCCAACCGCAAAATACGGTGCCTAAAGTGTGAAGTCTCTTTTCCTGCAGCGCCATAGGCCGGGTCAGGCTGACGAAGGATGCCACGGGAACCGCCGCCAAAGCGGCAGCCGCCGTGACCTGCAGGGCAAAGGAAATGCTCTTATGGAGCAGCCATGCCCCAACACCGCAGCCGATGCACAGCAGCATGGCGATGAAGGCGTACCAGCACTGTGCCTTTTCCGGACCGGAGCTGCGGCGGTAATTGTCCATAAAATGCTCCGGCTCTCCATCCCCACGCAGGATGCCCGGCATGCCGTCATGGTAATCGGGGCAGGTATACATTCCGTCAAGACGGGTCGCCTTGCGCAAAGTGTCCATCTGCGCCATTTCGGTGCTGCGCCGGTGATATGCCGCCCACAGCGACATCGTCACCTGCAGGCTGAACGCCGCGCAGCAGGGCACACGCTGCTCCCGCAGGCAGAACCAACCGTCGGCACAGCATACCGCAAAAGTAAACACCAGCATGGAATTCAAGGTAAATCTGCCGCGGAAGATGGACGCCACCCCATCCAAAAGCTGGTGGCTTCCCAACAGCGCAGATAACAGCAGCGCAAAAAACTGCCCAAACACCATCAGCTTGACCCGGCTCTCCGGAATCTTTCCGGCAGCATACAGCGCCATCACTCCGGCGGAAAGCAGTGCCACAAACAGGCTGATAAAGATCAAAACCTGCAGCTTTCCCAGACCCTTTTCACTGAGCTCATAGTACCGCTTCTCCGGGCCCTCGATCAGCTTCCGCTTCAGCTCCCGCAGGCGGGAACGGGGCTGAAACCGAATGGGCTCCGGTGGGACATACTCACCCATGTGGTTTTCATAGTCCGGCTGCCACTGTTCGGTAAAGGGCTCCGGTGCAGGCTCCGGCACAGGCGCTTCCTCCTGCGGCGGCTGTTCGCTCTCCGGCGCAGGCTCCTCCCGAAGCTGCTCCAAGCCCTCCAGCCGCACCGTATCTCCGGTAAGCTTCGACCTCTTTTTCAGCTTCACCGGCTCGACCTTCACTGTCTCGGCAAGCACATTGGGCAGGGGCTGGGTATCGCTCAGCTCCCCTTCCTCAGCATCCGGCAGATCCTCCGAGGCAAATTCCAGCAGAATATCGTCAAGATCCAGCTCCAGATCTGCACCTTCCGGCTCCACGGTCTGAATATCCTGTTCGTCCATAAAAAACCTCCTATTTGCTTAGGCGCTGCCGCACCGCCTCGTACAGCAGGATAGACGCGGCAGCAGAAGCATTCAGCGAAGAAATGCTGCCACGCATAGGGATATGCACCGTCACATCGCAGCTTTGCCGCACCAAACGGCTCATTCCGTCCCCCTCAGAGCCGATGACGATGGCTGTTCTGCCGGTGAGGTCTGCTTCATACATGGGGATGGAGCCCTCGGCAGCCGTGCCGAAGATCCACACACCCTTCTGCTTCAGTTCCTCGATGGTAGCGGTGATATTGGTGACCCTTGCCACCTTCATATACTCCACCGCGCCTGCGGATGCCTTCGCCACCGTTGCGGTAAGTCCCACACTGCGCCGCTTGGGAATGATCACGCCGTGGGCACCGGCACACTCGGCGCTGCGGAGGATCGCGCCCAGATTGTGAGGATCCGACAGCTCATCGCAGATCACGATCAGCGGCTCCTCTCCCCGTTCCCGGGCAGAATCCAAGATCTCATCCACGGTGGCATACTCCCGGGCAGCGGCTTGGGCAATGATGCCCTGATGGGAATGGCTGGTGCTCATCATATCCAGCTTGCGGCGATCAACGCTGACTACCACCGCTCCGGCTTCCTTTGCCTGCGCTGCCAGACGCTGCAGCGCCCGGTCAGTCTCTCCGGAGGCAACAAACACCTTATCGATGGTCCGTCCGCTGCGCAGCGCTTCCGTCACCGCGTTGCGGCCCTCCAGCTGACACTCATTGATCTCCTCCTCGCCTGCATTTCGGCGGGGTTCATAGTTTTCTCTTCTCGGACGGCGTTCCTTCATAACCGATCATCTCCCTGTTCCAGACGCAAATGGTCATAGCTTCTCAATTTACCTAGTATTATAGCAAAGTTTTGCCCGGGGCACAACTGTTTTTTTGCTGGCATCAATTTTATCCCAATTTTAACAGAAAATTTACGGGAAATAGGAGGTTCTTTCGTTGCAGGCAGGGAAAAAATGTGATATGATGAGCAAAAACTATGACTACCCCCGAAAGGAGACATCCGAATGGAGCAAAATAACCAGCCCCAAAAGCCCCAAAACAACGGCAGCAACGACAAGCGGCCTAAGGGCAATCTGTGGGGCACGCTGATCGTTTCCATTGCCATCATTCTGGGCATCAGCCTGATCTTCAATGCCATTTCCGACAGCCAGTACACCGAAACCACATGGTCTGCCTTTTTGCAGGACAAGGAGAGCGGCAATCTGTCAGAAGTGCTGCTTAAGGATGACCGGATCATCTATCTGACCAAGGAAGAAGCCGCAAAGCCCGCCGAGTCCCAAAAGGCATGCTTTACCGGTCTGCCCTCCGGCGGCGATAAAATGGCGCTGGCGGCAGAGCTGCACGCCATGGGCGTTATCGTGAATGACGAGATCGTGGAGGATAACTCCATGATCATCATGATCCTTTACTACGCCTTTATGTTCGGCATCATTTTCTTCACCATGCGTATGCTCAGCAGGCGCATGAGCGGTGAGGGCATGATGGGCGGCTTTGGCAAGAGCAAAGCAAAGGTCTATATGGAAAAGCAGACCGGCGTTACCTTCAAGGATGTCGCCGGACAGGACGAGGCTAAGGAATCCCTACAGGAGATCATCGATTTCCTCCACAATCCCCAAAAATACACCGAGATCGGCGCAAAGCTGCCCAAGGGCGCTCTGCTGGTGGGCTCTCCCGGTACCGGTAAGACCCTGCTGGCTAAGGCTGTGGCAGGCGAAGCCAATGTGCCTTTCTTCTCCATCTCCGGCTCCGACTTCGTGGAAATGTTCGTGGGCATGGGTGCCAGCCGGGTCCGCGACCTGTTCCAGCAGGCGGCAAAGGTGGCTCCGTGCATCATCTTCATTGACGAGATCGATGCGGTGGGCCGCTCCCGTGACAACCGCTACGGCGGCAACTCCGAGCAGGAGCAAACCTTGAACCAGCTTCTGGGCGAAATCGACGGCTTCGATTCCACCAAGGGCATCGTATGCCTTGCCGCCACCAACCGTCCCGAGATCCTTGACAAGGCGCTGCTGCGTCCCGGCCGTTTTGACCGGCGGATCATCGTAGACCGCCCCAACCTGCAGGGCAGATTGGACACGCTGAAGGTACACACCCGGAAGATCAAGCTTGCCGAGGATGTGGATCTGCAGAAGATCGCGCAGGCAACCGCCGGTGCCGTCGGTGCCGACCTTGCCAATCTGGTAAACGAAGCCGCTCTGCGGGCAGTACGCCACGGACGCAAGGCGGTGAATCAGGAGGATCTGATGGTCTCCTTCGAGACCGTGATCGCCGGCACAGAAAAGAAAAACACCGTCCTTTCCGATACGGAAAAGCGGCTGGTTGCCTATCACGAGGTGGGTCACGCGCTGGTCGCTGCGCTGGATAAAAAGGCGCAGCCGGTTTCCAAGATCACCATCGTGCCCCATACCACCGGTGCTCTGGGCTATACCATGTACCTGCCGGAGGAGGAAAAGTACCTCTCCACCAAGGAGGAGCTGCTGAGTGAGCTTCGTGCCCTGCTGGGCGGTAGAGCCGCGGAGCAGGTGGTGTTCGGTGTCAAGACCACCGGCGCTGCCAACGATATCCAGAGAGCAACCTCTCTGGCAAAGAACATGGTCGCCCTCTATGGTATGAGCGATGAGCTGGGTCTGATGGCACCTGCCACTGTCCATAACCAGTATCTGGAGGGTCAGAGCTATATGGATTGCTCTCAGGAGACAGCGGCTAAGGTGGACGATGCCGTGAAGAAGCTGCTGGAGGACTGCTACCGGGATACGGTGGCGGCACTGACCGGTCACCGGGCACTGCTGGACGAGATCGCCCAGTTCCTGCTGGTAAAGGAGACCATCACCGGCGACGAGCTGATGGCTTTCGTCAACCGGGAAAACGAAGCCCCCGCAGCGGAAACCCCCGCAGAAGAAATCTCCGCAACGGAATCCCCCGCAGAAGAAATCTCCGCAACGGAATCCCCCGCAGAAGAAATCTCCGCAACGGAATCCCCCGCAGAAGAAATCTCCGCAACGGAATCCCCCGCAGAGGAAGAGTAACGAAACGGCAGATGGTTTACACCATCTGCCGTTCTTTTTTAGGAATTAGGGACGCAGACCCAGACCGCCCTCCAGCGTAACGGTCTCGCCGGTCATATACTTGAAATCGGGGTGGGCAAGCTGCACGCAGACTCTGCCGATATCCGCTTCGGGTCTGCCGAAGTAGCCCATGGGCGGGGTGTGGACATTCTTGGCAAAGGCATCGGGATATGCCTTCTGGAACTGCTCAAGCTGTGCTGTCCATGCCAGCGGGCAGACCACATTCACATTGATGCCGTCCTTTGCCCACTCGGTAGCCGCCACACGGCTCAAGCCGCGGATGCCCTCCTTGGCAGCGGCATAGGCACATTGACCGTAGTTGCCGAACAGACCTGCGCCGGAAGCGAAGTTGATCACGCTGCCCTTTGCCTTGGCAAGGTAGGGGTAGCAGGCCTGCATATAGTGGAAGGTGGCGTACAGACCGGAGTACAGCGCCAGATCAAACTGTGCTACGGTATGATCCGCCAGCGTCACACCGGAAGCGGAAGCCTGCGCATTGTTGATCAGCACATCGATGCTGCCAAAGGCGGCAACGGTCTGCTCCGCCACAGACTTGGCAATGGCGGCATTATCGGAGCCTGCGGAGATGTCTGCCTGAATGGGCAGCACCTTCACGCCGTACAGCCGCTCCAGCTCCTCCTTGGCATCCTCCAGCTTCTTCACATTCCGTCCGGTGATAACGATGTTTGCGCCCTCCTTGGCGTAAGCGGTGGCAATGCCGTAGCCGATGGAGCCTGCGCTGCCGTCATCCAGCACAGCTCTGCCGCCGCCGGTGATCACAACGGTTTTTCCTTCAAAGTAGCCCATAAAAATTACCTCCATTTGTAGATTTGTAGCTTCATTATAGCCATACCGCCCCAGAAAGGCAAGTATTTTTTCAGAATAGTCAGTAGACACCGGCGGTGCTGCAACAAATAAAGGGGCAGCTACAGGTATCCCCTCATTTATTTGGTACGGCGGGAGGGACTCGTTTGCATTTTTGCCCTTGCGTGAGACGGGCAAAAATTAAGGTAGCCACCAGTTTTTGAACTGGTGGCAGCAATATGCCACCGGCATATTGCATTTTATCTTTCGAGCCCCTTCCTCTGCGTAAGAATAAAAGACGCAGTGGATGTATCATCCACTGCATCTTTTATTGTATTTGGGCGCATATTTTGATAGAAACGCCTAGGGGGGTGCAAATTCCCATTTAGGGGGGTGCATCGCCTCAAAAGGGGGTGCATTTTAGTGAGGCGGGGGGTGTATTTCACAGAGGGGGGTGCAAAAGCTACTTTTCTTCGCAAAAAACGCACGAATTATCTACTTTTCGCACATTGGAAATCAGCATATTTCCTAGAACGGCAAATCAATATTCTCAAATGGGTCAGGCTCTTCAACCGCTGCCTCCCCAACAATGAATTTAGCCCGTTCGTATAGTTCATCAAAAGTAATTATTTCGGGATTATGCAGTGAGCGTCTATAACGTTCAAATGAGTTTCGCTTGTTTCGATCAGTTAATTGAGATGCTCGACCAATAATTACGATTCCTTTTGGGGAAACGGTATGAACTCCTTGGAGTGCATCACGATTCTGGTCACTACGAGATCCGGTAATTTCCCACTCTGCACAATTTGCTTGTACTTGAGCAATTGCACCGGTTAGATCGTTGCTAACACCATAGGCACCATTGCGATACGCTTGCGACTGCAACAAATGAGTATCCGGTCGCTTAATCTCCACTAAGCAGGTAAACTTAGTATCGCCTTCTGTATGAGTTAGGTAGTCGCCACGCTCGCCGCCCCTACCCGAAATGTCAGCGCCGCCATAGTTTGGCTGCGATTGTGTAATATTAAGTATCTGGTATCGCAAACCATAACCAAAAATCCACTTGTTCTCATCAAAGAACTTCTGCCAGGTTCCTTCCGTCAAAGTTGAATCTTTTAGCATTTTTTCAAATTGAACAAGCACCTGAGATCGGCTTAGTTGGATTTGCGATAGTGCAAGTCTTGTGGCAATGTCTGGATTGGCGGCTGCAAATTGAGTCCAAACATCCTCTCCCAGATTTTTATCGAGCAACTCTGTAATTATTTGCGCCTTATTTGCATCTGTGATTATCAGCGAAGCTGCATCCGCAATGACATACTCTCTTTCACCGTAACGGATACCTCGGCTTTCCAGCAGCTCGTAAAGTTCTGTGATTTTTTGATACAGCAACTGAAGTGCCTCTGTAGGCAGTTCAATTTTTACGCCATCATCTGCATGAAGTTCGTTGAAGTTTGTAGGAACGATTTCATTGTAGCTTCCATCAACATTTTTACGATATCGTATTACGCGACCTCTAACACCGCCCGAATGCATTTCAGCTTTGAATACCGTTCGTGTGCGTTTGGTATCTTCAAGCACAAACTCTTGCGGAATATCCAAAAAATCACGTCCGAGGCTTTTTGTTGTAATTGTTTTATCGTCCATAGTGCCTCCACAATAATTGTTTTTAATGATATGGTTTTTTCATTATGACCGCATAAATCTGTTTTGCAATATATCGAACAACCGGAACAGACACCGAATTTCCGATTTGCTTATATGTGTTTTCAAGCGTAATTGTTTTGGGAAAGCCGAAGCTATCTGGGAAGCCCTGAAAGCGCAAACACTCCCTAGGTGTTAGTTTCCGAACTCCATAGTCATCCCGGATAAGGTGAACCTGATTCTTTTGAGTACCCATGGACGCCGTTAGGGTGGGACACATATGATTTTGGGTGATCTTGATACTGGAGTGGTACACCCGATATATTGAATCTTTGCGTTTGACAATTTCCTGCGCAGCGAGAGAAAAGGGATCACTATCCGTATAGTAATATACATCTCGCACTCGCTTGGCTTGGTCGATGATATCAGAGATTTTTACTTTTAATTCCGTTGGTTCCGGAAAAGAAAAGCAATCACAATCTTCTATCTGCCGAAATGCCACAATATATATTCGATCACGGATCTGGGGCACATTGCCGTATTCTGATGCTCGCATTACCCGGTAGCGAATATAATAGCCGTATTCGATTAGCGTGTTATAGATCACATGGAATGTGCGACCATTGTCGTGCTGGATTAGGTTGGCTACATTCTCTAAGAAAACAAAACGAGGATTATGCGATTTAATGAAACGGGCAATCTCAAAAAAGAGATTGCCCCGATCATCATGAAAACCTTGTTGCTTTCCGGCTATAGAAAATGATTGGCACGGAAAACCAGCGGCGATCACATCGACAGAAGGCAGACTATCAGCATTAACTTTCCGGACATCTTGCTCAATCAGCAATGTGTCTCGAAAATTAGCCCTATAGGTTTCGCACGCAGCATGGTCTTTTTCGATTGCCCAAGCAATTTCATAACCAGCTTGTATAAAACCCAAATCAATTCCTCCTATGCCGGAGAAAAGGCTGCCTACCTTCATTTGGACCTCCCGATATCAGCACTCCCAAGGTTCAACTTGAATATGAATAGAGTTTGGTACAGAAATCAACTGCACGTCAAATTTAAGAGAAGGCTCGATTTTACTGGATGCATTGTGGATGCGCATAGTAAGTGTCCAACCTTCGTCACAAACAATGGTGACCTTGTTGTCTGAGCCAGGTACCATATCCATATGATAGAAGCAGGTTGGAAGTTTAAGCCTAGAAACATCCACAATAGATTTGTGACCGTTTGCCGGTTTATTCAATGTGCCGGCAATATTGATCGCCTCGACTCGTGTTGTCTTGTGAGTGTCATCTGTAATGACCTTATAAAAGTCATATCTGCCAAGCATATATTCAATTAGCTTCTTGGGAATGCTGGCATCTCGTTCAGATAGACGCTTCATTTCAGCTAAAAATGCTTTAAGCACCGGGATATAGTACCGTTCTACTTTATCGGGGATATCATTCCACAACGGAAGAGGATCTCCGTTAGCAACAGCGGCAGCTCTCATATCACGCAGCTCGTTGAAGAGCGGGACAACGGTGTTGAAATATGTGTCGGAACAAGGAACCCCAAACCATTCTTTGCCAAAGTCAATTGTAGCAGAAAGTCTACTGTGTTTTACTGCTTGGTGATTATGCTTGCAGGAAAGACCGATCTCCCAACCATTAGCCCCGCGAATACAGACAACATCACGAACGTCACCCGCAATACCCTGGGCATCAGTTTGGATGACCAAGGTAAGCGGTCCGTTGCCATATTCCAGTTGCGGCTCCAAGCGCAGAATAACCCGGGATGCTGCATCTGCAGCCAGCACAAGTTTTTCGGAGAGACCTTCGCTTTTAGCTTTTTCAAAAGCATTCCGCGCAGTATCCAATGCATCGGATTCGGAGATTACAACAGGTCCAACACCCTTTTCGGTCAAATACCGGTTAATGGACATTAAACATGCGTATTCATAGGCCTTTCCGTATTCTGTATTTGTCAGAGCCATAACTGCACCATCCTTTTATTTGCCAGCCTGCTCCAAATAAGGTCTAATATAGTTGGCTACGAATTCTGCCAACTTGACAGGCACGGCATTGCCAATTTGCTTATAAATGCTGGTTAACTCTCCAGCAAATTCGAGATCCTTAGGGAATGTTTGAATCGCAGCTACCTCGCGCCAGCTTAACCGGCGAGTAAAGCCTCCGCTACCGAACTTCCAAAGATCCGTACCCATTTTCTCCATATCAGGAGAGCCGGGCCAAAGGGTTACTTGCTTTGCCATAGCGGGAACCGTGTATGCTACTTCATCCCAACCTCTTTTTCTATTACGGGACATATAACGAGAGGAATAGGATGCGTCACATACATCACCAGGCTTAGCTTCCGGCATATCGCCGATTGCTTCTCGGAGTGTCATGGATTCACCATTGGTATCAGGCAAATTAAAGTCCTTTACATTGAGATCCTTCCGGAAACCCACAATAATGACACGCTCACGATCCTGCGGAACACCAAAATTCTTTGCATTCACCAGCTTGTAAAACACATCATAGCCACAATCGGCAAAGTCTGCAATGATTGCATCAATGATTTGCCCGCCACCCATGGTGAGCAAGCCCTTAACATTCTCGCCAATAAAGGCAAGGGGCTTATTTTGACGAACCAGTTTAACATAGTGCTTATACAGCACATTTCTGGAATCGTCAATTTTTCTAGGACCACTCAAACTAAATCCCTGACAGGGGAAACCGCCCAAAATCACATCAGAGGCAGGGATCGTCGAGTAGTCAATTTTGGAGATATCTCCACAGACCACTTCTGCGCTGCTCCAGCTCCGATGAGTTTTACAGGCGTCCTGGTCAAAATCATTTGCCCAGATTGTCTTGTAGCCAGCACGGTCAAAACCCATGTCAAGACCGCCAGCGCCACAAAACAGGCTAACTGCCGTAAATTCTCTCATCTTAATAGCTCCTTATGTAATGTGTTGCAACGATGTCTTACTTGCAGCCAGACATATTATACCTTATTTCTGCTAACTTTTCAATTACAAAAACAATTCAATTAGCGATAATCCGTCGAACCGGAGGACAGTCCGTCGAAGTTAGGATAGTCCGTCGAACCTAAGACGATAGTCCGTCGAAGTTAGGATAGTCCGTCGAACTCACCGAAATTTCTTTCTACTAAAATATGCGTCTTTCTATCCGTATGAGCGCATATATTGCGGAATAGCGTTTTATTATCCTCTTAATAGTTCGCAACACACCCGAAAACGAGCATTTTACAGCAAAAACAACAAGGACGGTTACTCTATCAAAGTAACCGTCCTTTATTGGTACGCCGGAAGGGACTCGTTTGCATTTTTGCCCTTGCGTGAGACGGGCAAAAATTAAGGTAGCCACCAGTTTTTGAACTGGTGGCAGCAATATGCCACCGGCATATTGCGATTTGATCTTTCGAGTCCCTTCCTCAATGCATAAATAAAAGACGGAGTGAATCTATCATTCACTCCGTCTTTTATTGGTACGCCGGAAGGGACTCGAACCCCCAACCCTCGGAACCGGAATCCGATGCTCTATCCATTGAGCCACCGGCGCATGCTTTACAGCCTAGCTATTATAGCAGGGTTTCCCCCTTTTGTAAAGAGGTCATTTTCAAAAAATTCTCTCCTTTTCCCCCTCTCTCTTTGGAAAACAGTTGTTTTCCCGCCAAAAGTATGCTATAATTTCAAAAAATGACCGCACTTTGGGAGGTATTTTTATGGCAGAGGTTCAGAATTTCCGCAGCGCCTTCAACGGCTTCAATCGTGAGGATGTGGTTCACTACATCGAGTACATCAACAACCGCCACAACGCCGAGCGCAACCAGCTTCAATCCCAGCTTCAGACCGCCGAGGAGGAGCTTGCCGCCCTGCGGGGTGTTCCCGCCGTGGATGAGGAGACGCTGGCGCTCCTGGCAGAAACGACCCAGCGCTTGGAGCAGTCTCAGCAGCAGTGCGCCGCGCTGGAAGCGGAGCTTGCCGAGGTTCGGGAGCAGCTTGCTGCCGCTGCCGCGGAGCAGAGCCGCCTGCAAACCGAGGAGGAGCTGGCTGCCTACCGCCGTGCCGAGCGGGCGGAGCGGGTTGCAAACGAGCGGGTGAATCAGCTTTATGCTCAAGCCAACGGTGCTCTTGCAGATGCCACCGTGAAGGTAGATGCCGCCGCCGAGCAGGTGGCAGAGGCTGCCGAAGCGGTGATCGCTCAGCTCAGCACTCTGCAGACCGCCGTGATCGGCAGCAAAAACTCCCTGCGGGATGCTGCAGCGGCGCTGTACGCCGTCCGTCCTGTCAGCGAGGAAGTATAATGTTCCCGGGCGCATACCCTCTGTATGCGCCCGTTTTTCATAAGGAGATCTTTATATGGATATCTTTTACCCCGACTATTATCCCCGGTTTCGGTGCATTGCCGACGCATGCCCGGATAGCTGCTGCCACGGCTGGGCTGTGACCGTAGACGAGGACTCCGCCCGGTATTACCGCACTTTGCCCGGAGAGCTGGGCGATATCCTGCGCAGCCATTTGATAGAGGAGGACGGCGAAACCATCCTTTCTCTTACCGCTGACGGCCGCTGCCCCATGTGGGCACAGGACGGTCTGTGCCGCTTGCAATGCGAGCACGGAGAGCAGGCGCTCTGTCAGGTATGTAAAGAATTCCCCCGGCTGCGGCATGACTACGGCAGCTTTGCGGAGCTGGGCTTGGAGCTTTCCTGCCCGGAGGCAGCAAAGCTGATCCTATCCGCCGAAAACCAAGCCTTTCTGTGCAAATCCGTCGCCGGTGGTGACGAACCGGACTATGATACCGACGCCATGACGATCCTGCTGCGCAGCCGGGAACAGGTCTTGGACTTTTTAACGGAGCAGACCCTTTCCGTAGGGGAAGCGCTGGCTGTGGTTCTGCTATACGGCTATGCCGTTCAAAGCGAGCTGGACGGCGGCGACCGGGCTGTGCTGTCCCCGGAGGATATGCTGAAAACCGCCCGATCCCTCGCCCGCGCGGGCAGCGCCGCCGAGGTTTTGGAATTCTATCGGGATCTGGAGATTCTGACGCCCCAATGGTCTGCCATGCTGGCTGCCCCCAAGGGCTCGGCTTGGCGGGAAGCCCACCGAGCCATGGCGCGTTATATGATCGCGCGCTACTGGCTACAGGCAGTTTCCGACTATGACCTCATCGGCAGAGCAAAGCTGACCGTTCTTTCCTGTCTTGTGGTGAAGCTGCTGGGGGGCAATATTCTGCGCACCGCCCAGCTTTACTCCAAGGAGATTGAAAACGATGCGGACAATATAGATGCCATTCTGGACGGGGCTTACACCTCCCCCGCTCTGGCAGACATCCGCCTGCTGGAGCTTCTGCTGCAATAATACGGTCACACACAAAGATGCCCCGCCGGTCGGCGGGGCATTTCTGTTCGCATAGCGATGACAAAAAAGCGCCTGATCAGGAAACCGCGTCAAATTGAGATTCATACAGCCGGCAGTAAAAGCCCTTTTGCGCCATCAGCGATTCATGGGTGCCCTGCTCCACCACCTGCCCTTGATCCAGCACCAGAATATTATCCGCAGAGCGAATGGTGGAGAGCCGGTGGGCGATCACGAAGCAGGTCTTGTTCTGCATCAATGTCCGCATGGCAGCTTGGATCCGCTGCTCGGTGCGGGTATCCACATTGGAGGTGGCTTCGTCCAAGATCAGCATATGGGCATCCAGCAGCATGGCACGGGCAATGGTGAGCAGCTGCTTCTGCCCCTTGGAAATGGAGGTTCCGTTGTCAGACAAAAGGGTATTATAGCCCTGCGGCAGCCGGGTGATATAGCTGTGGATATGGGCAGCCTTTGCCGCCGCTATCACCTCCTCCATGGTGGCATCGGGCTTTCCGTAGGCGATATTTTCAAAGATCGTACCGTGGAACAGCCATGTCTCCTGCAAGACCATAGAGTATGCCTTTCGCAGAGAGCTGCGGGTGACGCTGCGGATCTCGTTGCCGTCCACATAGATCCCACCGGCATCCACATCATAAAACCGCATTAGCAAATTGATGATGGTGGTCTTTCCCGCGCCTGTAGGACCTACGATGGCGGTCAGGCTGCCGGGCTGGGCATGCAAATCCAGATCTTGGATGATGGGCTGCTCGCGCACATAGGAGAAATCCACATCCTTCAGTTCCACATCCCCCTCCACCGATTCCAAAACCAGCGCATCCGGTGCATCGGCAGGCTCGGGCTTGGCATCGATCAGCGCAAAGACCCGCTCCGCGGCGGCAATGGCACTTTGAAGCTCAGAGATAATGTTCGCCACCTCATTGATGGGACCGGAAAACTTTCGGGAATACTGCACAAAGCTGCTCAGATCACCCAGCCGGATCTTTCCCTGCACCAGCAGCACCGAGCTGAACACGCAAACCAGCGCCAGAGAAAGATTGTTGATAAAATTCACCGACGGGCCGGTAAGCGTGCCGTTTGCCTCGGCTGTGGTATAAGCCTCCACTGCCGCGTTGTTTTTCGCATCAAAGCGCTCCAGCACCACCTTTTCCCTACCGTAAGCACGGATGGTCTTTTGCCCGGAGAGCATCTCCTCCACAAAGCCGTTCAGCTCGCCCAACCGGGCGCTGCGGGTACGAAACAGCGGACGCACCCGCTTGGTCATCCAGCGGGTAAAAAGGAAGGTAACGGGAATGGTGAATACGAAGATCAGCACCAGCCGGGGCGCAATGGTCAGCATCATGATAAAGGAAACGGTGACCGTGACGATGCTCTGCAGGATCTGCAGCAGGTCAGCAGATATGCTTTGGTTCACGGTATCCACATCATAGGTGATGGTACTGATGATATCGCCTGTCTGAAACCTGTCAAAATACCCGACGGGAAGGGCTGTAAGATTCTCAAACACATCATGGCGCATCTGTTTGGTCACCGACCGGGACAGCCGCAGCATTACCGCGTGAAGCAAATAAGTAAGAGCGGAGGAACAGATATAGAAAATGACCATCAGTATGGCGCATCGGAAAACGGTATCGAAGTCCACCTTCCCCGCACCCAGATCAATGGCATTAATCGCTTCACCGGAGAGCTTGGGACCGTACAGCACCAGCAAGCTGCTGGTCACAGACAGGAAAAGCGCCAGCACCAACAGCAGGCGGTTTCTGCCCAGATACTTCCAGAGCCGAACCAGCAGCGCCCGTACATCGATCTTCTTCGCTTCAAATCTGCGGTTGTCTCCGCTGCCTTCTCCCCGGGCATAACGGCCGCCGCCGATCATATTTACATTTGCCATTATGCCCCCTCCCTTCTGTCACCCATTTGGGTCTGGGCAATGCTGCGGTATTCTTCGCAGGTCTGCATCAAATGGGCGTGATCTCCCGCGCCGCTAACTCTGCCGTCATCCAGCACCAATATCAGATCCGCATGGCGCAGGGAGCTGACCCGCTGTGTGACCAGCACCGTGGTAGTATTGCGGTAGTTTTCCCGCAGGGCACGGCGCAGGCGGGAATCTGTTTGGTAATCCAGCGCAGAGGACGCATCATCCAGCACAAGGATCTCAGGGTTTGCCGCCAGCGCCCGGGCGATCAGCAGCCGCTGCTTCTGTCCGCCGGAGAGGTTATTACCACGAACCACCACCTCAGCATCCATGCCGCCCTCCTTTTCCGCGATAAACTCCGCCTGTGCGGCATCGGCAGCGGCATAGACCGTAGCATCGTCGATATCCCGGAAAAAGCGGATGTTGTGGGCAATCGTACCTTCTGTAATAAAATCGTTCTGGAAAACAATGCCGAATTTTTCCCGAAGCTGCTCATAGGGAATGGTGCGTATATCCTGCCCATCCAGCAGCACCTGCCCGGCATCCGGGTCGTAAAGCCGCAGCAGCAGATTCAAGATGGTGGTCTTGCCGGAGCCGGTGGGACCCAGAATACCCAAGGTCTGTCCATGCTCCAACCGGAAGCTTAGGTTTTCAATATCCATACCCACGCCGGTGTAGGAAAAGCTGACATTTCGGAACTCAATATGGGCAGCCTTCCCGGAGCGCTCCCCTTCCTCCGCCGGAACGACCGCAAGATCCTCCGGCAGCTCCAGCACATCCGCCACACGGTCGGCGCTGGCAGCGCCCTTTGACCACATTACAAAGATCCGGGTAATGCCCAGCATGGCATTGAGGATCATGGTGAAATACTGCAAAAACGCAATGATCACGCCGGGCTGGATCTCCCCGGAATTGACCCGAAACGCGCCCACGACCACCACCAGCGTCAAGCCAAGATTCAGTACCATCGTAGATACTGGATTTGTGACAGAGGTGATCATGCCTGCTTTCAAACCGGTCTGGGCAAGCTCCTCGTTGACGGCGTGAAATCTGGCCTTTTCATGGTCGCTTTTGCTCAGAGCCTTGATGACACGGATGCCGGTGATGTTCTCCTGTACCACACGAACCACCTTGTCCAGCACCGTCTGCTGCCGCATATGCATGGGGACACTGTACTTGGTCACAAAATAGACCACCACACCGATGATCGGCAGCAATCCGATAAACACCAGCGCCAAAGCCGCGTCCATCTGCAGTGTCATGATAATGCCGCCGATGAGCAGGATCGGCGCACGGATACCCATGCGCTGGATCCGGGTCAGCATTTGGTTGATGTTATAGGTATCGCTGGTCAACCGGGATTCCGCCGAGGGCACCGTAAGCCTGTCCATCTGCCGGGCAGAAAGGCTCTGCAGCTTCACAAACAGGTCATGGCGAATGGCTCGGGTGATCTTGCCGGAGCTGACGGCAGACATCCGGTTGGCAACAATGTTTCCCACCAGCGCGCAGACCGCGCACAAAAGCATCCCTCCGCCGTAAAGATAGATCTGGGTCATATCCCCTGCCGGGGCTTTTTCATCGATGATGGTCTCCATCAGATCCGGGATCATCAGCTCCACATAGGTGCCGAGGAACTTGATGACCAAAGTGGCGAGAATGAAAAACCGATGGGGCCGGATATACTTCCAAAGCTGCTTCAAATCACATCTCCTCCTTCCACTGGCAGGTGTGCTGCTCCATTTTTTGCAGCATACAAAGCAGGAGCGCTCTTTCTTCCTCTGTCAGATCCTGTGTCAGCCGATCCTCCCAATGGGTCAGGATCCGTGTCAGCTCCGGGAGCAGGGCTATCGCCTTTTCCGTGGGATACAGCCGCATGATCCGTTTATCCTCTTGGCAGGCGCATCGGGTAATGTAGCCCTCTTCCTCCAGAAACGCCACCTGCCGGGCAATACTGCTCTTGTCCGTCTGACGCTGACGGGCAAGGCTGTCCTGAGAAATGCCGCTTTGCCAGCAGATCAGCGAAAGATCCATGGCATGGCAGCTTTTCAGCCCGTAGGGCAGCACCCGGTTTGTCAGATACTGTCCCCGGCTGCGGGAAAGATCGGTGATCAGCTGGGTGATTTGATACATAAGCATCCTCCTGATAGTTGCAAACGCAACTGTTGCATTTGCAACTATTTTACGCAGCCCTAATCGGGATGTCAACACTTTTTTAATAATGCGATCTCGTTAACAACCCACCGGACTGTCGCATTTGGATGGGTTCGAGTCCGTTATCTATCAAAAAGGAAAACCTCCCCATTGATCGGGGAGGTTGATCGGGGAGGTTAAAGTTGATTACATATCCAAATACTCTTTTTTCTTAGTGTCAAATTCCTCTTGAGTAATTGCAAGTCCTTTGCTACCTCAAGCATAATGCTTTCTGCTATTATAGATCAGCTCCTTCTAAACAAGGATAGCACAAATCAGTAGGTTTGTCATTAGCTAAATTACTTCGTAGCGAAATTGCTCGCTATGCTCGCAGCTAAATTATTGCTTCGCAATAGCTAAATTAAATTCGGCTATATAGCTGGGCGAAGCCCAATTTAGCTCCGTTAGGAATTTAGCTGCCAATAGGCAATTTAGCTCGGCGCATGCCGAATTTAGCTGAAAAGACCGTAATTGTGGTGTCACAATTACGGTCTTTTCATGTGTAATAACCCTAATTTTGAAATATTGCGACTCCCGGGGGTCGTTTTTCTGCGTAGAGCTCTATGGTCATATTCCCTGTCCTTCCAACAGCTCGTTTTGCCGAAGCTGATCAATAAATGCCGTGACGGAGGGCCTTGCGGTTTCCTCCGAAATGCCGAAATGGTCGGCAACTTGGGCAAGGAGCGCATCGAAGGTGATATCGCCAGTGCTTAGTATTTTGAAGATCATCTCACCGCTGGAATTGAGCTTGATCATACCTTTGAACTGCTCGCTGTCCGCTCCTACAGCAATAGCAACAGCCTGTCCGGCCACATTTCGGACAACGAAATTGTATCTTAGCTTCACTAAATCTCTCCTATGATCGTTCCGTAGGCAATGATGGCGGCTTCCTCGGATATATTGCAGCGGATGACCCAGACATTACATACCGACAGCATCCGGTCCGTTAGCTCAAGGGTCTTTTCGGCTGCGGCAGGGTCTGACGGGAGCAAAAGCTGCTGCATCAGTGCATTGAGCCTTTCCACCGGTTCAACCCGGAATACGGAATTATCCGGGCTTCGCTCGATAAAGCAAATATCCGTAAGGGGTACCCGGTCATTGCTTTGCAGCTTCTCTTTGCCTGCCCATGGTGTGCCGTAAGCGAAGGGAACGTCATCGAAAAAACGCAGGATGGGCTTATCGCCGTTGATGATCCGCACCTGCTCTCCGTACACCTGCTTCCAAAGCATGGTATGGGTGGTCTTGCCTACACCGCTTCGTGCAAAAAATGCGATGCCCCTGCCACAGCAGGATATTACCGAGCCGTGCATCAGCATGGCATCGTGCAGGGGAAGCTCTATGCACAATTTCCGGTAGGCACATACGCTTTCCAAATACCCGGCAGGATACCGGATATCGGGTGTCATATTTTGCTCCGCGCGGATATCCTCCTCGGTCACACGAACCGTAAAATCAGCCGGGGCGGTGCCGCTATATTGATATTCCACACATTGTCTTGTGAGGAAGTCATATTTATTTTCGATGTCTACTACAAAATCTGCCAGTGAATACAGCGCCATATCCAGTATCCTTCCGAGATTGGTTTATCACATAAAGGGCGGTGGCGGTCCTGTTCCGTCACCGCCCTTTTGGGTTAAGGGGTGGTTGCTATTTTCTCAACCAACAGGCACCGGGGGCAGCTCATCATCGTCAAAGCCGGGTGGATCGGTAGATTCTGTCGGCTCCGTTGTTTCGGGAGGCTGTGTGCCTTCTGTCGGTTCCGTCGTTTCAGGAGGCTGTGTGCCCTCAGTTTGCTTCGTTGTTTCGGGAGGCTTCGTTCCCTCGGCAGGCTTCGTACCTTCCGTCGGCTGGGTGGTTTCAGGGGCAGTGGCTTCTTCCGCAGGCTGTGTCACAGGCTTTGTTTGCTGGGGAATGACGACAGGTGGAAGCTCTCCTTCCTCCAGCCCATCGGTAGCCTCTGTTACAGGCTGTGTGGTGGTCGGAGAGGCATCCTCTGATGGCTGCTTGCCGCAGCCGGTCAGAAGCAATACCAAAAGCAGAACACACAGAGCCAGCTTAACATACTGTTTCATTGCGTTTGATCATCCAATTACGACGGGAGGCAGCTCGTCCTCATCCAGACCACCGCCGTCGCTGGCGGTAATGATATCCATTGTCTCGAAGCTGATAATCTTCAGTTCCGGTTCCAAAAATTTTTCTTTCATAATCATTTCTCCTCAAAGTAATTGTTAGCTGCCTGATTGTACAGGTACAAGGAGGCGACCAGATTTTTCATATTTTCATCAAAGCTGCCGGTGGTGTCGTTCTGAACCGCCTGACAGTATGCCATGGGGTTGAAAGAAACTTCGGCGGTGTTGGTGCCATCGTTAATGGTGATGGTCACATCCTCGTCCAGATCCTTGGCAGAGATACCGACCACGTCCACATAGTACAGACCGCTGCGCTCCTTGACCTCCAGCGTCTGACCGTTGTAGGTTGCGGTGATGCTGCCGGTGAAGAAGAACCGCAGGGTGGTTTCGGACTTCAGGATCAGAGAAGCGGAGTAGAACTTTGCCAGCTCGGTGCCCTGACCGGCAACGGCACCAATGCCGGAGATGGTCACATTGGAGTAATCGGGAGCTGCCAGCTCGGCGTTTGCCAGATCGTCGGTGTTGTAGCCGAAGTGGGTCTGAGAAGCGGCACCGTAGTTCAGCATGGCAGTGATCAGAACCTTGATCTTCTCATTGGTAGATGTTTCGAGGATGTGCTTTGCGTAGGTCTGGACACTGTAGGTATGCTCCTTAGTAGAACCTTCCTCATAGAAGAACTGGCTGATAACTTCGTCAGTCATTTCCTTGGCATCCACAGCGCAGGAGAACACATAGTAGGCCTCGCCTTCATACTCGTACTTCACGCCCTCGCTGACGGGAATCTGGATGATCTCGCCATCTGCCATAGTGAACTGCATATAAGCGGTGCTGTCAGAGAGAACCTCGTCAGACAGGAGCATATAGTAGTTCAGAGCGATGTTGCCCTTCAGGCTGATGGACACCATCCGCAGCAGCGCAGGCTGCATCAGCTCGTTACAGCTATCGCAGCGACCGCTGTTGTCAGCATCGATGTGTTCGCCGCTGACATCGGTGTTGCTATAGACAGTTTCGCCCTTGCAGTCGGTGACCTGATAGACCTTCGCGCCCTTCAGCGCAGGATAAGCATCCTCACCGATGGTCTGACCCCAGACCAGCTCGGGCTCACTGGTGCCAAGCCAGTCACCGGTTTCGTCGTCCCAGATGTCCTCGCCCACCTGACCTGCCTGGAGCAGGTATGCCACCTCGCCACTGGCGAACTGGGCAGCGGTCTTGCCGATGGTGCCGTATTCGTCGTCGGTCTCGGAGAGGAAGTAGCAGTTTTCAATGCTGCCGTAGCCGGAGTACATATAGGCTACAAAGGAATCACTGTAGGCAAAGCAATTGCTGAAGTAGCCTGCGTTGTAGCCGACCATAGTGCCTGTATAGGCGTTGCCCCGGACGGTCACGTTCTCAACGACGGCGATATTGGTAGCTGAGACCTCGCCGTAGCCTGCCAATGCGCCCACGTAATGATTGCCGATGAAGGTGGAGTCGGTGATGGTCAGGTTCTTGACCTCGGGATTATAGCCTACATAGCCGAACAGACCCACATAGTCCCATTCGGGCTGGTTCACATACAGGCCGGAGATGCTGTGACCCCGACCGTCGAAGCTGCCGGAATAGATATGAGAGAGGCTGCCGATGGGTGTCCACTGGGGAGCACTTTCGGGAACGGCAATGTCATTGACCAGCACAGCGGCCACGCTGCCACCCACATTGTTCACATATTCCGCAAACCAGTACAGCTGGCCCGCATTGGCGATCTCGTAATAGTAGCCCTCTTCGTTGAAGGTGGCTTCCTCACAGCCGCCGCAGTTAGTGCAGAAGCCCTGGACAAATTCATCATGGTCAGGGCAGATGATGGTCAGGGTTGCAGGATATGCCCACACATAGTAGTTCTCCGTCACATCCTTGCCCTCTGCGTCCACGATCATCAAAGAGCCCTCCTCCACGGAGATGGAGGCGTATTTTGTGGAGCCCTCATTCATTTCGGCAATGAGCTTGATGGAAGCAATGCTGTGTCCCTCCAGAAGACCCTCATCCACATCGATCTCCCAGGCGTTCTGATCCAGTGCCTCCAGAGAGGCTGCCTGCTGGTCGGAAAGACGGATGGTCAGACCCTTGTGGTAGATGGAAATGCTGGTTTCGTAGTTGCCCCAGATATTGTAAATGGGAAGAGTCGCTTCGGAGACGACGGTGTAGTTATGTCCATCCTCGCCGCCGGTGGTCAGACCCTTTACAGTAACCTGATCGTATTCACCTGCATTGGCAGATGCCACTTCCACAGAATCGTAGAGGATCTCGATGCTGTCGCCGTCGAGAATGCCCTCTACCTTAAAGCCGCTGGCGCCGTAGGAGGTATCCAGCGTAACATAGGGCGTGCCGTCGTAGTTTCTGGTCTCTGCTTCCGCACCCAGCAGGGTGATGGGAATGGGAGAGACGGTCACGGTGTCCTCTACAGAGACCTCGCCCACGCTGAGCCGGACAATGTAAGTGCCTGCATCCGAAGGGGCAGACTTCAGAAGCTCAGGCTCTGCCTCGGGATCATCGCTGCAGCGGAAATACTGAAGCAGGACGCCGGAAACGGGGGTGGTATCCTCGATGACATAGCGAGCCTCACGGACGCTCCGGTCATAATTCCAGTCTTCGGGCACCTCCATGCTGACAGATGCGCTGTAGGAGCAGTGCTGGCAGGACTCGGTGATGCGGTTTTCCTCTACGGTATAGGAATAGCTATGTGCCTCTGCAGATGCGACATCGCAGAGCGCGCAGCCCACCGTGTGGGTTTCCCCGTTGTCGGTGTAGACGAAGTGAAGATCCAAGGTGGGATAATAGTAGGAAATGCCTGAGCAGATATGCCAGTTTTTATATCTATCGTCATTCTGCTCGTTGACCCAGGCATTGAGCACATCCACCACCGCACCGGTCTCGCCGGAGGCAGCAGCAAACTGCTCTGCGGCAAAGGTGGAGAGCTGAGAGGGGTTGGAGGACTTGTCATAGGGGATGCCGACGGAGTTTTCGCTTGGACAATAGTAGCAGTTTGTCACAGTGCTGTCATAGACGTTCTCGCCGATCAATTCGCCTACATACTCGGTTCCCTCCACAGGACCAAGGTTATAGCAGTTGGTTACGATGCCGTAGTTCTTGCTAAGCAGGCCGCCTACCGTCTTATTGCCTTCCACACTGCCCACATTGTAGCAGTTCTGGAGCAGGCTTTCTCTTGCGTACATACGGCCGGCGATACCGCCGACCCACCAGTCGCCGATGATCCTGCCGCTGTTATAGCAGTTGATCATTGCGCTGCCGTCGGCAACGTAGCCGGCGATACCGCCCACACTGGATGCGCCGTTTCCGGACTGGCCGATGCTCTTTATGGTGCTGGTGTTGTAGCAGTTCTCCACGGTGGAATAAATCACATAACCGGCAATACCGGCAACATTGTATACGGCATTGATCCAGGAATCCACCAGGCCGATATTTTGGATGGTTGCTCCGTTGATCGCACCGAACAGGCCCACGTCTTCATCCACATAATCATTGAGGTACAGACCGCTGATCGTGTGACCCTGGCCGTCAAACTTGCCGGAGTACTCCGTGGTGTCTCTGCTGCCGATGGGCACCCATTCTCTGAAGGTCGATTCGTAGAGGTCGGGCATGCCGACGTCGTTGAGCACATTCTCGTTGACCACAATATCGGCGGTCAGCTTGCCGTTGATGGCGCTGTTGCCGCCGTTGACCTGCTGCGCAAACCAGTAGAGCTGGCCGCCGTTGCTGATCTCGTAATAGCCGTCGCCGTCGGAATCCACCGCTGCCTCCACCGTGGGGCAGTAGGGGCAGAAGCCGTTGACCAGCGTGACACTGCTGTCGTGGTTATTGAGATCCGGCTCGCCGTAGCTGCTCTGGCAGATATCGCAGAAGGCACGGGTGGTGCAGTTGGCCGTGCCGCCGCAGGCGATGCTCTCGCCCTTGAGCCCACTGTTGCAGACAGGGGGACAGCCCAGAGCGTGGGTGCCATCGCCATTGGGATAATAGCAGGTCAGATGGCTGGGATAGTAGAGCTCAAAATAGCCGATGTATATCTCTGTGATATCGCCGTCTGCGGTAAATTCTGCAGCGGCATCGCTGCGGGTATAGTAGCCCGCCTCTCCCGTCAGCTGATAGGGGTCGTAGCCGACGGTCAGGCCGTAGGCGCCGTCCTCGGTGGATACCATCTTGCGGATCAGGATATGGGAGGCACCGCTGACGGCAGAGGTGCCGTGCATGGCATAGATAGAGTAGGCACCGGTCAGACCATCCATAACCACGGTGCTGTCCGCGATCTCTATGGTCTTGGCGTGGAGGCCAAGGAGCCAGCTCTTCTCCGTGGTCTTCTCCGCCAAATGGACGATACTGCCGTTATAAATGCCCACCTTTTGGGTCAGGGTGCCGCCGATGCCGGAGCAGGTGGTGCCAAGGCAGTTTACCACAGCGCCCTCGGTCTGGCCGATGAGAACGTTGGCACCGGAGATATCGTCATAGTTCGAGGTGCCTCGGACATTGAGGGTCACGCCGTCGATGTAAATGCTGCCGTGAGCGGTCATGCCGTAGGAAGCGCCATCGGAGGCGTTGACATTGACCGTGCCCTTGCCACTGAAGCGGATATAGTTGGTGTCGACAGTGGAGTTGATGCCCACGCTGCCTGCGGATGTGCCGGTGATGGTGACATTGGCACCCTCTGCGGCATAGAGGGAGAGGCTTCCGTCGGGCAGATCGATGCCGTTGCCATAGCCGGTGATATTGACCGTGCCGCTGGCGTGGATATTCAGCGTGCCGCCGGAGCAGTAGATGCCGTTTTCCAGAGAATCTTCTGTGGTGGAGCTGTAGCGGATATCCGCACCGTCCGTCAGGTACAAGGTGGCGGTCTCTACATCATAGCGCCAGCCTTGGCCGGAGGTGACAGCGCCTGCCACGTACTCCTCCACCACCGCTACGCCGCCCACATATAAGTATCTTGGCAGAGTCGCCGCATCAGCGGCATAGCCTACCATCGGCAGCAAAGCCAACAGTATGGCAAAGGAAAGAACCAAGCACAATACTTTTTTCATAAACCTTCCTCCTATGACACAAAAATCTCTCTTTTAATATTTTAGTGTAACGATTCAGTAGCCCTTAATTTGAGTTCTAAAATATGCGGGTATCTTCGCCAAAAGCGTTATGATATCAGAAATTCTTGCGTCAATTGTTTGTGGAAGATACCTCGACTGAATAGTTACATTTTAGCATAAAAAGGGGGCACATTGCAATAGAAACACAGCAAGTTTTTTTACAAGAGATTTGCAAGCAGGTGTCGCGAAAAATAAACACGGAAGCCCGCCCACACCTTAGGAGAAGGGTACGCTCCGCCCAAAACCGACCGGTCACAAGCGCACCTCCGCTCCACACCGCAGGGCAAACTGACCCCAGCGCACCTTGTCGCGTAAGCAACAATTACTGACAAATCTCTACCCCACCATAAAAGTGGAATACGATCTTCCCGTCTCGGTGAACAACTGCCTTATCAACCGATACCAGCCAAAGCTTGTTATCGAATGCCGCCAGTACTCCGTCTCGGTTCACTAATTCCTGCATAAATGCTACCAGCCCTTGTAGAAGTGGAAGTTTATGTTAAGGCGCATCACAGATACCGTGATGTTGATGAGGATACCTGTTACCCTTGGTTTCTCATTTCTTGTACTGCAGAGCTTGCCAAAAATACGGACGATCTCCGCATTCAAAAGGTCGAGCAGTATAATCAGAAGAATAAGCAGAACAAGCCTTTGTCGGATTCTCTGGTTCCCATCAGCTATAAAATTGACCTAGAGAAAACTGCTACGGATTTTTTGAGAAAGCACTATCCGGAGGCACTTGAAACCCCCATGCCTGTTGACCCTATGGTCCTTGCCAATAGGCTGGGTCTTACTGTTATCACGCATGAACTGACAGGAGATTTTTCTGTTTTTGGACAGATTTTCTTTGCCGACTGTGACACCAAGGTTTTCAATTCTTCCACCGGGGAGATGGAAACCGTACATTTTCCGGCAAAAACAATCGTTGTCGATCCTAAGGCTTTCCTCCTGCGAAATCTGGGATCTGTTAATAATACCATTGTGCATGAGTGCATTCATTGGGATCAACACCGCAAAGCCTTTGAACTGGAGCGCCTTTATAACCGTGCCGCGGCACAGATCAAATGTCTGGTCGTTGGTGGCTCCAAAGGTTCTTCCAATCGTTCCGCTGCAGACTGGATGGAGTGGCAGGCAAATTCCTTGGCTCCGCGCATCCAGATGCCGCTTAGTGTATTCAAAGTAAAAGCCGCCGAATATATCCGTGCTTTCCAACAAGAGCTGAAAGCCGTCCACATCGTTGATGTAATGGAAGCTGTCATTGATGCCCTTGCATCGTTCTTTGTGGTCTCGCGACAGGCCGCAAAGATGCGTATGGTAGATGCCGGGTACGAAGAAGCAATCGGTGCATTCACCTATATCGATGGTCGGTATGTGAAGCCGCACGCTTTCAAGAAAGGGAGTCTGAAGAAAGATCAGACATACTGTATCCGTGCGGACGATGCCCAAATTATCGCCTTCAGTGATATGCGACTCGCTGGTCAATCGCAAAAGGGTTCATACATATATGATGTTATGGGAAAAGCAGATGCCTTTCTTGCTCGTGAGCTGGAAATTCAGCGGGTACTTTAGGAATTGCCTGCTACTTTTGGCGCTGCACTTATTTATCTTATGGATCGGGTGGAAATATCTGAAGAAGCCATGGCAGAAAACACCTTGATATCCACGAAAATGGTTCAGCGTATGCGTAATAACCCTAATTACCCCAAAAGCATAGACAGCGTTGTTGCCATTTGCATCGGTATGCATCTTCCGCCTGAATTAAGCAATGCGCTTATTAGCAGATCCGGTTACTCGCTGCGACTGGCACAGAGCGAGGCCCATTTGATGTATAACTTCTTCCTAAACCATCTTTATATGAGTACAATACACGAATGTAATGATATGTTAATTGCGAAGAACTTGCCGGTTATGAACAGTACGGAATAATTGGCTTTGATTTCCTTGGGCAGTGTAATAAACAAGAGGTGATTTGATGCTATGTTGAAGCACCTTCCCACAATTATAACGATACCCCCATAAATTTAATAAAACCCCATAAATTTAACGAAACCTACGGGGGAAAATACCGCAAAAAACGCAAAATGCCCAACCCGGAAACACTCCAGGTTGGGCATTTCTTTTGAAAAATGTTCGATTAACCCCGTTTTAGGGGTAAAAGGGCAAATAAAAGAACCGTAACTGCGTATCACAATTACGGTTCTTATATGGTGGACGATAACGGACTCGAACCGCTGACCCTTCGCACGTCAAGCGAATGCTCTACCAGCTGAGCTAATCGTCCGGGCGCATGATGTATTATAGCGGTGTAGGGTGCATTTGTCAAGCCGTTTTTCCAAATTTCTTGATTTTTTATCCTGCCATGCCGTCGATCCCGGAATCCCCGACAAACTTGATCACCAGCCGGTTGGGCAGGCACACGATCTGAGCACCGCCGCTGCAAAAACCTCTGTCCATGCAGTAGTGGTCGGGACAATCCGCCTGAGTAACGGCGATCTTGCCGTCACGGACGGTGACCACATTGGTGCCGAGGCCGCTTTCCACCGTCACCGTCTGATCCACCGACAGCAAAAGAGTGTGCTTCAGCTCCCCCTCCGACCAGATCTGCGCCTGCTGCGCCTGTCCGCCGCTGCCCAGCAGCCACACGCTCAGCCCCATGCAGACCAGCAGCACAGCGCCGATCAGCAAGATCCAAGTTTTCGTTTTCATTGGATCACCTCATAGCTGCAGCCGGAAAGCGCTACCCCCGCGGTGGCGTAGATACCTCCGTCCTCGGTAACGAATACCGCTTCAAAATCATCGCTGCTCCGCCAGAATTCCACGCCGTCCTCTAAGCCCATGACAAACAGGGCTGTGGACAGAGCATCGGCGGTCATACCCTCATCGCAGATCACCGTCACCGACACCAGACCGGAATCCGCGGGATAACCGGTCTCGGGATCCAAAATATGGTGATAAAACTGACCGTTTGCTTCAAAGCAGCGCTGATAGCTGCCGGAGGTGACCACACTTTTCGTTCCCTGCACGCTGATGATGCCCAGCGCATCCTCGCCATAGGGGTTTTGGATGGCGATCTGCCACGGTGTACCGTCGGGCTTTTCGCCGTAGGTCTGGATATTGCCGCCCAGACTTAGAATTCCCCTGTCTACCCCGGTCTGCTCCAAATAAGCCGCCGCCTTTTCCCCGGCATAGCCCTTCATGGCGGCGCCCAGATCCCACTGCTCCAATGCCAGCGCCGCGTCGATATCCGCCTGCTCCGGCACCCGGTAAGCCAGATTATAAAAGCCCCACGCACGGCTCACAGCCCGCATCTTCGGATCAAAAGCGCCTCCTGTACGCCGGGACAGCGCCTGCGCCCGGTCAAGGACAGCCTGCTGCTCATCGGTCAGCGCCACCTCCATGCCCACATTCAGCTTGCCAAGCAAGGATTGCTCGTTGGCAGCCGACCATGTGGTATGCAGGTCATTCATCATGGTTTGCAGCTCCCCGGCGGCCTTTTCCGCTCCGCTGCCCCATAGCTTTACATTCATAAAGGTGTCCATGCACCAGAAGTCCACATCCGCTTTTTGCTCAAACCAGCCGCAGCCGGACAGCAAAAGACACGCCAATACGGCACAAAAAAGTCTTTTCACTTTTTCCGCCTCCTTTTGCACCACAGTATACCAAAAAAGGGGGCAAAACGCAAGAAAAAGTTCGGAAAAACACTTGACAATTATGACCTAGGGTGTTAAAATTATTCAGCCGCATTGAATGGGTCGAAGTGGTGCGCCCTGCGTACCCACCCTAAGAGCGAGACTACACAATATAAAGTAGGTGAAAAAAGAAATGAAAGCAATTATCGTGACCGGTGGCAAGCAGTACACCGTTGCAGAGGGCGATGTCCTCTACATCGAGAAGCTGGAGGCTGAGGCCGAATCCACCGTGAAGTTCGACCAGGTTCTGGCTGTGCTGGACGGCGACAACTCCAAGATCGGCGCTCCCGTTGTTGAGGGTGCTGTGGTCGAGGCTAAGGTCGTCAAGAATGGCAAGGCTAAGAAGATCATCGTCTTCAAGTACAAGGCTAAGAAGAACGAGAAGAAGAAGCAGGGTCATCGTCAGCCCTACACCAAGGTGGAGATCACCAAGATCGCTCTGTAATTATGACTAGATGCGAATTTTTTACCGAGGACGACAGAATCACCGGATTCTGTGTGTCCGGTCACAGCGGTTATGCGGAAGCAGGCTCTGATATTGTCTGTGCCGCCATCTCTACCGCTGTTACCATGGCCGAAGCTACCATCAACGATGTGTGCGGCGCAAAGGCCAAGGTTCGGGTCAAAGAGGATGGTGCCCGCATCACCCTGACCCTCCCCGCTTCCTGCGATGAGGAGGATGCCGTTCAGGCAGTTCTTGCCGGAATGATGCTCACCCTTTGCAGCCTGCGGGACGATTATCCTGATTATATCGAAGTTTTGGAGGTGTAATTCCCATGCTGAAGATTGGTATTCAGTACTTCGCTCACCACAAGGGCGGCGGTTCTACTAAGAACGGTCGTGATTCCAACGCCAAGCGTCTGGGCGTGAAGCGTGCCGACGGTCAGTTCGTTCTGGCCGGCAACATTCTGGTTCGCCAGAGAGGCACCCACATCCATCCCGGCGTCAATGTCGGTATCGGCAGCGATGACACCCTGTTCGCTTTGATTGACGGCACCGTCAAGTTCGAGCGCAAGGGCAAGGATCGCCGGCAGTGCTCTGTGTACGCCGTACAGTAATCACGCATAGTTTACGAAGGGCTGTTGCAAACTGACTTTGCGACAGCCCCTTTTTTAAGTGCTGTGACAAATGGGCATCTGTCGGCTGCCTGTTTTTGACAGCATGAATTCACAAACGGAGGAATTGCTATGTTTGTAGATAAAGTACGAATCACCGTGGTAGGCGGCAGAGGCGGAGACGGTGCCGTTGCCTTCCACCGGGAAAAATATGTTGCCTCCGGCGGTCCCGACGGCGGCGATGGCGGTCATGGCGGCAGCGTGATCCTGCGGGTCAACGAGCACATGACCACTCTGCTGGACTTTCGCTATAAGCGCAAGTATACCGCCCAAGCCGGTGCCAACGGGCAGGGCAGAAACATGAGCGGTAAGCGTGGCGAGCCGCTGGTCATTCAAGTACCCCGCGGTACTGTTGTCCGGGATGCCGAGACCAACCAGATCATCGTGGATATGTCCACCGATGAGGACTTCGTCATCGCCAAGGGCGGCAGAGGCGGCTGGGGCAACAATCACTTTGCCACCCCCACCCGGCAGGTGCCCCGGTTCGCCAAGGCAGGTCTGAAGGGACAGGAGCGGGATGTGATCCTTGAGCTGAAGCTGCTGGCGGATGTGGGTCTGGTGGGATTCCCCAATGTGGGCAAGTCCACCCTGCTGTCTGTCACCTCCAATGCCCGCCCCAAGATCGCCAACTACCACTTCACCACCCTGTTCCCCAATCTGGGTGTGATCTATGTAGACGAGGGTGTCTCCTTTGTCATGGCAGATATCCCCGGCATCATTGAAGGTGCTGCCGAGGGTGCCGGTCTGGGACACGATTTCCTGCGGCATATCGACCGCTGCCGTCTGCTTGTCCATGTGGTGGATGTGTCCGGCAGCGAGGGCAGAGATCCAGTGGAGGATTTCGATGCCATCTGCGCCGAGCTGGAAAACTACAGCGTGGATCTGAGCAACCGTCCCATGATCGTTGCCGCCAACAAGTGCGACCTGCTGATGCCGGAATCCGACAATCTGGAGCGGCTGCGCCGGCGGGTGGAGGAAGCGGGCTGCCGGCTTTACGAGATCTCTGCAGGCACCACACAGGGCACCCGGAATCTAATGCGGGTAGTGGCAGAGCAGCTTCGCACCCTGCCCCCTGTTACCATCTACGAGCCGGAGTATGTGGCACCTGTGATGGAAGCCGGCGATCCCAGCAAGCTGGAGATCGAGCATTACGGCAGCACTTGGCTGGTCACCGGCGAGTGGCTCTCCCGTCTGATCATGAACATCAACTTCGACGATTACGAATCCCGGAACTACTTCGACCTGCAGCTTCGCAAGTGCGGTCTGTTTGCCCGTCTGGAGGAAATGGGCATCCAAGACGGCGATACCGTGGATATCTACGATTTTGAATTCGAATACCAGCGGTAAAACGAGGGTGTGCTGTGACTTGCAGCACGCCCTTTTTTCGGACAGGTACTGACATTTTTCTTGACTTGTTTGTATTTTATGATATACTGTGCTTATCCGTTTTACTGATGATAGACAGCATTCTTTCATCAGCAAACACATGTATAAAAGGAGGATTTCTCATGGCATATTGTAAGAATTGCGGCTCCGTTATTGAGGATAACGCAGCGGTTTGCTCCTGCTGCGGCACCGCGCAGACCACCACCCCCACAGTGGTGGATAACGGTGGCTTTGGCTGGGGGCTTTTGGGCTGCTGCATTCCGCTGGTGGGTCTGATCCTGTTCCTCGTCTGGAAGGACACCAAGCCTAAGACCGCCAAGGCAGCCGGCATCGGCGCGCTGGTCAGTGTGATCGTGGCTGTCATCTTCTACATTCTTTCCTTTGTCATCGGCATGGCAGGCTACTATGTAGCATATTAACCCTTGCAGACTTGGCTTTATAAATGGCTGCCCATCATCTTCGGCTGCCATTGCCGGGATGACCGTTCCTTTCACTGGCAGGGGCGGAAGTTCCCCATCTGCGCCCGATGCACCGGAGAATTGGTGGGCATGATCTTGGGCGCCGCGGCAGCCTTTTGGTTTCTGCCAAATGTGCCGGCCTGTCTGCTGCTTATGCTTCCGCTGGTTCTGGACGGCGTTATCCAGCTGAAAACCGCCTACGAAAGCACCAATCTCCGCCGCTTTCTCACAGGCGTTCTCTTCGGCTATGCGCTGATATCCCTGCTGGTGATCTTCGCAGTGACGGGATACCGCCAAGGCTACGCCTTCGCGGCAAACTTGAAGCTGTCTCATTGACCGCAACTGAAAAAACGGCGCCATTCCAAGCCGGTGTATCCACCGGGCAGGAATGGCGCTATTGTTTCTTTTTCTTGCATCGAACGAATTTTTGGTATATACTATCGGTAAGAACCTTTGAAGGGAGAATGGCTATGGATTTTAAGGTTTTGGCAGTGGGCGATGTGGTGGGAAATCCGGGTATGGAACGGATCCGCCGCAGTCTGCGCTATCTCAAGCGGAAAACTGGTGCAGACTTTGTGATCGTCAACGGAGAAAACGCCGCCGTTGTAGGTATGCTGCCCCAGCAGGGGGAGGACATTCTGGATGCCGGTGCCGATGTGATCACCATGGGCAACCACACCTTTGCCAAGCGGGAGATCGTTTCCTATCTGGACGATTGCCCCCAGATCCTGCGGCCTGCTAACTATGCTCCACAAGTCCCCGGCAGAGGCATCGGCATTTTTGATTCAAAGGCAGGCGCTGTAGCGGTGATCGATCTAATCGGCCGCTGCAACATGGATTACGGCCCGGATAACCCTTTCTTGCAAGTAGAAAAACTGCTGAAGGAGCTGGATGTGAAGATCATTCTGGTGGAGATCCATGCGGAAGCCACCTCGGAAAAGCTGGCAATGGGCTATATGCTGGACGGACGGGTCAGCGCTGTTTGGGGTACGCACACCCATGTCCCCACCGCCGACACGCAGGTTTTGCCCAAGGGCACCGGCTATGTAACGGATCTTGGCATGACAGGGCCGAAGCACTCCGTGCTGGGCATCCGTCCCGACCTGTCCATCGCCAAATTCCGTGGGGATCTGACGGAGCGCTACCGCTGGGCCGACGGTCCTACCAAGCTGGAAGCCGTGCTGTTTACCATCGACTCCGAGACCGGCAAATGCCGCTGTGTGGAAAGGGTGGATCTTAGCGATGAAGCTGCTTCACAGCGCTGACTGGCATCTGGATGCTCCGCTGACGCTCCACGCGCCCCAAAACCGCGCCTATCTGCGGCAGGAGTTGCTGAGGCTCCCGGAAAAGGTGGCGCAGGCGGCACGGCAGGAGCTGTGCGATCTGATGGTGCTCAGTGGCGACCTGTTTGACGGAGCCTATACCAAGGAATCCTTCTCCGCCGTGTACCGGGCGCTGGCGGAGGTGGGCATCCCCGTATGCATTGCTCCGGGAAATCACGATTTTTACTCTCCCACTTCCCCTTATTTTCAAGAGATTTGGCCGGAAAATGTGCATATTTTTACCAAAAACACTATGGAAAGCATCTCCTTTCCCCACTTGGATTGCCGGGTATGGGGTGCTGCCTATACTGCCCCCTGCTGCGATCCCCTGCTGGCGGATTTTCAAGCAGAGGGCTCTGAGCGGTGGGCGATCGGTGTGCTCCACGGAGATCCCATGCAGGCGAATTCCCCCTACTGCCCTGTCAGCGCCTATCAGCTTCGCCGATCCGGACTGGACTATCTGGCGCTGGGACATATCCATAAGACCGGCACCGCCCAAAGCGGCGGCGGCTTCTGCGGCTGGCCCGGCTGCCCCATGGGCAAGGGCTATGATGAGTGCGGCGAAAAAGGTGTGTTGATCGTCACACTTTCCGACTCTGTTCACAGCCGCTTTCTGCCGCTGGATACCCCCCGCTTCTACGATCTGGAGGCTGCCGTCACCGGCTCACCTGTCCAAACGCTGGAAAAACTTTTGCCTGCTGCCCAGAGCACCGACTTTTACCGGGTCGCACTGACCGGGGAGTGGGAAAGCGTGGATATCGGGGCGCTGAAGCGGCAGTTTTCCCGATGCCCCAATCTGTCGATCACGGATAAGACCGTTCCCCCGGTGGATCTTTGGGCTGCCGCAGGCACCGACACCTTGGAGGGGCTGTACTTTTCCCTGCTCCGGCAGCAGTTGGATGCAGGCTATGACCGAAACACCGTTCAGCTTGCCGCCAAGCTTTCCCGCCAGCTTCTGGACGGACAGGAGGTGGCGCTGTGAGGATCTATGCCATGACCGCCACCTTCGGCAAGCTGGAGCATCAGACTCTGACTCTGCAGCCGGGGCTGAATATCATCCACGCCCCCAACGAATGGGGCAAATCCACATGGTGCGCCTTTCTTGCCGCCATGCTTTACGGTATTGAGACCCGTACCCACAGCACCAAAAACGCCCTTGCGGATAAGGAACGCTACGCCCCATGGTCCGGTGCGCCCATGACCGGGCGCATCGATCTGAACTGGAACGGCAGAGATATCACCATCGAGCGAAGAACGAAAGGCCGCGCAATTTTTGCTGATTTCCGGGCGTATGAGACCGTAAGCGGCGTTGCCCTGCCGGAGCTCACTGCCGCCAACTGCGGTCAAATGCTGCTGGGGGTGGAACGGGAGGTATTTATCCGTGCGGGATTTATCCGTCTGGAAAATATGCCTGTCACCCAAGACGAGGCTCTGCGCAGCCGGCTCAACGCGCTGGTGACCACAGGCGATGAAAGCGGTGCGGGAGAGCTTCTGGGCAAGCGGCTGAAGGAACTGAAAAACCGCATCCGCTTCAACCGCACGGGACTTCTGCCCCAGACACAGGCACAGGTGAAGCTGCTGGAGGACCGCTTGGCACAGACCGCAGACCTGCAAGCCCAGCTGCACCGGATCTCCGATGCTCAAGAGCAGCTTGCCAAGCAGCGCAGCAAGCTGGAAAACCACCGGGATGCCCTTGCCTATCAAGCCGCACAGCAGCGGCGGCAGCGCGCCGCTGCCCTGCAGGTCCGGCGAGACGAGGCCTCGCAAAAGCAGGCAGCGCTGGAAATTGCCTGCGCTTCCCTGCCCCCGCGGGAAGCCGCGGAAGAAGCTCTGACCCGACTCAGCCTTGCCCAGCGAGAGCTGGATGCCATCTATGCCCAAGCACCCCAGCATACACAGCCGCCTCAGCCGCCCATCACTCCCGCACCCTTTGCGGATATCCCTGCCGAGGATGCGGCGGAGCAGGCGCAGAAGGATGCGGCACAATACGAAAAGCTTCATGCCCACATCCGCCCCGTGTTCCCTTGGTGGGTCATCGGGCTTGCGATTCTGGCGGCAGGGGGCGCTCTGCTGCTGGCTAAACAGCTTCAACCGGGGCTCATCGTTACCGCTGCCGGTGCAGCCGTAACGGTGCTGACACTGATCGTGACCCTGTGTCTCAGCGGCAGAAAACGCAAATTCTCCAAGCTTACCAAAGCGCTGCAGGCAAAATACGGTTCCATCCCTGCCCACCGGTGGATCACACTGGCGCAGGACTATCAAAGGGCTTTGCAGGAGCATGAAGCTGCTCTGTCCGGTCTGACCCAGAGCCGCCTGCTGTGGCGAGAAAGCGTTGCCGCCGCCCGTGAGTGTCTTTCCCATGTGACCGGGCAGCAGGAAGCATGGCAGTTCGAGGCGCAGATGCGGCACATCCTATCTCAGTGGGCTGCATTGGATGCTGTCGGCGAGGAGCTTGCGGGGCTGGATGCTATGCTGCAGACCCTCTCCCTGCCGGAGTCTTCCCTGCCTGCTCCCCGGTTTGCCGACACGCTGACATGGAGCGCCGACCAAACAGAGCAGCTTTTGGCTGAAAATGCAGCCCAACGGCAGCAGCTTCTTCTGCAAAAGGGGCACTGTATGGGGCAAATGGAACAGCTTGGGCAGGAAAGCGAGCTGCAACGGGAGCTTGATGCCCTGCGTAAGCGGCTTCGCCAGCTGGAAGATACCTATGCGGCGCTGGATCTTGCCCAACAGACCCTGTCTCAAGCCACACGGGAGCTGCAACGGCGCTTTGCGCCCCAGATCACCCACCGGGCACAGGAGCTGCTTTCCCGGCTTACCGCAGGGCGGTATGACCGGCTGAGCCTGACAGAGGATTTCCGACTCAATGCCGCCGCAACGCAGGAGGATACCCTCCATGCCGCCCAATGGCGCAGTGAGGGCACGGTAGACCAGCTCTATCTGGCACTTCGGCTGGCGGTCAGCGAAGCACTGACTCCCAACGCGCCGCTGATCTTGGATGATGCGCTGGTTCGCTTTGACGACAGCCGCCTTGCCGCCGCCATGGAGATCCTGCAGGAGGAAGCAGAACAAAAACAGGTGATCCTGTTCACCTGCCAGACCCGGGAGAAAAATTTCCTTTCTTCTTTTTAAGGTCACCATAAGCGCGCTGTAGTTCTCGCAGCGCGCTTTTCCATACCCTCGCCCTAATAAATCCGATGATTTGTCGAGGTGTCCGGTGGTGGCACCTGTAGGGGTGGATGCCCTCATCCGCCCAAACCGTAAATGTACCCGAAAGGTTCGATATGTTCAATCGGTCCCTATATGACCTGCCTGCCAAATCAGAATTTGGCGCTGGATAGGGCTATAGGATCGTTTTTACGGTCTTAGAGAAATTACCCCTTGTAAAAGAGCAAAAAATGTGGTAAACTGAATTGGTTTATGTGAAATAATCACCTTTTTGGAGGGTTTTTTATGCGGTTTTCCTTTCCCCCGTAGCCTTCCGTGGTTTTCAATATCATAACGGAGGAAATATTATGTCAACCTTAATACAAGAGATCAGCCGCCGCCGGACCTTCGCCATCATCTCCCATCCCGACGCCGGTAAAACCACCTTGACCGAAAAATTCCTGCTTTACGGCGGTGCTATCGCTCAGGCGGGCGTGGTCAAGGGCAAGAAAAACTCCCGCGCCGCCACCTCGGATTGGATGGAGATCGAAAAGCAGCGCGGAATCTCCGTCACCTCCTCGGTGATGCAGTTCCAATACGGCGGCTTCTGCATCAATATTCTGGATACCCCCGGTCACCAAGACTTTTCCGAGGATACCTACCGCACCCTGATGGCGGCGGATTCCGCTGTCATGGTCATCGACGGTGCAAAGGGCGTTGAGCCCCAGACACGGAAACTCTTTAAGGTCTGCGCCATGCGCCATATTCCCATTTTTACCTTTGTCAACAAGATGGACCGGGAGACCAAGGATCCCTTTGACCTGCTGGACGAGGTGGAACGGGAGCTAGGCATCGAGACCTATGCCATGAACTGGCCCATCGGCTGCGGCAAGGATTTTCAAGGCGTGTATGACCGGGAGCAGAGCCAGCTTCTGTTCTTCTCCGGTCTGAACGGCAAAGCAAAGGCCGATAAGCTGGCCGTGGATCTGTACGACCCCCAAGTGGCACAGCTTTTGGACGGCGAGGCGAAGCATCAGCAGCTCATCGACGATGTGGAGCTGCTCTCTGCAGGTCGGGAAATGGATCTGGAGGCTGTCCGCAACGGTCAGCTTAGCCCTGTGTTCTTCGGCTCTGCGCTGACCAACTTCGGCATCGAGCCTTTCTTGGAGGCGTTTTTGAAGCTGACACCGCCCCCGCTGTCCCGTGTGGCAGACTGCGGCGAGATCGATACCTTCTCCCCCGACTTTTCCGCCTTTGTATTCAAGATCCAAGCCAACATGAACAAGGCGCACCGGGACCGGCTTGCCTTTATGCGCATCTGCTCCGGAAAGTTCCAGCGGGACGCGGAATACTACCATGTACAGGGCAACAAGAAGATGCGTCTTTCCCAGCCTCAGCAGCTAATGGCAGCGGAGCGGGAGATCGTGGAGGAGGCCTACGCAGGCGATGTGATCGGTGTATTTGATCCCGGCATCTTCGCCATCGGCGATACCATCACCACCCCCGGCAAGAAATTCCGCTTCTCCGGCATCCCCACCTTTGCCCCGGAGCATTTCTGCCGTGTCTCCGCCAAGGACTCCATGAAGCGCAAGCAGTTCGTCAAGGGTACGGAGCAGATCGCGCAGGAGGGTGCCATTCAGATCTTCAAGGTTCCCAACTCCGGTATGGAGGAGGTCATCGTGGGCGTCGTTGGCACGCTGCAGCTGGATGTGTTCCAGTACCGCATGAAAAACGAGTATGGCGTTGACCTGCGGATGGAGACTCTGCCCTATGAGGAGATCCGTCTCATCGACAGCTACAGCGGCGATCTGGGCGACCTGAATCTGGGCAGCGATGCGGAGCTTTTGGAGGACTACCGTGGCAGAAGCCTGCTGGTATTCTCCAGCTACTGGGCAATTGACTTCACCTGCCGCCGCAATCCCGGTCTGACTCTGAAAGAGATCGTTGTGGAAGAAGGCTAAAAATTTTACACGGGCGTATCGCTACGCCCGTGTTCAGAGTGTCAAAAAAGTATTATTTTTCATCAATGTTTCAATCAAATTCGTAGGGGCGATCATGGATCGCCCGTTAAAAACAACAAGAAAAGTTTCAATTTCCCCAGCATTTTGATTAATTTATATGTTCTTGAATTGGAA